>CANROF010000023.1 GCA_947632155.1 uncultured Oscillospiraceae bacterium
GACAATCGTATTAGATTGTGATGAAAACGTTTGATCCCGGGGCTTTGACTGCGGAGCCTCGGGATGAGACGCCTTCATCGTCTCACATTCTCCTTTCGGGTTCCGTCATGACCGCGCACGGGTGGTACCGCGCCCGCGCGCGGGAGTGGCGGACGAAGCACCTGCCTCCGGCGTGAACAACGGCCGCGGCGCGCCTGGACGCGCGTCCGGACAAGCCGCAGTCTCGCCGCGCGCCGTCCCCTGCCGCGCATAACGGCGGGCGGCAAAAAAATAATGGAATCAAAAAAGGAGTGTAACAGCGTGAAAAAAGCATTATCCATTCTCCTGGCGCTGGCTATGGTCCTGGCGCTGGTTCCGGCAACGGTACTTGCCGCGGACAGCTTCACGGACATAGACAACGCCTACGGCAAGGACGCCGTCCAGCGTTGGACGGCCGAGGGCGTCTTTGCCGGCTTCCCCGACGGGACCTTCAAGCCCGACGCCACGCTCCGGCGCGGCGAGGCCATGGTGGTCTTCAATGCCCTCCTGCATCTGGAGGACGCGGCGGACCTCAGCGGCTTCACCGACATCCCCGAGGGGACCTGGTATTACGAGCCGGCCGCCAAGGCCCTGGCCGCCGGGGTCTTCCTGGGCTATGGCGACGGCACCATGCAGCCGGAGAGGCCGGTTGACCGCCAGACCATCATCACCACCGTGGCCAGCGCCCTGGGCATCCCCGGGGAGGACACCATCAACGAGAACAAATTTGAGGACTACGAGGCCTTCAAGGCCACCAACCCCTGGAGCCTCCGGGCCATCAACGCCATGTACAACCTTGGCGCTGTGGCGGGCGTCACCGAGGAGCGCCTGGCCCCCACCATGCTCTCCGCGCGCCAGCAGTTCGCCGTCATCCTGGACAACCTCATCGGCGCGTACATAACGAAGGACGGCAGCGGCAAGGAAATCTCCGGCAAGGACCAGAAGTTCACGCTGGTCGTGGCCAAGGACGTGAAGCTCACCGGCGCGTACAACGGCTTCCCCGTGGTGCTCTACGGCAAGGGCGGCAAGGTTGACATGAGCGGCGTCAGCGGTACCGCCAAGGTCAACGTGATGGTCCCCAACGTCACCGTCACCGGCGCGGCCCCCGGCACCACGTTCATCCAGGGCGCCAACGGCGCCGGCCTGACCGTCAACGGGAGAAAGATCACTGACAAGACCTATGTCGTTCCCGACCGGACCTCCGGCGGCTATACCCCCTCCGAGCCCGGCCCCAGCAACATAACCGTCACTTATCAGTATGAGAAAGACGGCACGACGGTCACTATGGACACAGATACCAAACCCGCGGGCTCCGAGTTCGAAATCAAAGCTTTCCCGCAGGAAAATGTCCCCGAAAACAGCGAATTCGTTAGCTGGAAGGATGCCAACGGCAACGCCTACGCCGCCGGGGAGAAATATACCTTTGATAGTTCCATTACCCTGACCGCTGACTTTATCGAGAAGAAGGACGTCCTCGCCAACGCCATCAAGGGCGCTATGGACAAGTTCAACGATTACTTCAAGGACTTTGAGAGCCTGGGCGAAACGGATAAATCCGGCTACACCGCCAATCTTGATCCTCTTGCGTTCAGTGCAACCGAGTCCGGGACCGACAATGATACCCGCGAACAGCATATCAACTTCAAGGGCACCATCAGCACCAACTTTGCGAACAATATCGTTGTCGCCGCTTGCGAAATGGCCACCGTTATGCTCACGGAAAAGAAGCTGGATACCTCCGAGGCCAGGAAGCTCGTTGACGAGATTTTCGATGCGCTTGAGGGTCTTGACATCACCACCTTCCGTGACACCGAAGTGCTCAAGCAGCAGGTGACCGATGCGGTCAAGGCGGCCTCCGGCGAAGTCGCCACGGGCTTCAAGGCAGCCAACGGCGGCAGCTACTGCTTCGGCACCGCCAAAGTCAAGGTCAACGGCAGCGGCGAGTACACCATCACCGCCAACGGGGCCAGCGCCACGCTGACCGGCGCCGAGCGCAACGCGGCGATCAAGGATCTGGCTGTTGCCATCGCCAAGGAGCTCTACAGCGGGCTTGATGATTACACCACGAAATACGCGGAAGAGGTGAAGCTCACCGCCATGGTGAACGTGACGTTTGACGGCGTCGGCACCTCCAGCAATACCTATCCCACCAAGTACCCCTTTGTTGTCAACCTGACCCTGAACGGCGGCGGAATCGTCAGCGCCAAGTGGGTCACGAGTACCCATACTGAGCACGGCGGCGAACTCCACATCAAGGTCAACGGCAAGGCGCTCGCCACCAAGTACGACAGCGCCGACGGTGCTACCAAGGTCATCAATGAGGCCATTGAGCAGATGAACGATTCTCTCGATAAAGTTGTAGGCGGAATGGTTGAGGAAAATGGTCCGTTCAAGCCTCTGATCTCTTCGATTGAAAAGTTCGGAATTGAAACAGATGAAGATGGGAATCCGGAAAAGCAATCTGATGGTACCACGTATGTCAAGGGCGTACTGACAAAATGGCTTACGGCAAATCTTGCTAATGGCATTAACGGTACCCTTGCTTCAGGAACTACAGTAAATACCGAAATTGAAGAACTTGTAGATGCTGTTGCCAAGGCTGCTGCAGAGGAACTGGCAACAAAGTTGCGTGAGGAGTATGACAAAACAACAGGATTAGCCCATCAATTAATTGGCAGCGCAATTTTGGTAGATTTTGTTCCTGTATTGTCGGAAGGTGATACGGTAAATCATGACGTTGCTGGCCTCGCCGGACTTCTGAAAAGTCTGCCGGATGGTACAACAGTAGACTTGGATGTATCGACATTTGATAGTATTGAGAGTAGAGAGCTCAAGTTGTACATCTATTCTGTAATATGTGACACACTGAAAGATGCCTTTAATGATCAAGACGGGTACCATGATTACGACTATACGGGACAAAATGGCCAAGCACTTACTAAAGGTGTTAAGGATATAATTGATAAAAAGCTTGAGGAACAAAAAATTACCAATATTTTTGACCTCCTTAAGAAGCTCACCAAGCTCAGCGGACTGGCGGACACTAAGCTTAAGGACATCGAGACGCTGGTAACGAATGAAACCGTGAAGGGCGCTGTGGACAAGGCGATCACGGAGAAGCTCGACAACGCCGCCAGCAAGCTCCCCGAGGCCGTTGACAAGCTCACCGTGAAGTTCACCGTGGGCGACGATACCTACACCATCGACAGCACCGACTTCGACGCGCTCAAGAATCACACCAGCGGCTGGTCCAAGACCATTGCCGACATGATCGACAACGAGAACGGCAACAGCAATCTCTGCCTCAACAGCTTCGACGTCAAGGACGGCAACAAGGTGGAGGTCACCTACAACGGCAGGACCTTTGTCTTCTACCTCTGGCTGGACATGAACGGCAACGAGGCTGCCAACTAACCCCGCATCCCCAACAACCTAAAGACCCCGCGCGTCCCGGGCTTCGGCCCGGGGCGGAGACGGGGGGAAAACGGAGAGACTATTGAACGAAAAGCTCCTTGACTACCTGGTGGAAAAAGGGCTCCTGACCCGCGAACAGGCGGACAAAACGGCCGCCAAATGCGGGCCCGGCCACAGCGCCCGTGAGATTCTGCTGGACGAGGGCGCCGTCCCCGAGGAACGGCTCATCGAGGCCCTGTCGGAAATCTACGACATCCCCACGGTGGCGCTCTTTGACACCCACGTCCCCACGGAGGTACGTCCCCAGCTCCGGCCGGACCTGCTGCGCGCCAACTTCGTCATCCCCATCGGCTGGGACCCGGAGGACCCGGGGGCGCTGGTCATCGCCCTCAACGACCCGCTGAACATGAAGGCCCGTGACGTGATCTCCGCCTCCTGCAAATGCCGGGTCCGGGCGCGGCTGGCGGCCGCGGGGGACATCCTCCTGGCCATCGACCGGAACTTCGGCGCCGGCGAGCTCCAGCACGCCGCCAGCCAGTACGCCAGCATCCAGTCCGCCGCCCCGGAGCGGACCATCGAGGCCGCGGCCCTCCAGGAGGACGTGAATTCCTCCCCGGTGGTGATGCTCCTCAACTCCCTGGTGGAGCAGGCGGTACGGCAAAGGGCCTCCGACATCCACATCGAGCCCCTGCCGGACCGGGTGCGGGTGCGCTTTCGCATCGACGGCATCCTGTACGAGCGGTCCTCCTACGACAGCTCCCTGCTCCCGGCCATTATCACCCGCGTGAAGGTCCTGAGCTCCCTGTACATTTCGGAGAAGCGCCGCCCCCAGGACGGGCAGTTTTCCACCACGGTGGACAGGAACGAGTACGACCTGCGCGTCTCCACTCTCCCCACGGTCTTCGGCGAAAAGTGCGTTCTGCGTATCCAGCAGAAAAAGGCCCTGAGCCGGAACAAGCGGGACCTGGGCATGTCGGAGGCGGAGGTCCGGCAGTTCGACCGGATACTCTCCCGGCCCTACGGGCTGGTGCTGGTCACCGGGCCCACGGGCTCGGGGAAATCCACCACGCTCTACACGGCCCTCAGCGCCCTGAACCGGGAGGCGGTGAACATCGTCACCGTGGAGGACCCGGTAGAGGCCAATATCTCCGGCATCAACCAGGTCCAGGTGAACCAGAAGGCCGACGTGACCTTCGCCCGGACGCTGCGGTCCATCCTCCGCCAGGACCCGGACATCATCATGGTGGGCGAGATTCGCGACCCGGAAACCGCCGCCATCGCCATCCAGGCGTCCGTCACCGGGCACCTGGTGTGCAGTACCCTCCATACCAACGATACGGCCAGCTCCGTGACGCGTCTTTTAGACATGGGCATCGAGAGCTACCTCATCGCCGACGCCACCATCGGCGTCATCGCCCAGCGCCTTTTGCGCAGGCTCTGCCCCGCGTGCCGGCGGCAGCGGGCAGTGCGGCCGGAGGAGGCGGAGCTCCTGGGCGTGGACGAGAGCGTAAAGATCTGGGAGCCCGTGGGCTGCCAGCGCTGCGGCGGCACCGGCTACTATGACCGGGTGGGTATCTTCGAAATCATGGAGATCACCCCGCGCCTCCGGGCGCTCATCGCCGCCCGGGCCTCCGCCGACGACCTGCGCTCGGTGGCCCGGTCCCAGGGGATGCATACCCTCTACTCCAGCGCCAGAAGGCTTGTGCTGGACGGCTCCACGTCCCTCACGGAGATGATGCGCGTGTCCGGCGACGAGGAGGGCCTGATCACGGGAAGGAGCGGCGTGCGATGACGGAGCTTGACGAACTCATCGCCCTGGCCAGGGCGCGGAACGCCTCCGACATCCACCTGACCGTGGGGCTTCCGCCGGTGCTGCGCATCGACGGGGCGCTCACCGACGTGGAGGACGCGCCGGTGGACGACGCCTTCGCCGACGCCGCGGCTCTGGCCCTGGCGCCCCGGGAGCAGATGGAGATCTTCCGGCGGGACGGGGAGGCGGACATGGCCGTCACCGCGGCGGACACCCGCATCCGCGTGAACATCTTCCGCCAGCAGGGCCACACGGCCCTGGCCCTGCGGCTCCTGCCGCTGCGGGTCCCCACCGCCCGGGAGCTGCAGCTCCCCGACGTCCTGGTGCGTCAGGCGGAGAAGCCCAGGGGACTGGTGCTTATCACCGGGCCCACGGGCTCGGGAAAGACCTCGACCCTCGCGGCGCTGCTGGACCACATCAACCACACCGTCCGGCGGCACATCATCACCTTGGAAAATCCCATCGAGTACGTCCACGAGCGCGACAGGTGCGTCATCAACCAGCGGGAGGTGGGCGCCGACACCGGCAGCTTCGCCGCGGGCCTGCGGGCCGCCCTGCGCCAGGACCCGGACGTCATCTTAGTGGGGGAGATGCGCGACCTGGAGACGATCCAGACCGCCATCACCGCCGCGGAGACAGGGCACCTGGTGTTCGGGACGCTCCACACCAAGGGCGTGGCCAACACCGTGGACCGCGTGGTGGACGTGTTCCCCGCCCAGCAGCAGGAGCAGATACGGATGCTCTTGGCGGAGGTGCTGGAGTGCGTCATCGGACAGACGCTCCTGCCCCGGGTGGGCGGCGGGCGGCGGGCCGTGTTTGAGGTCATGGTGGGCACCCCCGCCGTGAAGAGCCTCATCCGGCAGAACAAGAGCTACCAGCTCGTCACCTCCATCCAGACCGGCCGGAAGCAGGGGATGATCCTTTTGGACGACGCCCTGGCGGCCATGGCCCGGCAGGGGGAGATCACGCTGGAGGACGCCCTTTCCGCGGCCAATGACCCGGACGCGGTGGCGGGCGCCCAGAGGAAGCAGTAAGGAGCGGCCCATGCCAGTTTACGTCTATACCGCCGTCAACACCACCGGAAAGCGCGTCAGCGCCTCCATCGAGGCCGCCAGCCCTGAGCTGGCCCGCCACTCCCTCCGGGAGGAGGGCTACACCGTCTACGAGGTCCGCCCCCAGGGCGTGATGGAAAAGGACTTCAACATCCCGTTTCTGGGCAGGCCCCACGCCAAGGAGATGGCCATCTTCTGCCGGCAGTTCTCCTCCATCCTCCGGGCCGGCGTCCCCGTGGCAACGGTGCTGGAGATGATGGAGCAGCAGGTGGAGAACAAGCAGCTCCGCCACGCGGTCTTTGAGATGAAGGGCGACGTGGAAAAGGGCGACACCCTGGCCGCCGCCATGGGCCGCCACAGGCGGATCTTCCCCCCGATGCTGGTGAGCATGATCGCCGCCGGCGAGGAATCCGGGAACCTGGAGGACGTCTTCCACCAGATGGAGGTCTACTTCGAAAAGGCCCGGAAGACCCGGAGCTCCGTGACCAAGACCATGATCTACCCCTGCGTGCTGCTTGTGGTGATGATCGCCGTGCTCATCGTGATGATGACCTTCATCGTCCCCATGTTCACGGAGACGTTCGCCTCCACGGGCACGGAGCTGCCCGCCATCACCCGCGCGGTGGTGAATTTCAGCTCCTGGATGGGAAAATGGTGGTGGCTGCTGCTCCTGGGCCTGGCGGCGCTTGTGGCGGCGCTTGTCGCCTTCGGAAGGACGAACCGCGGCCGGCACATTTTCGGCTTCCTCTCCCGCAAGACCCCCGTGCTGGGGAAGCTGGTGGTGCGGTCGGCCTGCGCCTCGCTGTGCAGGATGCTCTCGCTGCTGCTGGCCTCGGGCCTGACGCTTTTGGAGAGCCTGGACCTGGCGGCGGCCAACATGGCCAACGTCTATTTTGAGGAGGCGGTCCGCGCCGCCCGGGGCCAGGTGGCCGAGGGCTGGCCGCTGAACGTGGGCCTCCGGGACTGCGGCCTCTTCCCGCCGCTGGTCTACAACATGATCTCCGTGGGCGAGACGTCCGGCGACCTCCAGGGCTCGGCGGAGAAGCTGGCGGACTTTTACGACCAGGAGGTGTCGGACCAGACCTCCAAGCTCCTGGCCGTTTTGGAGCCGGCCATGATCCTCATCATGGCGGGATTCGTCATCGCCATCGTCTTCGCCATCTACCTGCCGATGCTGGGCATGACCCACGCTTATGATCAATACTTAAATTGAATATTCCTCCCACGCGGAGAAATAGAATAAAATTTTTACAGGAAGGATATGTTTCAACATGAAAATCGAAAAAAAGCTCAAGTCTCGTAAGGGCTTCACTCTCGTGGAGCTGGTTGTCGTCATCGCCGTCCTGGCCATTCTCGCCGGCGTGGGCGGAGCTGCGTATAGCGGATATATAACGAAGGCAAACGAGGCTGCTGATGTCAGCCAACTCGCGGCAATAAAGACAGCCGCTGATGCCGCTGCCGCTGCCGATGATAATCATTTTACGGTCGGAAAAATTGTTGTTACAGTGGATGAGTCTTCCGGTAATGCGTCGAGTATTAACATTACCGGCACTGATACTGGTGAAGAAATTAATATTACTTTGACCAATGGGAAAGCCCCCGATGGGACTGAGTTTGCCACATTCATGACGGGGAACACCGTAACGTTTAAGTCAGACGCTTATAAGAAGGGCGCAAATTGGACTACCGCTAACGGGTGGAAGAAGGGGACTACCTAATATATTCCCCCGCCCCCTCCCGCGCTTTTGCGCGCTTGGGGCGGAGCGGCCTGAGAATCGGGCCGCCCCGCCGTGAGCACACAATACTTTACCGAGGTACATAGATGAGAAAGAAGCTATCCGGAAAGGGCCTTGTCATACTGCTGGACAGCGCCGCCATGGCCCTGGAGGTCACGCGCCTTGGCAGCCGCCGCGCCAGAGCCAAAGAGAGAATCGTGCTGGACCTCGCCCCCGGCGCCGTGGCCGACGGCGTCATTGTGGATGTGCCGGGCGTCACGGAGCTCCTGCGCTCCACCATAGAGGAAAAAAAGCTCAAGGGCATCCGCAAGGCCGTCTTCTGCCTCTGCTCCACGCAAATATTGATGGAGGAGGCCTCCATATCCGGCGTGGAGCCCAAGTGGCTGGGCAAGATGATCGCCACCAACCGGGACCTCTACTTCCCCGTGAACACGGAGGAATATCAGATTACCTACGCCAAAACCGGCTCCCAACCCGACGCCGACGGCAAGCCCGCCACTCAGGTGCGCATCTGGGCCACGCCCAAGGAGCTGCTGCGGGGGTATTACCAGGTCGCCAACGACTGCGGCCTTTCCGTGGCGGCGGTGGATTTCTGCGGCAACAGCTTTATAAGCGCCGCCCAGGCCGCCTACTCCGCGGACCGGGACCGGCCCCGCCGGGGAATCACCCTGACCGGGCGCGCAAGGCCCAAAAAGGCCGGGGATGGGGACTCCCAGCTCCCCGGGGACGCCGCGGAGCGTCCGGCGGAGGCGGGCACGGAGCTGTACCTTTTGGCGGAGACGGATTTCCTGCTGCTGACCTTTGTCAGCGCCGGGACCACCGTGATGCAGCGGTATCTGCGGCGCGACGGCGTCTTCACCGGGGAGCTGGAGGAGGCGCGCCTTGCCGTGGCGCTGTATAACTCCGCCGAGGGCGCCCCGGGCGGGGAGCTGCGCGCCACGCTCCTGGGCGGGATGTCCACGGACGGGGAATACGCCGAAAAGCTCCGGAGGACCCTGGGGCTCGAGCTGCGGACGCCCGAGACGCCGGAGGGCGCGGAGAGCGCCGCCGACGCCGCCTGGTATCTGTGCGACGGCGCGGCGCTCACGACGCTCAACTTCGGCGACCCGGAGATGGACAAGCCAAAGCGCTACAGCGTCGTCTCCCAGGTGTGGCAGTACGGCCTCTTCGCCGCGGGCGCCGCGGCGCTTATCGGCGGGGTATTCGCCTTCAGCTACCCGTTTTCCGACAAGCAGGCTCAGCTCGAGAGCCTGGAGACGACCCTGCGGACGAAGCAGAACGAATTTGCCAGGTCGTCGGACTTCTCCTCCAATTACTCGGCCTATCAGGACGCCTACCTGGGGTATCTCAGCGACTGGCGGACGGTGCTGGGCTATTATCAGTATGTGACGGACGAGGACGGGAACATCACGGGCCGGGTCTACGTGCCCGGGATTTTGCGAAGCTACAACGACAACCTGCCGCTTTTGCTGGAGGAGCTGGAGGACGTGCTGCCGAAAAACTCCAGCGTCACCGAGATTCGCATCGAATCCGGCGCCATGGCGCTGCAAATCGCCAGCGAAACCAAGGAGGACGCGGCGAATCTGCTCTCGGATTTGCGGTATAATTTGACCTATTCCGCCCTCTACCCCGGGTACATAACCAGTCTTTCCCAGGGGCAGGGCGTCAGCGTCTGGGATACCGGCGTCAGCGGCGCCCTGGCCCAGATTTTAGCAGCCAACGAGGAGCCCCCCACGGAGGGCGGCGTCAACACCGAGGACATCGAGGACTACTGGCCCGAAAACGTGGACCGGGAGGCCCTGGAGGCGGCGCTGGCCACTCTGGACCCTGAGCAGCGCCCCGTCATCGAGGCCATGATTCACCGCGGCCCCGGCGCGGAGTACACTCAGGAAGAGCTGAGCGTCGCCGCCGACGTGGCCCAGGGCCTGGACGCCGGCCAGCGGAAGCTCTTCGCCTCCGCCCTGGGCTGGGAGGAGGGCTACGGCTATACCCTCAGCGAGCTCCTGCCCGAGGCCGACTTTAATCTCAAGCGCGAGGCGCTGGAAAATATGCTCCACAACCCCATGGCCCTCTACCGCTTCGGCACCCTGGCCCTGGAGGACATGGGTAAGACGGCGGACCCGGAGACGGGGGAGGTCGGGTCGCTCCTGGCGGCGGCCTACGCCGACGACATCGTGTGGCTCATGATAAACGAGGACCTGGACATCTACGCCCTGATGAGCGACGCCACCATGGACGACGCCCAGACCATCATCGCCGTATTCCCCCTGATCTCCCGGGTCCCCGTGGATGAGGATGAGAACGTGGAGGCCACCGTCAACCTCATCGGGACGGACCCGGAGCTCAGTGATTACTACGCCTATTATCTGGCTGTGGCCCTGGATTATCCCCGGCGCGACAGCTCAAATCCCGGCCCCGGCACGGACCCGGGGACCGACCCGGGAACGAATCCCGGTACTGATCCGGGCACCGACCCCGGCACCGATCCGGGGACCGATCCCGGCACGGACCCCGGGACCGGGACGGATCCCGGCACCGGAACAAATCCCGGCGGCGGATTTTCTGGTCTTCTGGACAAAGTGTTGCCCTACCGGTGGGAGAGGGACCCGGAGACGGGTCTTCCAATTAACCCGGAAACAAGCCGCCCGCTGGACCCCGCCCGGGACGAGGATGCCTTTTCCCAGCTTCTTCGGAAAACCATGACGGATGCCGGAATCGACCCCAGGGACATCGACTGGACAAAGATAGACTGGTACAGCAACTCGGAAAATCCGAAAACATATATGAACAGCCTTATCGAGCAGGTGGGCCTGCTGTGGGCCCAGAGCCAGATTGGCGGCCTTATTCCCGGCGGTGGGGAGTTACCCAGCGGGGGCGACCGGGACAATATCATCAATGCCCTTCGGAGCCTTGCTTCCGGTATGGGCTTAGATTTGGACAGCCTGGGCATTGATTTGGATTCTATGAGCTTGGAGCAGCTTCAGAGTATGCTGGGAAGTCTGGGCGGAAGCCTCCCCGGCGGCTTTGACCCCGGGACGCTCCTCCCCGGAGGGGGGAGCCAGGAGCCCGAGACGCCCCCGGACACCCGCTATTACCTGACGGTGATTTTAGTCTATAACGAGAGCCTGCTCACCCATGAGCTGCCCCGCCAGGGGCTGGACCCGGACGGCCTTGTGCCGTTGCTGCGGCCCGACCACGTGGAGGCGCTGGACCGCTGGTCCCAGGCCGGGGTGTTCAGCGGCCGGGACGGCCAGCCCGACGGGGATGCGGAGCTCACCCGGGCGGACCTCATGGACATTTACGCGTCCCTCTTGGCGCTGGAGGAGGAGGCGGACGTCTCCGCCTACGACGACGTGCCCGCGGACGCGTGGTACGCCGCCTCCGTGGCGAAGTGCGTGGAGGCCGGCATCTTCTCCGGCTCCGGCGGGAAGCTCACGCCGGAGGAGCCGGTACAGCGGGAGATTTTGCTCTTCACCCTCTCCCGGGTGCTTGGGATACAGCCGCGCAACGAAACGCCGGTGGAATTTGAGGACGGCGGGGACATCTCCGGCTTTGCCCGGGGGTACATCAACGCCCTCACGGACCTTGGCATCGTGGACGGCTATGACGGCGCGGCCCTGGCGCCCAAGGAGGTCGTGACTCTGGGCGAGGCGGCGGAGTATCTGGACCGCCTCCTGGGCCAGGTCATAACCGAGGACGGCGAGCACGCCATTTCGGACACGGAGAACCTGAAATTCACCCTAATCACCGCCAAAAACGCCTCTCTCACCGGCTTTTACAACGGCCGGCCCATCGTCCTGTGGTCCCGGGGCGGGACCGTGGACCTGGGCGGCGTTACCGGCGGGGCTATCCTGAACGTAATGGCCCCGGACGTAAGCGTAGTCAACGCCGCGCCGGGCACGGTCGTCCGCGCCTCCGCCGCCGCGGAGAATTTGACGGTCAACGGCCAGGCCGTGGACCCGGGCGCCGAGTACACCGTCCCCGAGCCCGCCCCGGAGGGCGACGATACCCAGCAGCCCCCGGAGGGTGACGACGCCCAGCAGCCCCCGGAGGGTGACGATACCCAGCAGTCCCCGGATGGGGAGCCCGTGGAGGGCGGGGAGGTCGGGGAATGAAATTCCTGTCAAAATACTGGAAGGCCCTTGTGGCCATCCTCATGGCCGCGGCCTCCGTGCCGCTTTTCCTGAAGGCCCAAAGCCGGAGTGAGGAATATGACCGCCAGCAGCAGAACCTGAACACCTCCATCGCTGCCGTGCAGGCCGGAATAGACGCCAACAGCAGCTACGCCGGCGTGCAGGGGGCCATCGACGGGGAGCTTGAGCGGCTGGACGCCAGCCGCCGGAGACTCTATGACCGCTTCCCCGCGGCGCTCCTGGAGGAGGACCAGATCCGGTACATCCTGTATCTGGAGGAGGTCTTCGGCGGGGAGATCAGCTTCGCCTTCGCCCAGGAAATGCCCGTGGCGACGCTCAGCGACGGCAATTACATCGGCGGCATGACCTTCACGCTGAACTACCAGACCACGTATCAGGGCTTCAAGGACCTGGTGACGTACCTGGCCTCCGACAGCCGCGTGGCCTCCGTCCGGGTGGCGACGCTGGACTATGTGCAGGAGCAGGACATCGCCGCCGGGACCATCACCCTGACGCTGTATACCGTCTCCGCCAACGAATACGAGCCGCCCGAGGCCTCGGAGCACGACACAGGCAAGGGCACCATCTTTGAGTGAGGCCGTCATGAAAAGGAAGATTTTCGGAAATAAAGGGGGCTTTACCTTGGTGGAGGTGGTGGCCGCCATGGTGGTGCTGGCCATCATCGCTGCCCCCGTGGGCGGGGCCCTGGCCGTGTCCTGGCGCGTCAACGCCTACGCCGACCGGGTCATGCAGGCGCGCCTGGACGTCTCCACCGCCGCCGAGACGCTGATGGCGAAAGGGATAGACGTCGATAAAATTAATGCAGACAACTACTACACGGAAAGTTTCCCCGGTTCTGAAAAAGTTATAATTCAGGCTAAGTCCGTTACTGAATCTGGCTTAGTAAACAACCTTTACGAAGTCACCATAACCAGCAATACCTTAAATTCCGTTAGCGTGACCACACATATTCGCGCCATGGGCGTGGGCGACGGGGAGGGGAGTGGGACATGAGGCTTATAAAAAAGCTCCGTTCCCGCGGCGGCTACGCCATGGTGTACGTGGTGGTGGCCATGACGCTGATGCTTGCCGTGGTGGGCGGCATCACCGCCACCGCCGCCCGGAACCTCCAGACCCAGCAGTCCGCCGTCTCCATGATGGTGGACCGGTACGAAGCCGCGGGGGCGGTGGAGGCGAAGTTTGCCGAGATTGCAAAAATCGAAACCGCACCAATTGAAAGCACGGAAAGCGAATTTGATCCTGAGAGTATGTTACCGTTAGTTTTTGAGAACTTAAATTATATTATTTATTACGGCGATGACGTCAACCGCAGTTTCACCGCTAAAATCGAAGGAGGAAGCGATAACACCACTATCACCGCATACATTTTAGTGAGGTACACAGTGACATCAACCGGCGGGACAGAGTCCACCCCGGCCGCTGATCCGCCGGAGGACCCGAAATACACCTACACCGTTACCGTCACCTCCGTGGAATATCAATCCTATAACGTGGAATACAAGGGGGCGGGGACATGAGGAGCGCGCGGCGGGGATTTACCCTTGTGGAAATGGTCGTGGCGCTGGCGGCCTCGTCCATCGTGGTGCTTGCCGGGACGACCCTGGTGCTGCTGACCCTCCGGGTCCAGAGCCAAGCCTACGCCGACGTCTCCCGCCAGGACACCGCCCGCGTGGCCCTGACCATGGTGGAGACGCTGGCGGAGCAGGGCAAGCTGGACGTCAACGCGGTGGATGACAACGGAATTGATGGCGTTCTCTACACCAGCGGGAGCAACATCTGCATCGGGGGCGGGACAGTCCTCATGACCAAAGCGGCGCTTTCTGCCGATACCCACGGCGACCGGCTCCTGACGTTGACGCTCACCGACAACGAAAGCTACGAGACATATTCCACCACCGTCTTCTGCCGCAACTGGCCCCGCCAGCCGGGGCCGTATCTGTTGAACAAGACGGAGATTTTCGCCGATTTTACGCTGCCGGAAGAGGTAATAAGTGCCCGCTACAAGCTCCTGAAAACCGCCGTGGGGCAGTTTGGAAGCAAAGGAGAAATCAAGGGGGAAGCCCCTGAAACTACGTTCGCAGAGTGGTACAACACAACTTGGACCCCAGAAACCAACCCGGCCTGGTGCGCGTGCTTCGTGTCCTGGTGTATAGAGAAGAATCGAGAAAGCATCCATGGGTATGACCCGACAACATATCGTCTTGGAACTGTTGCTGCCTGGACGGCGTTGATTGATCCGGACGCTTCACCTACTCCCGGCGACGTTATTATCTTTAACTTTAACAATGACGAAGACACACAGGCGGACCATGTCGGGTTAGTTTTGCGGGTGGATGGAGACACACTTTACACCGTGGAGGGCAACAACAACGACGAGGTCGTTATCGCACAATACGATAAAACAGCAGACGCAGACATAATCCTTGGCTATGTCGAGCTGCCATGGGATAACTCGGCGGGCACTGTGACCGGAAGTTGACTATGTTCTACATCAAACTCTACCTCGCCCTCCTCTTTTTCGCGTTTGGGGCGGTGCTGGGCTCGTTCCTCAACTGCGCCGCCATGCGCTATGCCGCCGGGGAGAAGCTGCCCCGGGGGCGCTCCCGGTGCCCCAAATGCGGCCGGACCCTGGGGGCGGGGGAGCTGGTGCCTGTTTTCAGTTGGCTCCTGCTGCGGGGACGCTGCCGGGGCTGTCACGAAAAAATCTCCCCGCGCTACCCGCTGACGGAGCTCATCGGCGGCGGGGCGTACATGGCGGCGTATCTGCGCTTTGGTCTGAGCCTTTACACGGCGGAGCTGGCGGCGCTGCTGGCGGTTTTGCTGCTGCTGGCGCTCATCGACTACGACACCATGACACTCCCCGGCCCGCCCATGCTGGCCGCGCTCATTGCCTGGGCGGCGTTCCTCCCCACCCACGCGGACCTGAAGACCCGGGCGGTGGAGGGCATTCTCACCGCCGCCGCGGTCTTCGCGGTCATCCTGGCCCTGTCCCTTGTGATGGACAAACTTTTGAAGCGGGAATCCCTGGGGGGCGGGGATCTGAAGCTCCTGGCGCTGGCGGCGCTGTATCTGGGCCCCTGGGGGACGCTGCTGATGCTCATCGTGAGCTGCGCCCTGGCCCTCCTGTTCGCCGCCGTCACGGGCGCCCGGGAGAGGGCCTTTCCCTTTGGCCCCTCCATCTGCGCCGGAACGGCCCTGACGCTCCTCTTCGGGGGACCGGTGATAGGGTGGTACACGGGGCTGTTGAGCATTTGATACGGTTATAAGCGGCAGGTCCGGAAACCGGCCCGCCGTTTTATAATAATATTATTTTTTAAGGAGCGATTGTCATGAAATTCTTCAAACTTCCCGACGCGCTCAACCGCAGGACCGAGGCCCGAAAACGGAAAAAACCCGTCTTGGGCTTTACCCTGGTTGAGCTGGTGATCGTCATCGCCGTCTTAGCCATCCTCTCCGGCGTCGGCGTACTGGGGTACAGCGGGTACATCGAGTACGCCAAACGCGCCGCCGATGAGGAGCTGATCTCCGCCGTCAACACCGCCTTCGCCGCCGCATGTGAAGAAAACGGGGTGGAACGCATGAGCTTGCGTATAGACGAAGCGAAGCTCGATACCAGTAATCAGCCCGCAATTAAAGGTATTCTTTCTGTTGCTGGGTTGGAGGGAGATGCATTAACGACTTTTCAGACATCTTTTAGCGACTACTTTGATGGCAACGAGACGACTGAACTGGAAGCAATACCTATTAATGATATTCATTTCGCTAACGGAGTTTTTATTGCAGATGAGGCTACGTTGGAGGGTGCGCGGACACAGCAAGCAATCGGAGATTTCAACAATTCAAATTACCACGATAACATTGAAGGACTTGTGCAAAACGTGGAGGGTGTCACCTCGCTTTTCAGCATGGTTGTTGGAGCGAATGGTCTACTTGAGGATCGTCTCAGTTCATTGAACAGCATGGTAGATGTTCCCTCAACTGTGGAAGGACTCAAAAAACTCGGAATTACTGACGACTCCTCCAGTACAGAGATTGCCAATGCAATGGTGCTGTATGTTGCTCAGGCCACGAGTGCTATGGAAGATACCTCCGTACTGATTGAAGACATCATGTCAGGAACATTGAACCAGAACAGAGGTCTTATGGAGCTTCCCATGATGATTGGGATGTATTCAGCCTATTACAATTCCAAATACGCTTCGGAACAGTTTAAGGAGGATTACTCGTCCGCTATGGAGAGCCCTTACGGAGTACTTATGCTTTTGATGAGTGGTGATATAGCCGGTGATTCAGGGTATACGGATTATAAGGATTACGAGATGCGCGAAGACCTGGAGGGCTATCTGGGGGCTTTGAGACTGGTAGACCAGAACAAGGCTTCCGTGGACATTAAAGACCCGAATGCATTCTCTAATGATGATTTTATGGCTCTCATAAAATCCGTCCTCGGTAGCACTTGAGAGGATACAAGTAGTGATACAAGGGGACGGTTCTTTTTGATACAAGGGGACGGTTCTTTTGTATCATTGAGCACAACTGAAATAACATAATTCCAACGCCCTACCGGCGTTTTAGAAAACCGAATCGGAAAAGCTCGCAAGGGCCAGGTACGCGCAAGGCAATACCTGGCCCTCGTCCATTCCCCGTAGCGCCCCCGGCGAATCGTGATACAAGGGGACGGTTCTTTTGTATCATTGAGCACAACTGAAATAACATAATTCCAACGCCCTACCGGCGTTATAGAAAACCGAATCGGAGAATCTCGCAAGGGCCAGGTACGCGCAATGCTATACCTGGCCCTCGTCCATCACCCTGTTAAAAAATTCCTTGAATCTGCTCCGGGCCGTTGTAAAGATGTCTTCCGTCAAGCCCCGAGGCACTGACCGGTCATCCAACGGACTTGCGCATCCTCGTATGCGGAAAGTACTCCTCCACGGAACAGAACACCGAAAACGTAAAATTCACCTCGTTTGCCCGCCCCCGACTACTGTTTGACTACTATTTTCGAAAAACCTCCAAATCCCTTGCGCCGCAACGGGTTTGGAGGTTTTCAAAAGGTTTTTCAAATTCACTCAAAACATCAAAAACCCGCACTTTTCAAGGGCTTTTCCTGCTGACCTTATAACTCCGACTCATGAGGGCGCAGGTTCGAATCCTGTCGGGCGTACCACAAAATAGTCTCCTGTCAGCCGACAGGAGACTATTTTTTTCACTTCTTTTCTTTGATTGTTCCCTGCTTCTCAGCCTCGGAAACAATTCTGTCGGAAAACAGAATGTCCAGCATTCCGAGCGTGTCATTCGATACGTCGCCGGGGTCGCCGAGGCTTATGAGGACCACGGACATCAGGTCGTAGGCCTCCTTCGGGACCTGGATGCTCCCGGTTAGGGTGCTCTGGCTGAGCCGGAGAAGGGAAAGGGTGTTCCGGTCCTCCTGGGTGAGATTGACACAGATCCAAATTGCGTATACCTTCTGCAAGGGCCCCGTGCCGTTCTGTCGCGAGATAAACTCGGTGCACTCGTACATCCCCTGCGAGACAGGTGGAAGCCCGCGTTCTGTGTCCACATGGACAGCAAAGCTTATGATTCCCTTTTTCTCCGGAGCAAGAGTACGGAAGGAGAGAACGGAACCCTCCCCCGGCAGCGCCCCCGCACCAGCCTGCGGCTCCTCCAGAAAAAGCCGCTCAATTTCCCGGACGTCGCGCCCAACATACTCAGGCACGCATCCCCTCAGAACTGCGGCCAAGACACCCTTCTCCGCCAGCGCTTTCATGCAATCGCGCCCGGCCATAGAACCACGAGCGATTTCCTGATCTGTACTCTCTTTTTTCATGTTTTCGTTCATTTTTGTGTTCTCCTTTTAATGTATTCCCCAAGACTGCTAACCTGATTCCTGGGATTACTTATATAAACGCAAAAATTTCGAAAAATATTAATAAAAAAGGGGGGAAATCTAAAAAATTTTTTGAAAAAAGTAAAATCAATCGAAATCCGCATTTGACAACAAAAAATCTGTCTTTCAACCTTATCGGTCGAAAGACAGAACTCAAAATCAGTATTAAGCTTTCCTGTCGCAATCGGGAAAAAGTAAGAAATTGATAACGGCGCTGTCATTTTAAGGGTTCTCGTTGTGTGTAAAAAATGTGTATTTGTTAATTTAAATTATGTACTGTTATTTTGCGCCGTTTTGTTCGCTGTACAAAAGCTGTAACACGAGCTTTTTGAATACAGCCACAATGATTTTTCATAGCATAAAACCGTTGCGTCACAAGGGTTTTGGGATTTCTGAACGCTTGCGTCAACGCGGAGAGCTTTTGCTTGTAAGGCAGGCGCTCTAACCAGCTGAGCTATACTCCCCTGTCTCCCGTCGCCGCGCTCTTCGCGGCAAGAGCTATTATACTAAAACAAGACATCATTTGTCAACAGTAATTTTAATTTTTTTTGAGCTTTTCTTTTTGAGGAATAAACGCGCCCTCTCAAGGCAAAATATTCTCATTCACCTAAAAGGAGGCTGCGAATTTGAAAAATACATCCCGAAAGCGCGCCGCCGTCTGGGCGGCGCTGGCCATAGCGCTTTTGCTCTGTCCCTCCCGGGCCGCCGCGGCGCCCGCGGGCGTGCGGCTCAACTGCTCGCCGGTGGCGGAGAGCATGGAGCTGGAGACTTACCGGGGCGTCAGCGTCACCGGGAGCTTCAAATGTCTGGACCCGGAGGGCGACGCCGTCACCTACTCCGTCACCAAGGCGCCCAAAAAGGGCACCGTCACCGTGGACGGCGACGAATTCACCTACACCCCCGGGGAGGGCAAGAAAGGAAAGGACACCTTCACCTACGCCGCCGTGGACACCGCCGGGAACGTCTCAAACTCCGCCACGGTGACGGTGAACATCAAAAAGCAGAAGACCGCCGTGGTCTATAAGGACATGGCGGGCAGTCCCGCCTGGTACGCCGCCACGGCGTTGGCCGAGAGGGGCATATTCGTCGGGGAGTGCGTGGGCGGCGAGTACCTGTTCCGCCCCGAACGGCCGGTGACCCGGGGCGAATTCCTCGTCATGTGCATGAAGGCCGTGGGCGCGCCCATTATGGAGGGCATCACCCGCACGGGCTTTTCCAACGACGACCGCATCCCCGACTGGCAGAAGCCCTACGTCACCACGGCCGTGACCTCCGACATCATCCGGGGCGGCGTCAGCCGCGAGGGCCTGCCGGTCTTTTCGCCCGACACCGCCGTGACCTTTGCCGAGGCCTCGGTGATACTCAATAACGCCCTGGGGATAACGGACGTGTATATCGAGGACGGCGCGTCCGGCGCCTGGGCGGCCCAGGCCAGCGCGAATTTGTCCTCCTGCGGGATAATCCGGGACACCGCCGCCGGAGTCTCCGCCCTCGGCGTCACCCGCGGGGACGCGGCGATCATGCTCAGGCGCGCCATGGATATAGCGGAAAGCCGCACCCGCGACTCCCTCCTGGGCTGGGCGAAATAAAAAAGAGAAACCAAAAAAAAACACCGCGCGGACTGATCTCCGCGCGGTATTTTTTGAGCTTATTTCAAGCCGAACTTTTTGTTGAACTTATCAACACGTCCGCTGGTATCGACAAGCTTCTGCTTGCCGGTATAAAAGGGGTGACACTTGGAGCAGATTTCGACCTTGATGTCACTCTTTGTACTGCCAGTCTCAATGACCTCGCCGCAGGCGCACCGGATGGTGGTCTGCTGGTACTTGGGATGGATGCCCTCCTTCATCGCGTTCACCTCTTTCGTTATTCTTATTGCTTTTCACGCAAAGGCTATTCTACCATGGCATCGGGTCGTTGTCAACAACTTTTTTCAATATTCCTGCCGCGGTCTTTGCCGCGGTCTTTTCCGGCCCGCGGCCTTTGCCGGCTTTTCCCGGGAGGGGCGATTATGGAGCGCACGGCAACAGCATTTACTTTTCTGGGAACACAACCCTTCGCAGGACATCATTATCCATTGCGGCACGGTACATCTTCCGGCGGAGGCTGACTCGCTTGCCCATGTCTGCTTTGCTCAGAAGCGCCAACGCTTGTTTGCGGAGAATATTCAGGTTCAGCGGGGAATTATCTTTCCGCGCCCTGGCTCCGTCCTCCCCAAACGTCACATCCAACTGCCAGTGAAGCTGGTTTTCGATGCTCCAATGCTTTCGCACCGCATCCGCGAACTTATGTACATCGGTATGAGACGTCAAAAAATAGCGGCTTTCCTCGGTATATTCTCCCGTCTTGAGGCTGGTAACGGACGTCTTGACCATCCCAATCCCCTTAAGTCCAGCCCAATCCTTCCGCTGCGCGAGCCAATCAATCCCGGTTTCCAGGTAATACTCCCTCTGCTCTATCCGCCCATGGTCCTTCTCAAGGCTTTTGTCACTGTTCTTCGCAATCTCACTTTCAAAATACAGCCTTACGTCAGACATCAGGGCCGGCTGGTTGCCTTTCAATCCCAGCACATAATCCGCGCCCTTCTCCCGTATCTTCGCGGCGATCTGCTTCTGGCACCCCATGGCGTCCACCGTCACTGTGCTGCCTTCAATGTCAAGCATATCTATCAGCTCCGGTATCGCGGTGATCTCGTTACTTTTCGCCTCCGTGGCCAACTGCCCCAGGGTCATCTGTCGCTCCGCCACCCACGCGCTCACCACGTGGTAGGCGCTGTGTTTTTCATTCCCGCTCCCGCGTATGGTCTTCCCGTCTATTGCCACGGTACTGCCCGTGACATCCGTAAGCTCCCCCAGGACTTCTCCCATTTCTTTCGGGTCGATTCGTTCAAAAACCCGGCGGAACGTGTCGCTGTCCGGTATCCCGTTGGGCAGTTCGAGGTATTGCTTGAACCAATCGAGCTTCCCGTACCCCGTGTCCTCCATGTGCTCGAAATCCGTCCCGCCGCAGATGACGGACACAAGGCCGATGAACACGATATCCACCAGTTTATGCCTCAGATTCCCCCATTGCCTGCGAGTATCCGTTATCTTTTCCAGCTTCTCAATGATCTTTTCCATGTCAACCTTCACCTCAGTTGACATAATAGCATAAAGGGGCGGAAAAGTAAATGCTGTTGCCGTGTTATGGAGCGGCAAAGGCATTGACAGGGGGGGTGGATTATGGTAAAATTTCAGTATCTGTAATTACTTTTCCACGCGGGGGTAAGGCCCTGGGAGGATCAATGGATAAGGCTAAAATTCTCATCGTGGACGATTCCGAGATGAACCGCGCCATTCTCGCGGACATGCTCAGCGAATATGAGATCGTGGAGGCGGAGGACGGCCGGGAGGCGGTGGAGCTCCTGGAGCGGGGCTTTGACGATATTTCGCTGATGCTCCTGGACATCGTCATGCCCAACCTTGACGGCTTCGGCGTTCTGGAAACCATGAACGTGCGGGGCTGGATCGAGGACCTGCCGGTGATCATCATCTCCGCCGAAAACGGCTCCAAGCAGGTGGAGCGGGCCTACGAGCTGGGGGCCACGGACTTCATCGCCAGGCCCTTTGACAGCATGGTGGTCCAGCGCCGTGTGGTGAACACCATCATCCTCTACGCCAAGCAGAAGCGCCTCATGCGCATCGCCGAGGAGCAGGTGCGGGAGAAGGAGCGCTACAACGACCTGATGATCGACATCCTCAGCCAGATCGTGGAGTTCCGCAACGGCGAGAGCGGCCCGCACATCCAGCACGTGCGGCGGATAACGCAGCTTCTGCTCACGAGACTCCAGGCCCGCAGCGACCGCTACCCGCTGACGGCGGCGGAGATCTCGCTCATCTGCACGGCCTCGTCCCTTCACGATATCGGAAAAATTGTCATCGACGACAAGATACTCAATAAGCCCGGGCGCCTGACGCCGGAGGAGTTCGCCATCATGAAGACCCACTCCGCCGCGGGCTCGGACATGCTGAAAAACCTCCACGACCACCAGCAGGAGCCCCTGGTGAAACGGGCCATGGAGATCTGCCGCTGGCACCACGAGCGCTGGGACGGCAAGGGCTACCCCGACGGGCTGAAGGGGGACGAGATTCCCATCTCCGCCCAGGTGGTGGCGCTGGCGGACGTGTACGACGCCCTCACCAGCAAGCGTGTGTACAAGCCGCCCTTCTCCCACGAGGAGGCCATCAAGATGATTCTGGGCGGGGAGTGCGGGGCCTTCAACCCGGTGCTTCTGGAGTGCATCTCCGACAACGACGAGCAGCTTGAAAACGCCCGGGACGACTTCCCCATGGAAAATGCCCAGACCCGGCCGCGCATCATCCTGGACGAGCCCGAGAAGACGGGCATCTCTCAGAGGACCCTTGACCTCATCGACCAGGAGCGCATGCGCAACAGCTACTTCGCCTCCATGACGGAAACCATCCAGGTGGTGTTCACCCCGGACCCGTCCATGATTCGACTCTCGCCCTGGGGCGCCAAAAAGCTGGGCCTGGACGAGATCATCATGGACCCCTCCCACGATGAGAAGATCTTCAACGTGGTGGACCGGGATACGTGGAAGCGCATGGGCGAATTCGTCCGCAACGCCACGCCCAAGGAGCCGGAGGGGCGCATCGAGTGCCCCCTGCACTACGGCAGCGGCACGCGCTGGCACCGCATCATGCTCCGGGTGCTTTTCAGCGAGGACAGAAAGCGCGTGGAGAGCGTCATCGGCACCGTGGTTGACATCCACGACTCCCAGACGAAGATCCAGGAGCTGGCCAACCGGGCGATGCTGGACAACCTGACGGGGCTTTTGAACAGGGCCGGGGGCCGGGAGCGGATAGAGCGGCTCATGGAGGACCACCCGGAGGGCAATTTCGCTCTGGCGGAGATAGACATCGACGATTTCAAGAAGATAAACGACCAGATGGGCCACATGTTCGGCGACAAGGTCCTCCAGGAGCTGGGCGTCCGGATGAAGCGGAGCGTCCGAAGCTCCGATATATGCTGCCGGGCCGGGGGAGAGGAGTTTTTCATATTCCTCTTTTACAATACGGACATCGAGCGCACCGTGGAGCGTATCTACAAGGGCCTGTGCTTTGAGTACGGCGGGCGGAGCGTCACGGTGTCCATGGGCGTGGCGCTGTCCCAGACCGAGGGCCTGAGCTACGAGGGACTTTACCGGGCGGCGGACATGGCCCTTTACGAGGCCAAGCGCGCCGGGAAGAAGCAGTTTAAATTTTATGACCCGCAGGCGGGGAGAAAGACGCCTGAGGATAAGGAAGGGAGCGAACGGCAATGACACTTAAGGAGTGCTACGCGGCAATGGGCGGCGACTACGACGACGCCATCGGGAGGCTTCGCAGCGAGAGGCTGCTGTCCAAATTCGTGCTCAAATTCCTGGATGACGGGAGCTACAGACTCCTTCTGGACTCCCTGGAAAACGGGAACGGGGAGGAGGCCTTCCGGGCCTCCCACACCATAAAGGGCATGTGCCAGAACCTGAGCTTCACGGACCTGGGCCATTCCGCCAGCGAGCTGACGGAGGCGCTGCGGGCCGGGAGAACCGACGTGCAGGGGCTCCTCGACCAGGTGAAGGCCGATTACGCCAGAGCCGAGGAGGCCATCCGGGCCTTTCAGGCGGGCCTTGCCCAGTGACGGCGGAGAAAAAGAGCGAGGGGCGGTGATCTCATGAAAAAAACCGGCTTCCACCAGAGGAGCCTCACCGCCACGGTGGTCATGATCATCATCGTGGCGACCCTCTTTATCGCCGAGTTCTTCCTGATAAGCGCCAATATCCGGGAGCGCTCCCTGGGGCGCATGGAGGAGGGCGTCGAGACCGTCATCAGCGAGGTCACGGCGAAGCTTGCCCGGGACAGCCGCATCCTCAACGCCACGGCGGACATCATTTCCTCCGCCAACAACTTCGATATCGAGGCCACGCGGGAGGTCATGCGGACCGTGAGCCCGCTTCTGGAAACCATGACCATCCGGGTACTCATGCCCGACGACACGGTCATCACCCCCGACGGCAGCGTCACCGACGTGTCGGACAACGACAACCTGTCCTTCGCCGCGGAGGCGCCCCTGGGCGAGCACGTGTCCGACCGGGTGTACAGCCTGAACGGCGATACGCCCATGCTGCGGCACTTCGTGCCCATCATTCAGGACGGGGAGACGGCGGCCCTGCTCTACGGCGTCACGCGCCTGGACGACCTGGCGGAGGCGCTGAACATAGACAACCTCTATAACGCCTCGGCCAGCGTCTACATCATCGACACCCGCACCGGCGACTTCATCCTGGACACCTACCCCACCCACAAGACCCTGGGCAACGTGCGGGACTTCGACACCCCCGGCCGGAAGGTCAAGGGCGGCCAGGACTGGAACGGGTACATCGAGGACCTCATGGATCTGGGCACGGGTTATGTCATATACCGCACCGACGACACCAAGGGCTGGGAGTACATGTACTACGCCCCGGCGGGCATCAACCAGTGGTCCATCAACGTCTCCGTGCCGGAGCGGGAGGCTTTCGCCAGCGTTTTCGCCGTGCGGGACATCTGCATCCTCCTGGGGAGCCTCATGGCCGCCACCGTGGTCATCTACTACATCGTCATCCGCCGCCAGTCGAAGCGCGTGACCAGGGAGGCGGTGGAGCGGGCGGTGCTGGAGGAACGGCTCCAGAAGGCCGAGGCCGCCGAGCGGGCCAAGAGCGTGTTTTTATCCAACATGTCCCACGACATCCGGACGCCCATGAACGCCATCATCGGCTTTACCACACTGGCGGAGACGAATATCGACAACAAGCCCCGGGTACAGGAGTACCTGGCAAAGATCCTGTCCTCCAGCAACCACCTGCTGAGCCTCATAAACGACGTTCTGGACATGAGCCGCATCGAGTCCGGGAAGCTCAACATCGAGGAGAAGCCCTGCTCCATATCCGACATCTTCCGGGATATGCGGAACATCATCCAGACCCAGATGCAGACGAAGCAGCTCAGCTTCTTCATGGACACCATGGACGTGTCGGACGAGGAGATATACTGCGACAAGCTGCACCTGAATCAGGTGCTCTTGAACCTCCTGTCCAACGCCATAAAATTCACCCCCGCCGGGGGCTCCGTGTCCCTGACCATCAGCCAGAAGCCCGGCGCGCCCGGCGGCTTCGGGGCGTATGAGATACGGGTCAAGGACACCGGCATCGGCATGAACGAGGAATTCGTCAAGCACATCTTCGAGCCCTTCGAGCGGGAGCGCAACTCCACCGTCAGCGGCATCCAGGGCACGGGCCTGGGCATGGCCATCACGAAGAACATCGTGGACACCATGGGCGGCTCCATCGAGGTACATACCGAGCAGGGCAAGGGCACGGAGTTTATCCTGAAATTCACGTTCCGCCTCCAGGAGGGGGAGAAGCGCAGCCCCCACATCCGGGAGCTCCAGGGCGTCCGGGGCCTGGTGGTGGACGACAACTTCACCACCTGCGACAGCGTCACCAAGATGCTGACCCAGATCGGTATGCGCGCCGAGTGGTCCATGCACGGCCGGGAGGCCGTCCTCCGGGCCAAGCAGGCGGTGGAGATGGGCGACGAGTTTTACGCCTACATCATCGACTGGGCGCTGCCGGACCTCAGCGGCCTTGAGGTCGTAAGGCAGATACGGGGCATCGTGGGGGACCATGTGCCCATCATCATCCTCACGGCCTACGACTGGACGGCCTTTGAGGAGGAGGCCCGGAGGGCCGGCGTCACTGCCTTCTGCAACAAGCCCATCTTCTTATCGGAGCTCCGGGACACGCTCATCACCGCCATAGGCGGCGGCCAGCGCCCCGCTGAGGCCCCGGCCCAGCCGGACCCGCTGGAGAAGCTCCGCGGCTCGCGCCTGCTTTTGGTGGAGGACAACGAGCTCAACCGCGAGATCGCCCAGGAGCTTTTGGAGGAGAACGGCTTCGCGGTGGAGACTGCCGGCGACGGCAGCCAGGCTGTGGAGAAGGTCAGCGCGTCGGCTCCGGGCTACTACTCCCTGGTGCTGATGGACGTGCAGATGCCCGTCATGGACGGCTACCAGGCCTCCATGGCCATAAGGTCCCTGGAGAATAAGGAGCTTGCGTCCGTGCCCATCATAGCCATGACCGCCAACGCCTTCAGCGAGGACCGCCAGAGGGCCCTGGACAGCGGCATGAACGACCACGTGGCAAAGCCCATAAACGTAGAAAAGCTCATTCAGGTGATGCTGAAATATCTCAAAGCCCAGGGAGAATGAGCCCAGGGAGAATGAGCACAGGGGGGACGCGGCTTTGAAGGAAAAAATCGAGAGGATGCTTCCCAAGCTCGCCGCGGCGCTTATCGTCGTGGCGGCGGTCCTTGTGGGCGTATTTTACTTCCGATACATCTCCGACCGCATATACGAGGACAGCACCGGGCACCTTCAGGAGATCTACGGCCAGGTCAACCGCTCCTTCGGCGCGTTTGTGGAGCGGAACTGGGAGCTCCTGCGCAGTTGGGGCGAGGCCGTCGCCCTCTCCGGAGACAGCGACAGGGGAGACGTGGAGGCATTTATCGGCCGTGAGCGGGAGCGCTGGGGCTTTTCGCGGTTTTACTTCCTGTCCCCGGACCAGACCTACATGACCGTGGACGGCGCGGAGCGCCAGATCGACCTGGGCGACGCCTGGGGGACGCTCCTGGAGGACGGCGAGCCCATTATGGCCGGGGAGAACACGGCCACGGGCCAGGCCGTGACGGTCTTTGCCGTGCCCACGGAGCCCGGGACCTACCGGGGCTTTGATTACGTGGCCATGGCCGTCAGCTATACCAACGAGGACCTGACACATTCCCTCAACGTGGACGCCTTCCAGGGCCAGGCCCAGTGCTTCGTCATCAACGGCGACGGGAGCGTCCTCCTCTCCACAAATTCCGGGGGCAGCGTATTCGGGAATTATTTAAAGTATCTGGACGCCGCCTCGGACCTCAGCGACTGGGAGCTGGCGGATGTGAGGGCCGATTGGGTCCAGGGCGTCCAGGGGCTCCGCCGGTGCGTCATAAACGGCAAGGAGAGCTGCATACTCTATCAGCCCGTGAACTACCGGGGGTATATCCTTTTGAGCGTCGTGCCCCTGGACGCCCTGGGCCAGGGGCTCATGCAGGTCCAGAAGGTCACCATGGGCTTTTTGGCCGTCATATTCCTGCTGCTGCTGGCGGCGGGGGTGTGGGTGACCGTCGCCCGGGGGCGGCGGGTGTCCCGCAGGAACAGGACCGAGCTTGCCTATCGCGAGCGCATGTTCGACGTCCTGTCCAACAGCGTGGACGATATATTCCTGATGCTGGATTCCGGGGACTTCCGTGTGGATTACGTCAGCCCCAATATCCAGCGGCTCCTGGGCATACCCGTAAAGGACGCCCGGGAGAACATAAGCGTCATGAGCAAGTGCGCCGTGGACTTCGACGTGGTGATACCGGTGGAGAGGATGCGCTCCATCCCCTTGAACGGCAGCATCCATCAGGAGTGCGAGTACCTGCACCAGATAACCGGCGAGCGCCGCTGGTACCGCCAGACGGTGTACCACATGAGCATCCAGGGGATGGAGAAGTACATCGTCGTGCTCTCCGACCGCACCCAGGAGCGCCAGATGAACAGGACCCTCCAGGAGGCCCTGACCACCGCCAAGAGCGCCAACGAGGCCAAGAGCAACTTCCTCTCCAACGTCTCCCACGACATCCGGACGCCCATGAACGCCATCATCGGCTTCTCCACGCTCCTGGAGCGCGATTACGGGAACCCCGAGAAGGTCCTGGAGTACACAAAAAAGATAACCGCCTCAAGCCAGCACCTTTTGAGCCTCATAAACGAGGTGCTGGACATGAGCAAGATAGAGAGCGGCAAGACGTCCCTCAACTCCGACGTCTTCAGCCTCCCGGAGCTTTTGGAGGAGCTGGGCTTCATCATGCTCTCCCAGGCCCGGGCGAAAAAGCAGACGCTGAATGTGCGCGTCCACGGCTCGCCGCCGGAGCGGCTTATCGGCGACAAGCTTCGGCTCAATCAGATCCTGCTCAATCTCCTGTCCAACGCCGTGAAATACACGCCGGAGGGCGGGAGGGTGGACTTCACCGTGACGGAGCTGGCGGCCTCCGCGCCGCAGTATACCAAGCTGCGCTTTGTGGTCCGCGATAACGGCATCGGCATGAGCGAGGAATTCCTGGGCCATATTTTCAGCCCCTTCAGCCGGGAGATCAACTCCGTCACCAACAAGATCCAGGGCACGGGCCTTGGAATGGCCATAACGAAAAACCTCATCGACCTCATGGGCGGCATCATCCAGGTGGAGAGCGCCCCCGGGGAGGGCAGCACTTTCACGGTGGAGCTGTCTTTCGCCCTGCCGGAGGAGGAGAAGATCGAGGCCGCCTACCGCCAGAAGGTCCGCCGAATCTTGGTGGCCGACGACGAGCCGGACGTGGGCGACACCATCCGGGAGATGCTGGCCGATACCGGCATCGCGGTGGACGTCGTCTCCGACGGCGCCGCCGCGGTTGAGGCCGCCATAAGCGCCCATCAGGAGGACCGGGGCTACGACGTCATCCTCCTTGACTGGAAAATGCCCGGGATGGACGGCATCGAGGCCGCCCGGAGCATCCGCCGGAGCGTGGGCGAGACGGTGCCCATCCTGGTGCTGACCTCCTACGACTGGGGCGAGATCGAGGAGGAGGCGCGCAATGCCGGCATACACGCCTTTATGCCAAAGCCCTTCTTCGTCTCCACCTTCTGGAACACCGTAAAGCCGTTTTTACAAGCCGGCGAGGAGGAGCCCGCCGCCGCGCCGGAGAGCCGGGAGCGGGGCGTCCCCATGGAGGGCCTGCGCTTCCTCATCGTGGAGGACAACGAGCTCAACGCCGAGCTTTTGACGGAGCTTCTCGCCATGGAGGGGGCCGAGAGCGAGCTCGCCGTAAACGGCAAAGAGGCCGTGGAGATGTTTTCCGCCTCCCCGCCGGGCCGGTTTGACCTCATACTCATGGACCTCCAGATGCCCGTTATGAACGGCTACGAGGCCACACGGGCGATACGCGCCCTCCCGCGGCCCGACGCCGCCGTTATCCCCATCGTCGCCATGACGGCCAACACCTTCGCCGAGGACGTCCGCCGGGCCCTGGACGCCGGTATGGACGGGCATCTGGCAAAGCCCATCGACATGGACGCCGTCCGGGAGACAGTGGCGAAGCTCACCCGCCGGGAAGCGTGAGAGCCCATCCAAAGGAGAACACTATGAAAAAAATCATCGCGGCCCTCCTGGCCGCCGCGCTGACGCTTGCTCTTGCCGCCTGCGGCGGCGCGGAGGAGAAATTCGACCTCACGGTCATGGGCAAGCGCAGCGATATGGAAAAGCCCTATATGACACGGGTCTTTGACCGCTACGAGAGCGCCGCCGGCGGAAAGCTCAAGATCGTCGCCGTGGAGGACTCCGAGTTCGAGGCCGCGGCCCGGGAGACCTTTGAAAAAGGGGAGGGCCCGGACATCCTCATGCACTTCAATAACGCGGACCTCAACCGCTTTGACCTCCCGGGGAGCTTTCTCTACCTCGACGACCAGCCCTGGGTCGGCGAGCTCACCGACAGCGCCCTGGCCTACTGCCTGGACGGGGAGGGGAATTTGCTGGGCCTGCCGTTCTGGGAGAGCTCCGTCTCCGGCTGTTACTACAATAAGACGCTCCTGGAGGAGCTGGGCCTTCGGCCCGCCGCCACCCAGAGCGAATTTGACGTGCTGTGCCGGGTCCTGACGGAGATGGGCCGCACGCCCATCTGCTGGCCCGGGGACGGGTGCTCCTGGATGCTCCAGTTCGCCCTGGACCCCGTCTTTGCCGACGACCGGGAGCTTCTGGACCGGCTCAACGCCGGGGAGGCCGCCTATACCGACATCCCCGCCGTCACCGACGCCGTGGCGTGGATCGACGGCGCCGCCAAAAGCGGCTGGTTCGGGGACGATTACATGAAGACCGGCTGGGACGGCATCAGCGCGGCCCTGAGCTCCGGCGAGGCGCTGATGACCTTTATCTGGGACACTTGGTTCTACACCGACTTCACCCCGGGGAAGTACACCGTTGACGACTTCGCCCTGATGCCGGTCTTCATGGGCACCGCCGAGGAAGGGACCTATGAGGGCGGGAATCTCAACATGATGATGGTGAACAGGAACAGCCCCAGAGTGGAGAAGGCCCTGGAGTTCCTGAGCTTCTGCGCCCGGCCGGAAAATTACAACGCCGCCTTTGAGGGCATCTCCACGGTGAGCTGCTTCACCCACGAGACGACCAACGTCCAGTCCGCCATGGTCACCGACGCCGCGGCCTCCATCGCCCAGTACGAGCGCGTCTCCACCGCCTCCACAAGGGTCGTGGGCTACAGCGCCGACGAGGCCCACTCCGCCCTGAACGAAATGCTCCGCGGAAGGCTCACGGTGGGGGAGTGCGTGAAGCTCATGGACGAGTACCGCCGCGACGAGCTGGCAAGGGAGTAAATTTAAAATAAGACGTCGAAATCAAAAACCAGCCGTGAAGCTTGGTGGCTTCACGGCTGTTTTTTTATAAATTTCCCCTTTGCCGGAAAGACGAAAGCCCCTCCGGCAAACCCGACCCTCGTCAAACGGTCAATGCCGCGGTAGTGCAAAATATGGATGCTCTGTGCCCGTGTGCGCTGTGGGGGCTTATTTGTGCGCCGGGATTCGGACCCGACCCCGCCCTGGGGCACCAACTCATCAGCCTTACGGCTATAAATTTGACATTCGCCCCGCCGACTACCTGCCAAAAAACGTATTACAGAAGCTCCGTGGACCAGTTGGCGGCCTGGATGACGTTGTCCAGCTCACGAAAATCCCGGGAGAGGTCGTCGCAGCGCTTTTGGACCTCCCGGGCGCTGACGGTGGCCACGGTCTTGATCTCGCTTCGCGTCATGCGGAAATTGTTCACCGCGGCGCGGTCGGCAAGCTCCCGGTAGGCCTCGATGCGCGTTTTCAGCACGTCCCGCCGGGCCAAAAGCTCCGTGAGGGGCCTGCCCTCCGCCTTGACGGCGGTGTTGGTGAGGTTGATGCGGCAGATAAGCTCCTCCAGCCTGTCGGCGCAGCGGTCAAACTCCGCCATCAGCTCCTTGGGATCCTCCGGGGGCTCCTCCCCGTCCTGCACCTGGGTGTTGGCGCTCATGCGCGACCGGAGCTGTCCCAGCCGCCTTATGAGGTCCGCCCGCTCCTGAAGTGCCTCCGCAAGCTTCATTTTTCATCCCATCCTTTCTCGTTTTTCCCAATTATATACCACGCGTATGCCTATGTCAACGGGCCGCGTTTTTTTCATAAACCTCTTGACAAGTAAACTTGGCAGTAGTATATTCATACTGTCAAGAAAACTTGGCAAAACCTTGGGAGGTGTTCGCATGGAGAGAGAAGAGATTCTTAAAAAAAGCAGAAAGGAAAATCGCGGCGGGGACGAGCGGGAGGCCCAGATCACCGCGAAGGCGTGGCAATTCGGCGCGGCGGTGGGAATCATGATCTGCGGGGCTTGTATGATGGTCTATGGGCTGGTGCTGGGCGAGCCCATGAAATACACGGCCGACAACATGATGTTCTATATGGGAATGCTGGCCGCCGTCTATACCTACAAGGCGGTGAAGCTGAGAGCGCGGCTGGACATCCTTTTCGCCGCCGTCTTCTGGGCTTTTTTCGGGTGCTTCACAGCGATTTTTATTGTGAGCGTTATAGGATGAACGGAGGGTCACTATGGACAAAGAAGAGATTCTGGAAAAAAGCAAGGGCGAATATAAAAACAGCGACCCCTACAGCGCGGATGTGCGAAAGACGTACCTGCAAAGGGGGATGGGGGCCGTCCTTGTCCTGTCATTTGTGTTCTTTATAACGGAGCTGATCGTCAAAAAAAGCTTGAATTTCGGATTTTTGGCGATAAACATCGTGAGCGGCGCGGCTCTGAATTGGGCCGAGTATAAGCTAAACCCCCAAAAATCGCGGCTTGTCATCGCGCTTATCGCCTCGTTTGCGGTGGCGCTGGCGGCGGTTGGATATATCCTCTCTCTTTTTATCTGAATTTTAAGCAAACGGAGAGAAGCTATGGACGACAGATTGATTCTGAAAAACCGCCTGAGGGAGGCCCGGCGGGAGCGGGGCCTTTCCCAGCAGGAGCTGGCGGACACGGTGGGGGTATCGCGAAATACCGTGAGCTCCATCGAGACAGGCCAATTTAACCCCACCGCCAAGCTGGCGCTGGTGCTGTGCATCGCGTTGGATAAGAAATTCGAGGAGCTGTTCTACTTCTGAAAGACACAAAAATCCCGCCCCATTAAAAATGAGGCGGGATTTTTCATCTTTGGTCACTTGCTCCCCTCGATGGCGGCGATGCGCTGGCTCAGGGTGGGGTGGGAGTAGTAGAGCTTCACCTGGATGGGGGAGGGGGAGAGATTTGTGAGGCTGTCGCGGCTGAGCTTTTTGAGGGCCGATATGAGCTCCGGCCCATAGCCCTCGCTGACGGCGTGGGCGTCGGCGCGGTACTCCGCCCGGCGCGTCAGGCCGCTGGAGAGGAGGGAGAAGACGGGCATTATGATGGGAAGCTCGATGACCGACGCCAGGAAAAAGGCAAAGCCGTAGTTGACCCCCTCAAAGCCGAAATCCGGGTAGATGGCCCCGGTGCGCACGGTGAGCCACACCGCCAGGACTATGAAAACCACCTGGAGCGCGGAGAGGGGCATGGTCTTCAGCGTGTCCTTGTGCAGTCCGTGGCCCAGCTCGTGGGCGAAGACCGCCACGATCTCGTCCGCGGTCATGGTATCTAAGAGCGTGTCGTAGAGGACGATGGTCTTCGTCTTCCCGAAACCGGAAAAATAGGCGTTGGCCCGGGTGTCGCGCCGGGAGCCGTCCATCACCTGGATGGCCCGGACGGTGTAGCCGTTTTTCGTCAGAAGCGCCGTCAGCTTGTCTCGGAGCTCGCCGTCGGGCAGGGGAGTAAACTTGTTGAAGACCTTGGAAAGAAACGGGTAGAGCGCCGAAACGGCCGCCAAAATGACAGCCACGATGGCGGAGAAGAGCACCAGCGTCCAGTCCCCCAGCGCCCTGTATATCGCCGCGAAGCCGCAGACCAGCGCCACGGTGACGCCGGAGGATATGACGTAGGACTTGATCTGGTCCACCACAAAGACCTTCACCGTCCGCTTGTTGAAGCCGTACTTTGTGTCGATGACCATGGAGCTTATGTACGAGAACACCGCCCCCGCCAGGGCGTCCAGCGTCATGATGAACATCAGAAGCTCGATGGCGGCAAGGTAGGGATTCTCAGACGGCGCGACCCTCGGCAGTACGTCCAACAAAAGCAGCGCGAGATAGATAAGGAAGCTGACCACGGTGCTGATAAGGTCCACGGCGCAGTTTTCCCCGTGGTAGCGCAGCCACGTGGCGTAGCGCTCCGCGTCGTAGACGTCCCGGACGTTCTCCGGCACCGGGTTGTCCTTGGACCGCCAGTCGAGAAACTGCATCAAAAGCTCATATACGAAGCTCACGGCGTAGAGGATGAGCCCTAAAAGCTTGAAGTTCATGTTTTGGCCCCCTTACGGTGTGTTTTCCAATAAAACACATCATACACGCTTTTACGCGCAAAAACAAGAGGAAAATGGGATTTATTGAAAGCTTTTACCCCTGAAAGTAGATGCCGATGTCGCCGGAGACGGTCTTGACACGCACGGTGTTGGCGCCGGAGAAGGCGCCGCCGTCGATGTGGACGGCGCCGGAGTTGGTGCGGGTCACGGCGGTGTAGAGGCTGTCGGGCCCGGCGAGGACCAGCGCCACGTCGCCGCTGACGGCCTCCACGGACGTCTCCCGGCAGGGGACCGTGAGCGGGAGCGTCATGTCCCCGCTGACGCTCCCGGCGGTGAGACGCTGGGTGACGGCAAGCTCCGAGGCGTTCACGTCGCCGGAGACGGATTTGAGGGCGAGACTGGCGGCGGAGAGGTCCTCCAGCGTCAGATCGCCGGAGATGGTGTTGACCGTCAGCTCCGGGGCGGAGAGGCCCCGGGCGTACACGTCCCCGGAGACGGAGACGAGGCTGATTTTCCCGTCCGCGGCGGTGTCCTCCGCCGTCACGTCCCCGTCCGCGATCTTCACGAAAAGCGCCTCCAAGGACACGTCCCGGCACTCCACATTGCCGGAGGTGGCGTTGACGCTGACGGTGACGGCGGAGACCCGGGGGATGTAGAGCTTTAAATTGAGCTCGTCCGTGAATAGTCCCCCCAGCGCCGGGGTGGAGAAGCTGAAGACCTTTCCGAAAAGGTTGATGTGCGTCCTGGGCACGGCGCCGTTGCGCGCTCGGCGGATGGTGACGGTCCGCTCGCCCGAAACGTCGTAGCGCCACTCGTCCGTGACGGTGTACTCCGCGTGGAGCTGCCCGTCCGGGGAGGGGAGCAGCTCGATGTCGCCGGTGGTGTCATAGACGTCGATCCGTGTGACCTCCCCGGCGTCCCAGGAGCGGCGCACCTGACCGGGCCGTGCCTTCTCGCCGTCCCAGCGGTCGCCGTCTTCGTTCTCATCCGTCTTCTCCCGGCCCTCTTCCTGCCGCCAGGAGCTCCGGGCCTCCCGGATGATGTCGTTAAGATTCCCCATGGCCGCCACGGCCTCGGCCTCCGTCTGGCCGTCCTCCATGCGGTCGTCGATGGCCTCGGAGTAGAACATCACGATTTTTTGTATGTCCTCGGCGCTTGAGTGAAAGCTCAGGCCCTCACAGAGCCTGTCCAGGAATTCAGCCTTTGTCATTTTTCCAGTCCCCCTTAATAAATTCGTAGGCCCGCGTGACCTCCTCCCACTCGGTGAGGAACGCGCCGATGCGCGCAAGCCCCACGGGCGTGACGGAGTAGTATTTCCGGAGCCGCCCGTTGTGCTCGCGGCTTTCCACCGTCAGAGCTCCCGACGCCTCCAGCCGCTTCAAGATGGGGTAGAGCGTGGATTCGCTCATGGCCACGAAGGGCGATATGTCCTTGATGATCTGATACCCGTAGGACTCGCCGCCTGAGAGCGCCTTCAGCACGCAGACCTCCAATATCCCGCGGCGCAGTTGAATATCCAAGGCGTACACCTCCTGTCGTTCAATACTATACAACACATAGTATCACGTGTCAAGTGGTATTTTTCATTTTTCTCCCGCAACACGCGGCACAAGCTGTCATATCCGTAAGACAAGGTCCATAGAATACATCAGACCGCGGATTATTTTAGAAATCTGTAAGGGGGAAATGAGCTTGGAAAACGAGACTTTGTATGAGGATATCGCCAGGAGGACTGGCGGTGACATATACCTTGGCGTGGTGGGCCCGGTGCGCACGGGCAAATCCACCTTTATCAAGCGCTTCATGGAGACGATGGTCATCCCGAAGATCGAGAACGTCTACATGCGGGAGCGGGCCCGGGATGAACTGCCCCAGTCCGGCTCCGGCAGGACCATCATGACGGCGGAGCCGAAATTCGTCCCGGAGGAGGCCGTCAGCGTGGCCCTGGATGACAAGACGGCCATATCCGTGCGGCTCGTGGACTGCGTGGGGTACATGGTGGACGGGGCCCTGGGCGACACGGAAAACGGCGCGGAGCGCATGGTCACCACCCCCTGGTTCGAGGAGGAGATACCCATGCGCCGCGCCGCCGAGATCGGCACCCGGAAGGTGATAGCCGAGCACTCCACCATCGGCGTGGCCGTGACCACGGACGGGTCGGTGACGGACCTGCCCCGGGAGGCGTATGTGGAGGCGGAGGTGAGGGTGGTCAATGAGCTCCGGGAGCTGGGCAAGCCCTTCGTCCTCCTGTTAAACTGCGCGGACCCCGGGAGCGGCGAGGCCCAGGCGCTGCGGGATAAGCTGGCGGAGGACTACGGCGTCACGTGCCTGGCCGTCAATTGCATGACGCTCTCGTCCCAGGACGTGACGGAGATCATAAGGGCCGTCCTGGTGCAGTTCCCGGTCTACGAGGTGGGCGTATACCTCCCGGCGTGGCTGGGGGCGCTGGAGCGGGGCGACCCCCTGAAGGAGGCCGTGTACACGGCCCTCCGGGAGGGCTACGGGGATACGGTGCTCATCCGGGACCTGGATGGCCTCATCGAAAAGCTCCGCCAGTGCGACAAGGTCAGCGGTGCGGAGCTCAAAAGCCTCGACATGGGCGCGGGGCTGGCCTCCGTGGAGCTCTCCATGCCCCGGGCGCTCTTTTACGAGACGGTGGGGGAGATGTCGGGCTTCTCCATCGGAGACGACGGGGACCTCATCGCGCTTTTGAAGGAGCTCGGGAAAATAAAGCGGGAGTACGACAAGGTGTCGGAGGCGCTGCGGGAGGTCCGGGAGCGCGGCTACGGCGTGGTGATGCCGGATATTTCGGAGCTGACCCTCCAGGAGCCGGAGATCGTCAAGCGCGCCGGGAAATACTCCGTGCGCCTGAAGGCCAACGCCCCGTCCATACATATGATCTCGGTGGACACCGTTACGGAAGTCTCCCCGGCGGTGGGCGGCGAGCGGTCCGGCGAGGACGTCATCAACTTCCTCTTGCAGGAGTTCGAGGGCGACACCGGGAAAATATGGGAGTCCAACCTCTTCGGCAAGTCCCTCCACGAGATCGCGGCTGAGGGCCTTCAGACCAAGATACGCAAAATGCCCCCGGAGGTCCAGACGAAGCTCCGCGGGACGGTGACGAGAATCATAAACGACGGATGCAGCGGCCTTATCTGCCTCATCCTGTGAACGCAAGAGCCTCCCGGCGAATAACCGGGAGGCTTAGGTTATCGGAAAAAGCCCTGTCGGGCTTTTTCCGACAAGGGGAAAAACGTGCGGGCGGTTCCTGCGCCTTGACAATTGCGCGAATGTGTGTTAAAATCAGCCTTACATGGATAAAATCCCTTCGGGTGGATTTTTGTGCCTTTTCAAGGGCGCTTAATTTATACATACATATATTGGAACGTCAGTTCATCGGGAGCTCTCTTGCCGGCGATTCAGGGCCGTCAAGGCTTCCCCGTTGAGCTTTATATGTGTGTGTCTACATACTTACTTTCAAAGGAGAAATACCGCGTGTCAACAAAGGAAAAACTGAAGATCGTGGCCCTGGGGGGCCTCAATGAGATCGGCAAAAACATGTATGTCTACGAGTACGGCCAGGATCTCCTGGTGGTGGACTGCGGAATCGGCTTTCCGGACGACGATATGTACGGCATCGACTCCGTCATACCGGACATCACCTACCTTGTGAAGAACAAGACCCGGGTCCGGGGCATCGTCCTCACCCACGGGCATGAGGACCACATCGGCGCCATGCCTTTCGTCATGGACGAGCTCATGCAGGTGCCGGTGTACGCCACGCCCCTGACGAACGCTTTGGTGGAGATCAAGCTTTCCGAGCACGGCATCGCCGACAAGGTGAAGCTCAACACCGTGAGGGCGGGGGAGAGCGTGAAGATCGGCTGCTTCAAGGTGGAGTTCATCCACGTCAACCACTCCATCCCCGATTCCGTGGCCCTGGCCATCAAGACGCCGGTGGGCGTCGTGATACACACCGGCGACTACAAGATCGACACCACCCCCATCGACGGCGGGATGATTGACCTTGCGAGACTGGGGGAGCTGGGCAAGCGCGGCGTGCTGGCGCTGGTATCCGACTCCACCAATGTGGAAAACCAGGGCTACTCCCTTTCCGAAAGCGTGGTGGCCGCCAACTTTGAAAACCAGTTCAAGGACTGCCACGAGCGCATCATCGTCACCACCTTCGCCTCCAACGTCCACCGGCTCCAGCAGGTCATCAACTGCGCCAAAAAATACGGCCGCAAGGTGGCCGTCACGGGCCGCAGCATGGAGAACGTCATGCGCGTGGCCACGGAGCTGGGCTACATGGACATCCCCCAGGGGATATTGGTGGACATAAACCAGATAAAGGGCCTGCCAAAGGACCGGGTGGTGATCATCTCCACCGGCAGCCAGGGGGAGAGCATGAGCGCCCTCCACCGCATCGCCTTCAACGAGCACAAGCAGGTGGAGATCATGCCCGGGGACAAGATCATCATTTCCGCCTCCACCATCCCCGGCAACGAGAACTCCATCACCGAGGTCATAAACGAGCTCTTCCGCAAGGGCGCCACGGTGGTGTACGAGCGCTCGGCGCTGCTCCACGCCTCCGGCCACGCCTGCCGGGAGGAGCTGAAGCTGATGCTGGCGCTGGTAAAGCCCCGCTTTTTCATCCCCGTCCACGGGGAGTACAGGCACTTGAAGCTCCACGCGGACTTGGCAAAGCAGATGGGCGTCCCGGCCAAGAACGTGGTCATCTCTGACCTTGGCAAGGTCATCGAAGTCTCCGCCCGCAGCATCAAGCTTGGCGGCGTGGTCCCCGCGGGGAAGGTCTTTGTGGACGGCACCGGCGTGGGGGACGTGGGCAGCGTGGTGCTCCGGGACCGCAAGCACTTAGCGCAGGACGGGATGCTGGTGGTGGTGGTGAGCCTCTCCAGCTACGACGGCTCCCTGGTGTCCGGCCCCGACATCATCACCCGCGGCTTTGTCTACGTCAAGGAGGCGGACGACCTGATGCAGGAGATGAAGGATGTGGCCCTGGAGGCCATCGAGTATTGCAGCGCCCGTCGCATCAAGGACTGGACCGGCATCAAGGGCACCATGAAAACGCGCCTGTCCGATTACCTCTATAAAAAGACCAAGCGCAGCCCCATGGTGCTCCCGGTCATCATGGAGGTATGAGGTGAACATACAGATATTCGGCAAGGCCAAGTGCTTTGACACGAAGAAGGCCCAGCGGTATTTCAAGGAGCGGCGGATAAAGTTCCAGTCCGTGGACATCCTCCGCTATGGGCTGAGCCCCCGGGAGTTTGACTCCGTCCGGCGATGCGTGGGCCTGGAGGCCCTCATCGACGAGAAGGCCCCGGGCGCGGAGGTCCTGAAGTACCTGGCGTATGACGAGGACAAGGCCGAAAAGCTCTTGGAGGACCAGCGCCTCATCAAAACCCCCGTGGTCCGCAACGGCAAACAGGCCACCGTAGGCTACTGCCCGGAGGTCTGGAAGACCTGGGAATAAATAATTTACCGCCCTCCCGGTTTGGGAGGGCGGATTTTTTGTAACCGCTCAATAACCTCCCGCCTCCCAAAAGGCCCCCAGGTGTGAGATAATAAGCTCAAAAACTGCAATTGCAGA
>CANROF010000024.1 GCA_947632155.1 uncultured Oscillospiraceae bacterium
ATGCTGGCCGGACTTCAGGCGGGCCTTTGCATCATCCTCATCGAGGGCATCGTTTTCGTGCTCCTTTCCGTGTTCAATATCCGCCAGAAGATCGTGGAGGCCATTCCCCTCGGCGTGCGCCTGGGCATCGGCCCCGGCATCGGCCTCATGCTCATGAACATCGGCTTCGGCTCCAACGCCGGCCAGGGCGCCGCCAGCGATAAATACGTCATGCGCGACTTCTTCGGCGCGCTGTCCGCCAGCTCCGCCAAGGAGGCCCTGGGCGAGTATTGGCCCGCCATGGTCCTCACCGTGGTCACCATGTTCATCGGCCTCTTCCTCATCATCGTCCTGGCCCACTACAAGATGAAGGGCGCGGTGCTGGTGGGTATGCTGGGCGCCTCCGTCCTCAACTGGGCCGGCCAGGCCGTCTTCCTGAAGCAGAACCCCTTCGCGGGCCTGAAGACCGCCACCTGGCTGCCCCCCTTCGGCGATATGGCCAAGACCACGCTCTTCAAGTTTGATTTCGCCACCCTCGCCAAAGTCGGCTGGGGCACCGTCATCCTGTTGATCATCACCTTCTGCATCATCGACATGTTCGACACCATCGGCACCGTTCTCGCCACCGCCAACCGGGCCGGCATGACCGACAAGAACGGCAACATGCCCCAGATGCGCGAGACGCTCCTCTCCGACGCCGTGGGTACCGTGGTGGGCGCCTGCACCGGCACCTCCACCGTCACCACCTTCGTGGAGTCCGCCTCCGGCGTGGAGGCCGGCGGCCGCACGGGCCTCACCGCCCTCACCACCGGCATCCTGTTCCTGGCCTGCATGTTCATAAGCCCCATCGCCGCCATCATCCCCGCCGCCGCCACCTCCGCCGCCCTCATCTACGTGGGCATCCTGATGCTCAGCGGTATCAAGAACATCGACTTTAACGACATGGCCATCGCCGCCCCCGTGTTCATCATGCTCCTTGCCATGCCCATCTCCGGCTCCATCGGCCACGGCATTGGCCTGGGCCTCATCACCTACACCGTCATCAAGGTCTTTACCGGCAAGGCCAAGGACGTCTCCGTCCTGACCTACGTCATCTCCGCCCTGTTCCTCATAAAATTCTTCCTCGCTATCTAAGCATACATACCCACCCCAAAGGGCCGCCGAATGGCGGCCTTTTTTTGACGCCCGCAGCCACGGCGGTCTGCCCATCGAGGTTATCCGGCCCTTACGGGGGGAGAGAGGGAAAACGCGCACCACGGGCCGCCCACGGCGGCCCCACGATTTTTTCGGGTTTGGCTTGTCTTTTTTCGCTGGCTGTGGTATTCTTTGGGTGATTGGGGGTGGGGGAGTGAAATATCCCATGGACGAGGTGCTGGAGACGGCCGTGGACGCGGGGCATATACTGCTTGAGAGCGGCGCGGAGATCTTCCGGGTGGAGGAGACGATGAAGCGAATCTCCCGCTATTTCGGCGTGGACGAGGAGCACAAGGAATTTTTCGTGCTGGCAAACGGCCTCTTCGCCTCGGGCAAGACCGAAAAGGGCCGCTACGCCAAGGTCCTCCAGAGCCGCGTCACCTCCGCGCGCCTTTCCAAGGTCGTGGCCATCAACCAGCTCTCCCGCCAGATCGAGCAGGGCAAGTACACCCTCCCGGAGGTCCGGCAGGAGCTGGAGCGGATAAAAAATATCCCGGAGCCCCCGAAAATGCTTCAGATACTCGCCTCGGCCTTCGGCTCCGCGGCCTTCTCCGTCATGTTCGGCGGGGATTTTCAGGACGCGCTGGTGTCCTTTATCGCCGGGTTTTTTCTCTACATCTTCGTCCTCAACGTGGCCGCGCCCCACATGTCCAAGATCTCCGGGAATCTCATCGGCGGGATGTTCGTCACGGTCATTTGCCTTGTCTGCCAGTGGCTGGGGCTGGGGCACTCCCTGAGCCTCATGATCATCGGCGGCATCATCTCCCTGGTGCCGGGGCTGTCCTTCACCAACGGCATCCGGGACATCGCGGACGGGGACTATATCTCCGGCGCGGTGCGGCTGTTGGACGCCATCATCGTCTTTGTGTCCATCGCGGTGGGTGTGGGGATTGTCTTCACCGTCTACCGCCACATCTGGGGAGGTGCTGCCCTGTGACGCTGCTTGTCCATTTCATCGCCGCGGCGGTGGGCACCGTGGCCTTCGCCCTCATCTTCGACGTGCCGCCCAAGTATTACGCCCTTTGCGCCGTCATCGGCGGCGGGGGATTCCTGCTCATCGACGTCCTCATGGGCCTCGGCCTCAGCCAGACGGAGGCCACCTTCATCGGTACCATGTTCGTGGCCCTGGCCTCCCGCGTCTCGGCGGTGTGGCGGAAGTGCCCGGTGACGGTGTTCCTCATCGCCGGCATCATCCCCCTGGTCCCCGGCGGGAGGGTCTACTGGACGGCGTACTATCTCGTCATGCGGGACATGTCCCAGGCCTTCGAAAACGGCTTTTTAGCCATCCGCGTGGCCATCGCCATCGTTTTGGGCATCGTCCTGGTCCTGGAGATCCCCAACCGCCTCTTCCACTGGAAAACCACGGGGAAAAGGAATTGAGCGGACCCGGCGGCTGCGTTAATGCCCCCGGCCAAACCTGAACGGACTTTAAAGAAAATAAAAGCTCCGCCCCGGACGCGTGGTCCGGGGCGGAGGTGTTTTTCGCCAGTTATTTTACGAGCTTGGCGACTTCGGCGGCCAGGTCGTCCTGGCGCTTTTCGATGCCCTCGCCCTTTTCGAAGCGGACGGCGCCGGCGAAAGCGATGGAGCCTCCCAGGGCCTTGGCGGAGGCGGCGATGTACTTCTCCACGGTGACGGAGTTGTCCTTCACGAATTCCTGCTGCAAAAGGCAATTCTCGGCGTAGAATTTGCCCAGCTTGCCCATGACGATGCGCTCGCGGACCTGCTCGGGCTTATTGGCCATGGAGGGGTCGTTGGACATCTGGGCCATCATGATCTTCTTCTCCTCGTCCAGGACGTCCTGGCTCACCTGGGACTTGTCCCAGAAGCGGGGATTGAGGGCCGCTATCTGCATGGCCACGTCCTTGCCCACAGTCTCCACCTTTTCGGCGGGCAGGTCGGTGGTGAGATTCACGATGACGCCGATCTTGCCGCCCATGTGGACGTAGGGCACGGAGACGCCGGAGGCGAAGCGCTCAAAGCGGCGGACGTTGATGTTCTCGCCGATGACCAGGACCTTCTCGTTCTGGGCCTCCTTGACGGTGAGCTGGGAATTGGGGTACTTGCAGGCCATAAGGGCCTCCAGGTCCGCGGGGCCCTCATGGGCGATGACGGCGGCGACCTGATGGACGTAATCCACAAAGACGTCGTTCTTGGCCACGAAGTCGGACTCGGCGTTGACCTCAACGCAGACGCCCACTCCGTCGATGACGGCGGCGTAGGCCACGCCCTCGGCGGCGATGCGGCCGGCCTTCTTCTGGGCGGCGGCAAGGCCCTTCTCCCGCAGCCACTCCACGGCCTTGTCCATATCTCCATCGGTGGCGGCCAGGGCCTTCTTGCAGTCCATCATGCCCACACCGGTCATTTCGCGCAGATTCTTTACATCAGCGGCGGTGATTGCCATATCATTTTCCTCCTGTATTCTTAACGTAGTTTACTCAGCGGCAGGGGCCTCTTCCCCGGCCCCGGCCTCGGCCTCGGCCTTGGCGGCCTCGGCGTCCTCGCCCTGGCGGCCCTCCTGGATGGCGTTGGCCATGGTGGAGGCGATGAGGCGGATGGCGCGGATGGCGTCGTCGTTGCCGGGAATGACGTAGTCGATCTCATCGGGGTCGCAGTTGGTGTCCACGATAGCCACGATGGGGATGCCCAGCTTCCGGGCCTCGGCAATGGCGTTGCGCTCCTTGCGGGGATCGACGATGAAGAGAGCGGAGGGGAGCCTGTTCATCTCCTTGACGCCGCCCAGGTACTTCTCTAACTTCGCCATCTCGCCCAGGTGCTTCATGACTTCCTTCTTGGGGAGCATGTCGAAGGTGCCGTCCTCCTGCATGCGCTTGAGCTGCGCCAGACGGTCGATGCGGGTGCGCATGGTCTTGAAGTTGGTGAGCATGCCGCCCAGCCACCGGGCGTTGACATAGTACATGCCCACGCGCTCGGCCTCCTCGCGCATGGCGTCCTGGGCCTGCTTTTTGGTGCCCACGAAGAGAAGGGTCCCGCCGTTCTCGGAGAGCTCACGGACGAAGTTGTAGGCCTCCTCTAACTTCTTCACGGTCTTTGCAAGGTCGATGATGTAGATGCCGTTGCGCTCCATGTAGATGTAGGGGGCCATCTTGGGGTTCCACCTGCGGGTCTGGTGGCCGAAATGCACGCCGGCCTCCAGAAGCTGCTTCATTGATACTACTGCCATTTTGTTTTCTCCTTTTCGATTTAAGTTCTTACCTCCACGGCCGTCCGCCTTGGCGCAAGCCTCGCGGCACCATACGCCTTGTCGGGCCGTGTGCGTAATACCCCGTTTGGGGCTTTAGCATTATACCAGAGCCTTGCCCGGATTGCAAGGATTATTTTGCCCTTTTTTCGATTTTTATACTAATATCCATTTAAAATGAGACACCGAGCGGCGAGGATTTTTTGTGTCAGGCAAGGAAGACGCCGCAGGGAATACTTTGTGTATTCCCAAGGCGGCTGACGCATCCGGGGTCCCCGGCGGGCAAAGCCCGCTGGGGAGAGGAGGAGCCAAGCCTGCGCCTGAGGGCGACCAAAGGGAGCCCGAGGTAAAGCGGCTTGAGCGACGACGACGCGAAAAAGCCCGCCGCGAATGGCTTATTTTAAGTGGATATTAGTATCAATCAAAAAACCGCTCCGGCAGGCCCCGGATGCCCTCGGCGAAGGCCGCGGCCGTCTCCGGCGTCTCCGCCAGCCAGTAGGGGCGGGAAACGGTGTCCTCGGAGACGGAGAGGTCAAAGTCCGCGTAGTCGAACCAGACGGCGGCCTTGAGCTCCGGATAGCGGGGGAGGTCCCGGAACATGTCCTCTATCCACGCCGCCTTGTCCCCGCCCACGGAGGACGAGGCGAATTCCGTGATCATCCAGGGGAAGTCCGCGAAATGGGGCAGGTACTCCGCCCGGACGGCGTCGTAGATGTCCCGGAAGCTCCGCCAGTCCTCGCCGGTGGAGTCCTTATAATAGGTGCCTGTGTTGTAGCCGGTGACGCCCAGCATGTGTACATACCCGTTCCCCGGCCAGTAGGCCAGATACGAGTTCCAGCTTGCCGGCGGGAAGTCCCGGTCGTTGGGATTCCACACCCAGATGAGGTTGCGGGCGCCCTGCGCGTCAAAGAGGTCGTAGACATACCGCCACACCGCGCCATAGAGCTCCGGGTCGGAGAGATTCACCACCCCGGACCAGCTCGTCCAGTCGGAGTTCATCTCGTTATTGAGCCGGAAGAGCACCGGATGCCCGAAATCCCGGAGCCCGCGGGCCATGTCCCGCAGGGCCCCGTCGTATTTGCCCCGGAGCACGTCCAGCAGCGGCGAGGACGCGGCGAAGAGCTCCGTATTCCCCGTGGCGGTGAGCTGTACGGTGAGCTCCGTCAGCTTCCCCCGGGCGTACCATTCCTCCATTTTGTCCGTGGGCAGCGGGTCGGTCAGCGTGCAGTAGGTGAGCGCCAGGGGCAGCTCCCGGCCCAGGGCGCCCTCCAGCGCGGCCTCGTCGCGGCTGAAGGCCCCGAAGTAAGGCGTTTCGGCGGAGCGGAGCTTATCGTAGGCCGCGCGCGTCTCCTCCGTCCAGTCCTCCGGCAGGACGCACTGAAAGTCCGTCTCCAGCCGCTTTTTCTCAAAAGTCACCCGGGGCCGGAAGGAGGTGATGAAGCTCTCCACGGCGGCCCGGGCGGGGGCGTCGCCGTCGCCGCTTTTATATTTCAGCATCGCCCGGAGGAAGTACCGGGTCAGGGGGATGTCCCGGGTGACGTAGGTGTAGGTGTCGGCGAAGCCCTCCGGCATCCCCTCCACCCGGACCGTCAGCACCCGGCAGCCGCCCACCTTGCCGTTTCGCAGGATACTGGCGCCGTTGGCGCTCTGCCAGGCGCCGCTGAGGACGAAGCGGTGGAAGTAGTGCTCGATGTACGCGTCCTTGTCCAGGTATGGCGAGCGCTCCACGGAGACGACGGCCTGGAGGTATCCGTTCTCCGCGGCGGTGCAGACCGCATTCATCGAGTTGTCCGTCACCATGTCCTCCGGGAGCCTGGCGCTCCAGCCCAGGTGCCGGGCCGTTATGCCAAAGGCGTCGTAAAAGAAGACGTAGGCATAAATACCGGCCGCGGCGATAAGCACCGCCGCGGCGATAACGATACTCCAAACGAGCTTTTTTCTCTTTTTCATATGTACGCTCCCACGACCCTGCGTTTTCCTCAGCGGTTATTTGTACTGTGCCTCGTGGCCGTATTTCCCACGGGGCTTTTTCTCCCGGGCCTCCGGACGGTCCTCCTCCACTAAGATGATGTCGTCGCCGATGCGCCGGATGGCGTTCCAGGGAATGACGTAGTCCTCGCCGCGGCCGAAAAGCCCCAGAATCTTATACTGGCCCGGGACGATAAGCGCCCGCATCTGGCCGGATTCCAGGTCAAAGACGGCGTCGGAGACGAACCCCAGCCGGTAGCCGGTGTTCACGTTAATGACCTCCTTGTACCGGAGGTCGGATATTTTAGTGTCCACGGTGTCACACCCCCCACGGGGAGTATATGGGGGCGGCTGCGCGGATATGCCCCTCCCACCGCGGCTCTTCCCGGCCGCTGACCCGATTGTACATCCCCCGCCGCGCCGGCGCAATAACGCCGGGGTTAATTTTTGTTTAATGTTTTCTTATTTTTGAACGGCTTTTTGGCCAGCTCAAGGAGCTCGGAGCAGGCGAGGCTGAGGATGAGCAGGAGGGGGAGAGCCAGGAAGACGGATATGAGATCGGGGCTGTTCAGGAGCCTTGCGAAAAGCCTCTGGGAGGTGAAATAGCAGTAAATAAAGGAGTGGAGCATGAAGATGTTCCCGCTGTGGCGGCCCAGGTGCCCGAAGGCCGCGCCGAGGTACGGGATGACGCTCAGCGTACACCTTAAAAAGAGCAGGATGGCCACGGCGAAGAACGTGTCAAAGGCCAGGCCCACCTGACTGCGGATAAGCGCCGCCGCCAGCACCGCAAGGCCCGTGAGGGCCGTGGAGCGCCAGGGCCGTTTCCCCGCGGAGGCGGCGAATTTCGCCAGCAGATCCCTCTGCGCCAGAAATACGCCGGCGGCAAACGGGAAAAACCAGTAGATCTCCCGGCAGGTGTCCCAGACGTTGTTCCCCAAAAAGAAATAGAGCGCCAGCGGCACGGCGGTGACGGGCAGGACTATGTAAGGCGCGCGCCTGACGCCCCGATAGATAAAGGGGAAGCACAGGTAGAGCGCCAGCGCCGCCTCCATGTACCACCAGGTCTGGTTGTAGGCGGGAGTCCGCAAAAGGGGCCGCAAGGCGAAAAGCTCCGCGCAGGCGTTGCCGAAGCCCCGGAGGCCCGTGCCGTAGATGGCCCAGGGCGTGTACTCGGGCCGCGCGAAGAAGATACCCAGCAGTACGGAGATAAAATAGATGAGAAAATACGGCCGCAGGAGCCCGAGAACGTGGCGCCTGACGAAGCGCCCCGACCGTTCCTCGCCCTTTTTGAAGCTCATTGCCAGCCCGTAGCCGCTGAGCACCACGAACATCGACACGCAGACCTTGCAGAGGGTCGCCGCCGTCAGCGGCGGGTACACGCGGAAAATGTCTATGGGCGCGGGCGCGTCGCCCACGTATAGATGGTGGATGAGAAGCAGGAGGATCGCCGCGCCCTTGGCGATACCGGTATCGCGTTTCGTGTACCCCTCAGATAACGGCTTCACGTCCCGCCTCAGTTCAAAAAGTCCTTGAGCTTTTTGGACCTGGAGGGGTGGCGGAGCTTCCGGAGGGCCTTGGCCTCGATCTGGCGGATGCGCTCACGGGTGACGTTGAATTCGCGGCCCACCTCCTCCAAGGTGCGGGAGCGGCCGTCGATGATGCCGAAGCGCAGCTCCAGGACCTTCTTCTCCCGGGGCGTCAGGGTGTCCAGGACCTCCATGAGCTGCTCCTTCAAAAGGGTGAAGCTGGCGGCCTCCGCCGGCTCCGAGGCGGCCTCGTCCTCGATGAAGTCCCCCAGGTGGCTGTCCTCCTCCTCGCCGATGGGCGTCTCCAGACTCACGGGCTCCTGGGCGATCTTCAGGATGTCCCGGACCTTGTCCACGGGCATGTCCATCTCCTCCGCGATCTCCTCGGGGGAGGGGTCGTGGCCCAGCTCCTGGAGAAGCTGGCGGGAGACGCGGATGACCTTGTTTATCGTCTCCACCATGTGTACCGGGATGCGGATGGTCCGGGCCTGGTCGGCGATGGCCCGGGTGATGGCCTGGCGGATCCACCAGGTGGCGTAGGTGGAGAATTTGTAGCCCTTTTGATAGTTGAATTTTTCCACGGCCTTGATAAGCCCCAGGTTGCCCTCCTGGATGAGGTCCAAAAAGAGCATCCCGCGGCCCACGTAGCGCTTGGCGATGGAGACGACGAGGCGGAGGTTCGCCTCGGCCATGCGCTGCTTGGCCTCCTCGTCGCCGTCGGCCATCCTGCGGGCCAGCTCCACCTCCTCCTCCGGGGAGAGGAGGTTCACCTTGCCGATCTCCTTGAGGTACATCCTCACCGGGTCGTCGATGGCGTAGGCGTCGGCGATGGAATCGGCGCTCTCCAGCTCCTCCCGGGTGATCTCGTCGATGTCGTCCAGCTCCTCCAAGGGCGCGTCGATGTCCTCTAAAAGCTCCAGGGCCTCCTCGTCGGTGGTGTCCACGCCCAGGGCCTCCAGGCGCTCGTAGAACTTATCCACCGTCTCCGGGTCCAGGTTCAGCGAGTCGATGACGCTGAGCTCCTTTGAGGAGAGACTGCCCTTTTTCTGGCCCTCCTTTACCAGGGCCTCTAACTTCTCCAGGGCCGCCTGGCGCTGCTGGGCCGCGGCCTCCTCGCTGAGGGGCGCCTTGCCGTGCTGGCTGTTTTTCTTGTTTTCGTCCATGTTCCTTATCCTCCAAGCCCTTTTTTCTTTTGGTATTTTTCCCTGACCGCCAAAAGGTCCCGCTGCCCGGACTCCTTCAGCTTCTCGGTCTTGATCTTGTCTATGTAGTCGGCCATGGCCTCCCGGGCCTGGCCCAGATTCACCGGCCTTTGCAGCATCCCGGTGAGGTGCGACGCCTCGTCCGGCTCAAGGCCGGAGGCTATCACCGCCGGGGTTATCGCCGCCCCGGCGTTCCAGCGCTCCTTGATTTTGGCGAACACCCGGCCCAGGAACGGGGAGGTGAATTCCTCCGGCGTCAGCTCCCCGGTGAAGATGACGAGCTGCGGGTCCGCCATAAGGAGGCTGACGACGCCCTCCTCCGCCGTGGCGGAGGCCACGTTCTCATACCGGATGCTCTTTGACACCGGCTGGGCCGACACCTCCGGGCGCATCACCGCCCGTTCCCGCTTCTTCTTCTCCGCGGCGGCCCGGTATCGGCCCTCCCGGCGGACCTCGCTCTTCACCGCGTCCGCCGAGACGCCGATCATCTCCGCCACCCGCCCGGCGTAGAGCTCCCGCTCCACGGGACTGGGATTTTCCGCCAAAATCTGCGTGGCCTCCCGGAGGAAGCCCAGGCGCCCGTCGTCCGTATCCATATCGTATTTCGCTTTTGCCGCCAGTATTCTATACTCCACATGGTTGGCGCTGCGCTCCAAAAGGAGCTCGAAGGCCTCCGGCCCTTTGGCCTTTATGAATTCGTCCGGGTCCTTGGCCCCCTCCATCCGCAGCACCCGGACCTGGAGCCCCGCGGGCTCCAAGAGTCCGATGGCCCTCTGGGCGGCCTTGACGCCGGCTCCGTCGGAGTCGTAGGCGATGACCACCGTGTCCTTGTACTGCTTCATGAGCCGCGCCTGCTCCGGGGTGAGCGAGGTGCCGAGGCTCGCCACGGCGCAGTCGAAGCCCGCCTGGTGGAGCATCACCACGTCCACGTTGCCCTCCACCAAAATAAGCATGTCCCGCTTCGTCTTTTTGGCCAGGTTCAGGGCAAACAGATTTCGGCTTTTTTGGAACACCATCGTATCCGACGTGTTGAGATACTTCGGCTCCTCGCCGTTCAGGATGCGCCCGGAAAAGCCGATGACGCTCCCGCGCACGTCGATGACCGGAAAGATCAGGCGGTTCCTGAAGGAGTCGTAGATGCCGCCGCTTTTTCCCCGCTTTGCCAGCCCCGCGTCGATGAGGTCCTGGTCGGCGTAGCCCCGGCGGCGCATCTCGTCCACAAGGGATTCCCACGAATTGGGGGCCGCTCCCAGCCCGAAGCGCTTTACCGTTTTTGGCAGAAGCCGCCGTTCCCGGATGTACTCCAGTGCCGCGGCCCCCTCGGGCTTGGAAAGATTTTCAAAAAACCACATGGCCGCGGCCCGGTTGAGCTCCAAAAGCTTAGCGCGCCTGCCTCGCAATTGCCGTTCCTCGTCGCTCTCGGCGGGCATCTGCATCCCGGCCCGTCGTGCCAAAAACTCGATGGCGTCTCTGTAGGACAGGTTTTCGATCTCCATGATGAAATTGATGACGCCGCCGCCCTTGCCGCAGCCGAAGCAGTGGTATGTCTGCTTGTCCTGCCGGACGGAAAAGGACGGCGTTTTCTCGGAGTGGAAGGGGCAGAGCCCAAACAGGTTTGCTCCGGAGCGCTTTGAAAGCTGCACGTAGTCCGACACCACGTCCACAATATCGCTGCGCGCCACCAGCTCCTCAATAAAGCTGTCTGGAATAGCCGTATGGGACCGCTCCTTTCCTAAATCTTTTCCGGGGCCGGCACGGTGTCCGGCCCCTACGGGGGTGCGTAAGGGCCGGACACCGAGCCGGCCCGCCCTTATTTTACTGTCCACGCCATGGGGACGAAGATGCTGTTGTGTATTTCGATGGCGTAGGGGTCCGTCATGCCGGAGACGTAGTCCGCCGCCGCCCGCTCCGGGCCCTCGCGGTAGACGATTTCAAGGTACTCTGCCGACATTTTTGCCGGATTTTTAACGAAATAATCAAAAATCCCGGAAAGGAGGCCCAGAACCTTCTTCTCCTCGCCCTTTACCATGGGATTTTTGTAGACGCGCTCATATAAAAAGTCGGAAAAGACCTGCACCGCCCCGGCCACCTCGTCGCTCATGCGGATGACGCCGGAGCTTGTGCCCTGGGCGATGACGTCCTCCACGATGGTGTTGATACGGACGCTGTAGCGGCGCCCCAGCACCTCCCGGACGATCTCCGGTATCTCCTCCCCGCGCAGGGTCCCGGAGCGGATGGCGTCGTCCACGTCGTGGTTTATGTAGGCTATCTTGTCGGAAAGGCGCACGACCTGCCCCTCCAAGGTCCTGGACAGCGGGTCGCAGGTGTGGCGCAGGATCCCCTCCCGCGTCTCGTTGGTGAGGTTGAGGCCCCGGCCCTCCTTTTCGATGATGTCCACCACCCGGAGGCTCTGCTCGTAGTGGCGAAAGCCCCCCTGAGCGGCCAGAAGCTCGTTTAAGGCCCGCTCCCCGGCGTGGCCGAAGGGCGTGTGGCCCAGATCGTGCCCCAGGCCGATGGCCTCCGTCAGGTCCTCGTTCAGCTCCAGGGCCCGGGCGATGGTGCGGGCTATGCGCGTGACCTCTAAGGTGTGGGTCAGGCGCGTGCGGTAGTGGTCCCCCTCCGGCTCCAAAAAGACCTGGGTCTTCTGCTTCAAGCGCCGGAAGGCCTTGGAGTGGGTGATCCGGTCGATGTCCCGCTGAAAGCAGGTGCGCACGCTGTCCTCCTCCTCGGGCCGGAGCCTCCCGGAGGAATCCCGGGCCCGGACGCCGGCGTCGGAGACGATGAGCCGCTCCAGCTCCTCGCGACGCTCACGGATATTCGCCATTTCCGCCGCCTCCATCCCTCAAATTTTGCCGCATTTACTTTATACGCCGTAAAAACCAAAAATCCTCTTTTTATCTATCGAAATTTTGTATCAAATACCGGCGGGAAAATCCGCGGAGAGGCAAAAAAGTGTTGACTTTCCGGGACGTTTATGGTAAAATACCTGCTTGCGTGGGGTTTTTGCGCCCTTTTGGGCATAAAACCCCCATGAAAAGCCTATTTTTTGAGAAAGGAGGAAAACAATGCCCACAATAAATCAGCTCGTGAGGAAGGGACGTCAGACCAGCGTCTACAAGTCCACCTCCCCGGCGCTCCAGAGGGGCCTCAACACCCTGAAGAACCGCCCCACCGACCTGAGCTCTCCCCAGAAGAGAGGCGTGTGCACCGCCGTCAGGACCATGACCCCGAGGAAGCCCAACTCCGCGCTTCGTAAGATCGCCCGTGTCCGCCTGACCAACGGCTTTGAGGTCACCGCCTACATCCCCGGTGTCGGCCACAACCTTCAGGAGCACTCCGTCGTCATGATCCGCGGCGGCCGTGTCACGGACCTCCCCGGCGTGCGTTACCACATCATTCGCGGCACCCTCGACACTCAGGGCGTCAGCGGACGTATGCAGGCCCGCTCCAAGTACGGCGCCAAGCGCCCGAAGGCCGGAAAGAAGAAGTAAGCATCCCATCAGCGTCCTCGCTGTGTTTATATATAATGTATGGACACCTCGGGGCGCGAACACGGTTTCATCCGTGAGTACCTGTGAATTCTATTTTAGAAGGAGGGAAGCAAAGTGCCCAGAAGAGGTAACGTTCCCAAAAGAGAAATTTTGCCTGATCCTGTTTACAACTCCGTGCTCGTCACGAAGCTTGTAAACTCCATCATGCTGGACGGCAAGAAGGGCGTGGCCCAGAAGGTGGTCTACGGAGCCTTCGACATCGTCAAGGAAAAGACCGACAAGGAGCCCCTGGAGGTTTTCCAGGCCGCCCTTGAGAACATTATGCCCAGCCTCGAGGTCAAGGCCCGCCGCGTGGGCGGCGCCACCTACCAGGTGCCTATCGAGGTCCGTCCCGCCCGGCGTCAGACCCTCGGCCTTCGGTGGCTCACCACCTACACCCGCGCCCGCGGCGAGAAGACCATGAAGGAAAAGCTGGCCGGCGAGATCATGGACGCCGCCAACAACACCGGCGCCTCCGTGAAAAAGCGGGAGGAGACTCACCGCATGGCCGAATCCAACAAGGCGTTCGCGCACTTCCGTTGGTGATTTGGCGATACCCATCCCATCGCATCGTAAGTTTGGCTTGAGGCCGTCGGAGCCTTGAGCGCATCAGGAGAAAGAGTTTTTATGCCCAGACAATATTCCTTAGAGAGAACCAGAAATATCGGCATCATGGCCCACATCGACGCCGGAAAGACCACCACCACGGAGCGGATCCTCTTCTACACCGGCCGCACCCACAAGCTGGGCGAGGTCCACGAGGGGGCCGCCACCATGGACTGGATGGTGCAGGAGCAGGAGCGCGGCATCACCATCACCTCCGCCGCCACCACCTGCTTCTGGAAGGGCACCCGCATCAATATCATCGACACCCCGGGCCACGTGGACTTCACCGTGGAGGTGGAGCGGTCCCTGCGCGTTCTGGACGGCTCCGTCACGGTGATGTGCGCCAAGGGCGGCGTGGAGCCCCAGTCCGAGACGGTGTGGCGTCAGGCGGACACCTACCATGTACCGAGAATGATCTACGTCAACAAGATGGACATCATGGGCGCGGATTTCTTCAACGTCATCCGCATGGTCCATGAGCGGCTCAAGGCCAACGCCGTCCCCATCCAGCTCCCCATCGGCAAGGAGGCGGACTTCCGCGGCATCATCGACCTCATCGAGATGAACGCCGACGTCTACTACGACGAGCTGGGCCAGGACATGCGCGTGGAGCCCATCCCGGAGAACTTGCGCGACATGGCCGAGGAGTACAGGATGAAGCTTCTTGAGGCCGTGTCCGACTTCGACGACGAGATCATGGAGAAGTACCTTGAGGGCGAGGAGGTCAGCTCCGAGGCCATCAAGGCCGCCATCCGAAAGGCCACCATCGCCAACAAGATGGTCCCCGTGGTGTGCGGCACGTCCTACCGCAACAAGGGCGTCCAGAAGCTCATCGACGCCATCGTGGATTTCATGCCCTCGCCCCTGGACATCCCGCCCATCAAGGGGACGAATCCCCAGACCGGCGAGGAGGACCAGCGGCCCGCGGACGACGACGCGCCCTTCTCCGCTCTGGCTTTCAAGATCATGACGGACCCCTACGTGGGGCGTCTCAGCTTCTTCAGGGTCTACTCCGGCACCGCCGAGGCCGGCTCCACGGTCATCAACCCCGTGAAGCGCCAGCGGGAGCGCCTGGGGCGCATCCTGCAGATGCACGCCAACCACCGGGAGGACATCGACAAGGTCTACACCGGCGACATCGCCGCCGCCGTGGGCCTCAAGAACACCACCACCGGCGACACCCTGTGTGACGCCGACCACCAGATCGTTTTGGAGTCCATGGAGTTCCCCGAACCCGTCATCCGCGTGGCCATCGAGCCGCGCACCAAGGCCGGCCAGGAGAAAATGGCCATCGCTTTGGCAAAGCTTGCCGAGGAGGACCCCACCTTCAAGACCTACACCGATGAGGAGACGGGCCAGACCATCATCGCCGGCATGGGCGAGCTGCACCTGGAGATCATCGTGGACCGGCTGATGCGCGAATTCAAGGTGGAGGCCAACGTGGGCCGGCCCCAGGTTTCCTACAAGGAGACGATCAAGGGCACGGCCGACGTGGACACCCGCTATGTCCGCCAGTCCGGCGGCAAGGGCCAGTACGGCCACGTCAAGATCCGCATCGAGCCCAACGAGTCCGGCAAGGGCTACGAATTCCTCAACGAGATCACCGGCGGCGCCATCCCCAAGGAGTTCATCCCCGCGGTGGACGCCGGTATCCAGGGAGCCATGCAGGCCGGCGTGCTGGCCGGCTACCCCGTTGTGGACGTGAAGGTCCACCTCTACGACGGGTCCTTCCACGAGGTGGACTCCTCCGAGATGGCCTTTAAGATCGCCGGCTCCATGGCCTTTAAGGAGGCCATGGCCAAGGCCGACCCCACCATCCTGGAGCCCATCATGAAGGTCACGGTCATCGGCCCCGACGAGTATATGGGCGACATCATCGGCGACATCAATTCCCGCCGCGGCGCCGTCACCGCCACGGAGATGGAAAACGGCACCGTCCGCGTCACCTGCGATGTGCCCCTCTCCACCATGTTCGGCTACTCCACGGACCTCCGGTCGAAGACCCAGGGCCGCGCCAACTACTCCATGGAGCCCAGCCACTTCATCGAGATCCCCAAGAGTCTCCGGGACGAGATCGTGAAAAATCACGGCTCCGCCAAATAAACGGCGGGAAAGCCCACAAAACAGTTGCAAAATTCCCGTGAATGTATTAGAATACACTCAGAATTTGAAAACACCCTTTTCCAAAAACATTAAGGAGGATAAGTACCAATGGCTAAAGCAAAATTCGAGCGCACCAAGCCCCATGTAAACATCGGCACCATCGGCCACATCGACCACGGCAAGACCACTCTGACCGCGGCCATCACCAAGGTTCTGAACATGGCCGACGCCAGCGCCGCCACCTACACCGCCTACGACCAGATCGACAAGGCCCCCGAGGAGCGCGCCCGCGGCATCACGATCAACACCGCCCACGTCGAGTATCAGACCGCCGCCCGCCACTATGCCCACGTTGACTGCCCGGGCCACGCCGACTATATCAAGAACATGATCACCGGCGCCGCGCAGATGGATGGCGCTATCCTGGTCATCGCCGCCTCCGACGGCCCCATGGCCCAGACCCGCGAGCACCTTCTGCTTGCCCGTCAGGTGAACGTGCCCTATGTGGTCGTCTTCCTCAACAAGTGCGACCAGGTGGACGACCCCGAGCTCCTCGAGCTCGTCGAGATGGAAGTCCGCGAGCTTCTGGACAAGTACGAGTTCCCCGGCGACGACACCCCCATCATCAAGGGTTCCGCTCTGAAGGTCCTGGAGTCCAACTCCACCGATCCTCACGCCCCCGAGTATGAGTGCATCTGGGAGCTGATGGACGCTGTCGACAACTATATCAAGACCCCCGACCGCGCCGCCGATCAGCCCTTCCTGATGCCTGTTGAGGACGTCTTCACCATCACCGGCCGCGGCACCGTGGCCACCGGTAGAGTTGAGCGTGGTACCATCAAGATGAACGAGAAGGTCCAGATCGTCGGCCTGATGGACGAGCCCCGTGAGACCGTCGTCACCGGCATCGAGATGTTCCGCAAGCTCCTCGACTACGCCGAGGCCGGCGACAACATCGGCACCCTGCTGCGCGGCATCGCCAAGAACGAGGTGGAGCGCGGCCAGGTCCTTGCCAAGCCCGGCTCCATTCATCCCCACACCAAGTTCCACGGCCAGGTCTACGTCCTCTCCAAGGACGAGGGCGGCCGTCACACCCCCTTCTTCAACAACTATCGTCCCCAGTTCTACTTCCGTACCACCGACGTCACCGGCGTCATCACCCTCCCCGAGGGCGTTGAGATGTGCATGCCCGGCGACAACGTGGAGATGGATGTGGAGCTGATCACCCCCATCGCCATCGAGCCCGGCCTGCGCTTCGCTATCCGCGAGGGCGGCCGTACCGTCGGCTCCGGCGTCGTCACCAAGGTCAACGAGTAAAAACTGGCTTGGGAGGCCGCTTCGCGGCCTCCCAATGCCAATGGAAACGTGCGGAAGACCTCCGAGAAAAGCCTGCGGGCTTTTCTCGGAGGTCTTCCTGCTGTTTTGCTCCGCGCACGGCCCCTTTGGGGCCGCACACTCCGCAAAACAAAAGGGATTTTTCGCGAGGCGAAGCCCCTCGAAAAATATTGAATCGAGGATGTGATAACGCGCGATGCCGAAATGAACGATGCTTATTTCCTCCCGCCCTTATATTTTATCGCCGCGTAGTAGACGGGGACGAAGAGGCCTCCGAGGAAGCAGGTGAGGAAGACGGCGAGGCGCCAGGGGGAGGGGGGCGGGGCGAGGCGGTCTAAGGCGTAGCATAGGGCGGGGGAGAGGAGCATGGCGGCGGCGGAGAAGCGGCGGAGGGCCTTTATGAGGTGGGGCCAGTTCAGGTTGTTGATGCGCACACCGCTGAGATGCAGGCGCAGGAAGCCGTCGGTGACGTACCCGATGCGGTTTTCGTCGTAGTATTTCGGCAGCCGGGGCTTCACCGCGAGGAAGAAGTACGCCCCGAACACCGCCCCCAGGATTACCCCGGTCCAGAGCATGGCCGTTATGTCCTCCGCCGGGGTCCACTTGAGGTACACCAGCAGCAAGATGAGCTCCGCCGCCGACACCGCGGCGCAGAGAAGAAAGGTGAGGACGCTTTTTCGCGTGGGCCGCCGCCCCTCCTCGGGCCGGAGATCCAGCGCCGCCCGCAGGAGCTCGTCCGTATCCTGGGGACGCAGCGTCTCGCCGCTGTCCATCCGGCGGCAATTGAGGAGCTCCGTCACCGTAACCCCCAGCTCCTCCGCCAGCGGCGGCAGAAGCGCGATGTCCGGGAGACTGGAGCCCGTCTCCCATTTGCTCACCGCCTTGTCGGAGACGCCCACCTTCGCCGCCAGCTCCCGCTGCGTGACGCCCCGCTCCCGGCGCAGGGACGCCACGAAGGCGCCGAATGCCGATTTGTCGATTTCAAACATGATGATCCCTCCTTCTGCCTCAAGTATAGCCCCTCCTGCGGCGGACAGTCAACCGATAGACGGTAGAATTGCCGCTCCGCGCCTCTTGCCGGCGGGGAAAATCGGGCGGGACGGAAAAAAGTTCCCCTCCGCTATTGCGCTGGGGGTATACGATTTGTTATAATAGGCTCAGAAAACTATTACACTCAGGAGGGACGATACATGCACTCTGAACGTACAGACAAGGTCAACTACTATCTGGACATCGCGGAGACTGTGGCCGAGCGCTCCACGTGCCTGCGCCGCCACTACGGGGCCATTATCGTGAGGGAGGACGAGATCATCTCCACCGGCTACAACGGCGCGCCCCGGGGCAGGAAAAACTGCGCGGACCTGGGCTACTGCCTCCGGGACGAGCTGAAGATCCCCTCCGGGGAGCGCTACGAGCTTTGCCGCTCCGTCCACGCCGAGCAGAACGCCATCATCTCCGCGGCCCGCCGGGACTGCCTGGGCGGGACGCTGTACCTGGCGGGCCGGAATCCCAAGACGGGGGAGCTGCTGACCGACACGATCCCCTGCTCCATGTGCCGCCGGTTCATCATCAACGCCGGCATCCGCCGGGTCGTCTGCCGCACCGGCGAGGGGACCTACACCGTCACCGACGTGCGGGACTGGATATTCAACGACGACTCCGTGAACATGAAGGCCGAGTGACGGGAGGGCAGAGCGTGAGCCGTCAGTTCCCCGCCATTTTGATGAGCCTCCGGGCCGAGCGCGGCATCTCCCAGCGCAAGGCCGCGGCGGACCTGGGCATCTCCCAGGCGCTGCTGAGCCACTACGAAAACGGCCTCCGGGAGCCGAGGCTGGAGTTCGTGGTGAAGGCCTGCGATTATTACGGCGTCTCCGCCGATTACATGTTGGGGCGGTCCTTTGACGGGTATAATGAGCTCAAGAGACTTGTGGGCAAGTTAAACGAGCTCTCCGCCGAGGCGTCGAAGCTGATGGAGGAGGTCCGGTAGAGCTTTGCCGCGCTTGCCGGGAGGCAGCAGCGAACATGAAGGACGGGCCGGCACAGGTCCGGCGGGGCCGGCACGGTGTCCGGCCCCTACGACAGCATTTCCTTTTACATTCTCCTTTTCAGGAGGTCATTTATGACCGATCAATCACGAATCCGCAATTTTTCCATCATCGCCCATGTGGACCACGGCAAGTCCACGCTCTCCGACCGGCTCATCGAGCTCACCGGGGCCGTGCCCAGCCGGGAGATGCAGGACCAGCTCCTGGACAACATGGACCTGGAGCGCGAGCACGGCATCACCATCAAGGCCCGGGCCATACGGCTTGATTACAAGGCCGCCGACGGGGAAGACTATGTCTTGAATCTCATCGACACCCCGGGCCATGTGGACTTCGGGTATGAGGTCAGCAGGTCCCTGGCCGCCTGCGAGGGGGCCGTACTGGTGGTGGACGCCGCCCAGGGGGTGGAGGCCCAGACCCTGGCCAACACGTACCTGGCCCTGGAGCACGACCTGGACATCCTGCCCGTTATCAACAAGATCGACCTGCCCGCCGCGGACCCCCAGCGGGTCAAGGAGGAGATCGAGAACGTCATCGGCCTGGAGGCCCAGGACGCGCCGGAGATCTCCGCCAAGACGGGCCTCAACGTGCCCGCCGTCTTAGAGGCCATCGTCCGGAAGATCCCCGCCCCCTCCGGGGACAGGGACGCGCCGCTGCGGGCCCTCATCTTCGACTCCCAGTACGACGCCTACCGGGGCGTGGTGGTGTACGTGCGGCTCATGGACGGGCAGCTCCACACCGGGGACCGTATCCGCATGATGGCGTCGGGGGCGGAGTATGACGTCATCGAGTGCGGGCACCTCCTGCCCAAGAGCTACCGGCCCGAGGAGGGCCTTTACGCCGGGGAGGTGGGCTACCTCACCGCCTCCATCAAAAACGTCCGGGACACCGAGGTGGGCGACACCGTGACGCTGGCCTCCGCCCCCGCCGCGGAGCCCCTGCCCGGATACCGCCCGGCCCGGCAGATGGTCTACTGCGGCATCTATACCGAGGACGGCAGCAAATTCCCGGACCTCCGGGACGCCCTGGAGAAGCTGCAGCTCAACGACGCCAGCCTCTCCTTTGAGCCGGAGACATCCGCGGCTTTGGGCTTTGGCTTCCGCTGCGGCTTTTTGGGGATGCTCCACATGGAGATCATCCAGGAGCGCCTGGAGCGGGAGTTCAACTTGGACCTCATCACAACGCTCCCCTCCGTCATCTACGAGGTCACAAAGACCGACGGGTCTGTCGTGATGGTGGATAACCCCCACAACTACCCGGACCCCTCCGCCATTTTGGAGACGAAGGAGCCCTACGTGGCCGCCTCCATCATCACGCCGCCGGAGTTCGTGGGCAACATCATGCCCATGTGCCAGGAGCGGCGGGGCGAGTACCGGGACATGCAGTATCTGGACACAAACCTGGCGGAGCTGCGGTATCTGATGCCCTTGGGGGAGATCATCTACGACTTTTTCGACACGCTGAAGGCCAAGACCCGGGGCTACGCGTCCCTGGACTACGAGTTTTCGGAGTACCGGCCCTCGGACCTTGTGAAGGTGGATATGCTCCTGAACGGCGACCAGGTGGACGCCCTCTCCTTCATCGCCCACCGGGACAAGGCGTATCCCAGGGCGCGGAAGCTCTGCGAGAAGCTGAAGGACAACATCCCCCGGCAGCTCTTCGAGGTGCCGGTCCAGGCGGCCATCGGCGGAAAGATCATCGCCCGGGAGACGGTGAAGGCCCTCCGCAAGGACGTCCTTGCCAAGTGCTACGGCGGCGACATCACCCGCAAGAAGAAGCTTTTGGAGAAGCAAAAAGAGGGCAAAAAGAAAATGCGCCAGCTCGGGACCGTACAAATTCCCACAGAGGCGTTTATGGCGGTGCTCAAGTTAGACGAATAACAGACGCGGCGCATTTTCTTTTGGGGCCCCCGCGCGATCCTTGATCGCGTGGGGAGAGGAGGAGCGATGCCCGCGCCTGAACCCGACCAACGGGAGGGTGAGGTAAAGCGGCATCAGCGACGACGATATGCGCCAGTTGGGGACCGTACAAATTCCCACGGAGGCGTTTATGGCCGTCCTTAAATTGGACGAATAATAATATGGAGGTACTTTTATGGGTGAACTTACCGGAAAGACAGTCATTATCACCGGCGGCGGCCGCGCGACGCTGAAGGACGGCTCCGCGGGCTCCATCGGCTACGGAATCGCCATCGCCTTCGCCAAGGAGGGGGCGAATTTGGTGATCACCGGGCGGAATGTAAAAAAGCTGACAGACGCCAAAGAGGAGCTGGAGCGGCTCTACGGCATCGAGGTCCTGCCCGTCCAGGCGGACATCAACGCCGGCGCCGACAACGAGGCCGCGGTCAGGCGCGTGGTGGAGGAGACGGCGGCCAAATTCGGGCACATCGACGCCCTCATCAACAACGCCCAGGCCAGCGCCTCCGGCGTGACGCTCCAGGACCACACCACCGAGCAGTTTGACCTGGCCATTTACTCCGGGCTCTACTCCGCCTTTTACTACATGAAGGCGTGCTACCCGTATCTCAAGGAGACGCGGGGCTCGGTCATCAACTTCGCCTCCGGCGCGGGGCTCTTCGGCAACTACGGCCAGTGCGCCTACGCCGCCGCCAAGGAGGGCATCCGGGGCCTCTCCCGCGTGGCCGCCACCGAGTGGGGCCGCGACGGCATCAACGTAAACGTCATCTGCCCCCTGGCCTGGACGGCCCAGCTTGAAAACTTCCAGGCCGCCTACCCCGAGGCCTTCAAGGCCAACGTCCACATGCCCCCCATGGGCCACTACGGCGACCCGGAGCGCGAGATCGGCCGCGTCTGCGTCCAACTCTGCACCCGGGATTTCAAGTACCTCTCCGGCGAGACGCTGACCCTGGAGGGCGGCATGGGATTAAGGCCGTAAAAAAATCAAACCGGGCGGGTTACAAACCCGCCCGGTCAGTTTGTCAAAAAACTCAATTTCAATATTTTTTCCAAGGACATGCGCCTTGGAAAAAATCCCTTTTGTCGCACAAGTGCCGCCTACGGCGGCGCGCAGGGCGACAGCAGGGAAGTTTTCGCTGAATTTCGCAAAATTCAGCGAAAATTTCCCGCACGTTCCCCTTGTCGGAAAAGCCCGTCAGGGCTTTTTCGACAGGCTGACCGGGCGGGTTACAAACCCGCCCGCTTTTTTTACCGGTCCCTTATGTTTGCGCTGATTCCCGTCAGGGCACGGCGGGCTTCGGCGTCGCAGACGTCCACGCGGGCCATGTCGCCCAGGGAAAGGATGCCCACTAATTTCCCGTTTTCCGTGACCGGCAGCCGGCGCACCTGGGCCGCGCCCATGAGCCGGGACGCCCTGGCGATGTCGTCCCCGGGGCTCACGGTGACGACGCTGCGGGTCATGATCTCGCCCACGCTGGTTTTTTCCGGGGAGGCGTCCGCCGCCACGCACCGTAAAACGATGTCCCGGTCCGTCACCACCCCCCGCAGCTCCCCGTTGGGGCCCCGCACGGGCAGGGACCCCACGTTTCCGCGCGCCAGGAGCCGCGCCGCCAGGGCCACGGATTCATTCTGGGCCACGGTCACCACCGACGAATTCATAAGCTCAGATACCTTCATATGCAGCCCTCCCGGTGTTTTGTCTCTATTGTTGCCGGAAGCGGGGAAAAATATACCCGGTCTTGCCAAAAGGGCAAAGAAATGGTATCATGCAAAAAAGGGGGCGGTGAAATGACCGGGGAAGCGTATATGGAGGCGGCCCTGGAGCTGGCCAGGGAGGCCGCGGCGGCCGGGGAGACGCCGGTAGGGGCGGTGGTGGTGGACGGCGCCGGGAATATCGTGGGCCGGGGCCGCAACCGCACGGAGGAAAAAGACGCCACGGCCCACGCGGAGCTGGAGGCCATCCGGGACGCCTCAAAAAATATGGGCGGCTGGAGGCTTGACGGCTGCGCCCTTTACGTCACCATGGAGCCCTGCCCCATGTGCGCCGGCGCGGCGTACAACGCCCGCCTCTCCGCCGTCTATTACGGCGCGAGGGACCCCCGTGCGGGGGCGTGCGGGGGCCTTTTCAACCTCTTTATGGAGCCGCTGGACCGGAGGGTCCGGGTCTACGGCGGCATTTTGGAGCCGGATTGCCGGGAGGTGCTGGCGGCGTTTTTCGCCACCAGGCGGTGAGCGCCGCGGGCTCATCTCGGAAAGCGCACCTGCCGGAGCAGGTCCGTCACCCCCCGGGCGGCCAGACCGTAGCGGGAGATGAGCTCCCGGACGATGCGCCTCAGCGCGTCCTTGTCCCCGGCGCCGTTGGCGGTCCGGATGGCGGCTGAAAACCGCCGCCGCTCCTCATCAGTCATTCCCCGCCGCTCCGTTCGCCCTCACTCCCGTCTGTCCAACGCCGGACCGGAAGATTATATAACAATTTGTTTTATATGTCAATATAACAAAATGTTTTGTCTATACTTTCTTTATACGCCATATACGCCATTCCGGGGGAGGGGCTTAGATTGTATAGACGAATCCGGGATCTCCGGGAGGACGCGGACCTTCTGCAAAAGGACCTGGCGGGGTATCTGGGCTGTACCCAGGTGAACTACTCCCACTACGAGCTTGGCAAGCGCGACATCCCCACGGACGTGCTCATTAAGCTCGCGAGGTTCTACCGCACCAGCGCCGACTACATCCTGGGCCTGACAGACCGACGGGAGCCGTACCCATGAGCGAACAAGCCCCGGAGGCGATGTGCCTCCGGGGCTTGTTCGACAGGCTGAAAGGGCCGCCGGAGAGGCGGCCCTTGGGGGAATGGGGAAAAGCGTCTTAGGGCTGATTAGAGCAGATTCTCCCGCGACCTGGTTTTGACCTCCTCTAAGAGCTTCTGGGTGAAGTCCTGGAAGGGCATGGCGCCTTTGTCGCCGGTGAGGGTGCGGACGGCGACTTCGCCGGTCTGGGCCTCCTTGTCGCCGGCGACTAAGAGGTAGGGAATCTTCTGGGCGCGGGCCTCCACGATCTTTTTGCCCAGCTTCTCGTTGCGCAGGTCCGTCTCGGCCCGGATGCCCATGGCGTCCAGCTTCGCCGCCAGATTCTTTGCGTAATCGTTGGTGCGGTCGGTGATGGTGAGGACCCGGACCTGGACGGGGGCCAGCCAGGTGGGGAAGGCCCCGGCGAAGTGCTCGGTGATGACGCCGATGAAGCGCTCGATGGAGCCCAGCACCACCCGGTGAATCATGACGGGGCGGTGCTTCTGGCCGTCCTCGCCGGTGTACTCCAGCTCAAAGCGCTCGGGGAGCTGGCTGTCCAACTGTATGGTGCCGCACTGCCACGTGCGCCCCAGGGAATCGGCCAGGTGGAAGTCCAGCTTGGGCCCGTAGAAGGCGCCGTCGCCCTCGTTGACGGTGAAGGTCTTGCCCATGGCGGTGATGGCGGCCTTCAGAATCTCCTGGTTGCGCTCCCACTCCTCCACGGAGCCGATGTGGTCCTCCGGCATGGTGGAGAGCTCGATCTCATAGGAGAGGCCGAAGACGGAGTAGACCTCGTCAAAGAGCCGCACCGTCTCCTGGATGACGTCCTGCATCTGCTCCCGGGTCATGAAGACGTGGGCGTCGTCCTGGGTGAAGCAGCGGACCCGGAAAAGGCCGTGGAGCGCGCCGGAGAGCTCGTGGCGGTGGACCAGGCCCAGCTCGCCCACCCGCAGGGGCAGATCCCGGTAGGAGTGGGGCTCGGACTTATACACCAGCATCCCGCCGGGGCAGTTCATGGGCTTGATGGCGTAGTCCTCGTCGTCGATGACGGTGGTGTACATGTTCTGCTTGTAGTGGTCCCAGTGGCCGGAGCGCTCCCACAGCTTGCGGTTTAAGATGATGGGGGTGGAGATCTCCACATAGCCGTACTTCTTGTGGACCTCCCGCCAGTACTCCAAAAGGGTGTTGCGCAGCACCATGCCCTTGGGGAGGAAGAACGGGAAGCCGGGGCCCTCGTCCCGGAGCATGAAAAGCCCCAGCTCTTTTCCCAGCTTCCGGTGGTCCCGGCGCTTGGCCTCCTCGATGCGGGTGAGGTAAGCGTCCAGGTCCTCCTTTTTGGGGAAGGCCACGCCGTAGATGCGCTGCAAAGTCTCGCGGTTGGAGTCGCCCCGCCAGTAGGCGGCGTTGCAGGCGGTGAGCTTTAAGGCGTTGCCCTTGACCCGGCCGGTGGAGTCGAGATGGGGCCCGGCGCAAAGGTCCGTGAACTCCCCCTGCTTATAAAAGCTGATGACGGCGTCGGCGGGCAGGTCGTTTATGAGCTCCACCTTGAAGGGCTCGCCGGCCATGAGCTTCAGAGCCTCCTCCCGGGGCAGCTCGAAGCGCTCGATTTTTAATTTCTCCTTGCAGATCTTCCGCATCTCCGCCTCAATTTGCTCCAAGTGCTCTGGGGTGAAGGCGAAGGGGGCGGAGAGGTCGTAGTACCAGCCCTCGTCGATGGCGGGGCCGATGGCCAGCTTCACCTCCGGCCAGAGGCGCTTCACGGCCTGGGCCATGATGTGGGAGCAGGAGTGCCAGTAGGTGTGGCGGTACTCGGGGTTTTCAAAGGTGTACAGGTTTTCTTCGGACATAAAAACAGCTCCTTTCCGATGTCGGGGCAAATAAAAATCCACCCCTGAAATTCTCAGGGGTGAAGATAACTCCACGGTTCCACCCTGTTTACGGATAGGTTGCCCTGTCCGTCGCTTTCCATGCGCTTTAACGGGCGCACCCGTCCCGGTCCTCCCGGGCGGCTCCGGAGCGGTCTACCCGCGGTCTTCCCGGCGCGCTCACACCGTCTGCGCGCCTCTCTGAGGGGCCTTACGCGGCTCGTTCTCCATCCTTGCCGATTTGAAAAAAGTTTATCACCGCGTCACGGCGTTGTCAAGAGGCGAAATCACAAAATTCCTCACACCGACAGCTTGCCCATGAAATACGCCCCCGCGGCGCCTAAGAGAGCCAGCCCCAGGCCCGCCAGAGCGGACCAGGAGAGGGAGAGGCCGGGGAAGATGAGGGCGGCGGAGACGATGAGAAAGCCCAGCACGGCGTAATACGCCCAGCCGTGGAAGCGGTCGAAGAACCACCGGGCGGCCTTCACCGTCAGGATGAAGAAGCCCCCGGCGCCGGCGCACACGAAGAGGATGCTCCAGACGTCCACATTGGCGAAAGCGTCCATCATGGCCCGGTACCAGCCCATGTACATGAGGATGAAGGAGGTGGAAACACCGGGCACCACCGTGCCCACGGAGACGATGGCGCCGGAGACGGCGGCCATAAGGGGCGTGAGGGACCGGACCTCCGGGACCTGCCCCTCCTCCTGTTCCAGCAGGAGCAGCAGCATCGCCAGGGCCGCGCCCAGGACGGTGGCCAAAAGGTAGCGCTTTTTAAAGCCCCTCTCGTTGGCCTCCTTGATGAAGGAGGGGACGCCTCCCGCCACGAGGCCGATGAAGAGCCATATGACCTCCTCATACCAGCGGTCCATGACATTTTTCAGCGCCACGGCCCCCAGGAAAAATCCCAGCGCCGCCCCCAGGCCGATGGGGAGGAGGAAGATGAAATTCTTTTTCGGGGCCTTGAAAAACCCGGCTATGGCGTCGATCATGGGGACGTAGAGCCCCAGGCTCACCGCCATGACGCCGCCGGACACGCCGGGAAGTATCCCGCCGATGCCGATGACCGCCCCCACCAGCATGTGCAGCAGGAACGTGGAGCGCGGCGTCAGCTCCCTGTGAAATTTATGCTCGTCTGACATGGACATACCCTTCTCATGATTTTTCGACATCCGAAGTATACCACATAAAACGCTGTCTGCCAACAGTATTCGTTTAATGTTCTGTTAAGATTATTTTATCGCCGGAGTAAATTATTCTAACGCCGGCCGCCGCGGCATATACATACACCACATAAACCGCCGTCGGCGGAGGGCGAGGAGTTAAGCGAATGGACAGAGCGAACGATATAGTCAGGCTTTGCGGCGTTGCCGCCGGGGCGCCGGTGCTGTCCCACACCGGGCGGGACGGGGCGTATTACAAATTCCCCCTGGCGGTGAGGCGCCTTTCGGGGACGGAGGACGTCCTCAATATCATCGCGGAGGAGCGTATGCTCCGGGCGCTGGAGATAGGGGAGGAGACGAAGCTCCTCGTCTCCGGGGAGGTCCGCTCCTACAACAACCGCTCGGGGGAGGGGCCCAGGCTCGTCATAACGGTGCTGGCCAGGGAGATCGCCTTCACCGACGGGGAGTTTGAAAATCATGTCGAGGTCACGGGCACCGTCTGCAAGGAGCCGAAGCTCCGGCGCACGCCCATGGGCCGGGAGATATGCGATCTGATGCTGGCGGTGAACCGGAGCTACGGCCGCAGCGACTACATCCCCTGCATCGCCTGGGGCGCCGTGGCCCGCCGGGCCGCCGGGTGGAGCGTGGGGACCCAGGCGGCGCTCACCGGGAGGCTCCAGAGCCGGGACTACATAAAGATGGAGGGCGACACGCCCGTTCGAAAGACGGCCTTTGAGATCTCCGCCGTCAGCGCCGCGGAAATACAATAGAATCACCGATAAAATGCCGATTTTTCCCTTGACGTTTATTCACTTTGCATATAAAATAGAGGTTGGAAAACGCGGATACGCCCGTTTCCTCTATCCGAAGAAAAGAAAGGGAGAATCAGCCCATGAGAAAAACCAAGATCGTCTGCACCATCGGTCCCGCCTGCGCCAATGAGGAGACGCTGACAAAAATGTGCCTCGCCGGTATGAACGTGGCAAGGCTCAACTTCTCCCACGGCACCCACGAGAGCCACCAGGTCACCATCGACCTCCTCAAAAAGGTCCGGGAGAAGCTGGGCCTGCCCATCGCCATCCTCCTGGACACCAAGGGCCCCGAGTACCGCATCCGCACCTTTGAAAACGGCAAGATCGCCCTCAAGGAGGGGGACGAGTTCACCTTCACCACGGAGGAAATCGTGGGAAATCAGGAGCGGGTCACGGTGAGCTACCCGGATCTGCCCCGGGAGCTGGGCGTGGGGGACACCATCCTCTTAAATAACGGCCTTATGACCTTCAAGGTCACCGGCACCACCGACACCGAGGTGAAGACGGTGGTGGAGGCCGGCGGCGTCCTCTCCGACCGCAAGTCCATGGCCTTCCCCGGCAAGGTCCTAAAGCAGGTCTACCTCAGTGAGCAGGACAAGGCGGACATCCTCTTCGGCGTGGCCAACGACGTGGACTTCATCGCCTGCTCCTTTGTCTCCGAGGCCCAGAACATCCGGGACATCAAGAATCTGCTGGCGGAGCACAACGTCAAGGGCATCGACCTCATCGCCAAGATTGAGAACCGCGCCGGCGTGGACAACATCCAGGAGATCGCCGCCGAGTGCGACGGCATCATGGTGGCCCGGGGCGACCTGGGCGTGGAGATTCCCTTCGAGGAGCTGCCCGGCATCCAGAAGCACCTCATCACCCAATGCAGGCTCCTGGGCAAGATGGTCATCACCGCCACGGAGATGCTGGAGTCCATGATCGAGAAGCCCCGGCCCACCCGCGCCGAGATCTCCGACGTGGCCAACGCCGTCTACGACGGCACCTCCGCCATCATGCTCTCCGGCGAGACGGCCTCCGGCAAGTACCCGGTGCTGACGGTCCAGACCATGGCGAAGATCGCCGAGGAGGCGGAGCGGGGCATCGACTTTGCCGAGCACTTCCGCACCTTCAAGTTCCCCATCCACAACACCGCCGACGCCATCTCCCACGCCACCTGCGGCATGGCTATCGACGTGGACGCCAAGGCCATCGCCGTCTGCTCCCTCTCGGGCAAGACCGTGCGCATGGTGTCCCGCTTCCGCTGCCCGGTGGATATTTTGGGCGTCACCACGGACGAGAAGAGCTGGCGGAAGCTGAACCTCTCCTGGGGCGTCACCCCGGCGCTCTCGGAGCAGTATAACTCCACCGACGTCCTCTTCTACATGGCCACGCAGCTTGCCAAAAAGGCGTTCCCCTTAAAGTCCGGCGAGCGCATCGTCATCACCGGCGGCGCCTCCACCGGCAAGAGCGGCGGCACCAACCTCATCAAGATCGAGAACATATAATCGGCCTCAAACGCATGCCGCCTGTCCGCCGCGCCTTTGGCGCGGCGGGCTTTTGGCAGGGTCAAAAAGGCGCAAATTGGGATTGACTATGGGGGACAAAGGGGATAAAATATTGTTATCCACAAAAACGTGTACCACAGGAGGTTTTCAAGACACATGAGCGAAGAATGTACCCACGACTGCTCCACCTGCGCCGCCAACTGCTCCAGCCGCGAGAGCGGCAAGCAGCCCAGAGAGAGCTTTTTGGAGCCGGGCAACCCCCACTCCAACGTCAAAAAGGTCATCGCCGTAGTCTCCGGCAAGGGGGGCGTGGGCAAGTCCATGGTGACGGGCCTTCTGGCCTCCGCCATGCGGAAAAAGGGCCCCAGCGTGGCCATAATGGACGCCGACATCACCGGCCCCTCCATCCCCAAGTCCTTCGGCGTCCATGAGCGCGCCATGGGCGTGGAGGAGGGCATCGTCCCCGGCCTTTCCCGCACCGGAATCGAGATCATGAGCATGAACCTGCTCCTGGACGACCCCACCGACCCCGTGGTGTGGCGCGGGCCCATCATCGGCGGCGTGGTCCAGCAGTTCTGGAAGGAGGTCTACTGGGGCGACGTGGACTACATGTTCGTGGACATGCCCCCCGGGACCGGCGACGTGCCCCTGACGGTCTTCCAGTCCCTGCCGGTGAGCGGCATCGTCATCGTCACCTCCCCCCAGGAGCTGGTGGGCCAGATCGTGGAAAAGGCCGTGAAGATGGCGGAGCTCATGGACATCCCCGTTCTCGGTATCGTGGAGAATATGTCCTACTTCGTCTGCCCGGACTGCGGCAAAAAGCACTTCATCTACGGCCAGAGCCGCCTGGAGGACCTGGCGGAGGCCCACGGCATCAAGGCCGCGTCGCGCCTGCCCATCGACCCCGCCCTCACAAAGGCCGCCGACGCCGGGGACATCGAGGCGGTGGAGACAAATATGCTGGACGGCATTCTGGCCGCCATTGAGAACGCTTAATGCGACCCCGTAAGGGCCGGACACATCTCCGGCCCGTAAAAAAAGAGAATATAAGGAGGAAAATAGTATGTCCAATATCCCGGAAGTGAAGCTCGGCATCGTCGCCGTCTCCCGCGACTGCTTCCCCATCGCGCTGTCCACCCAGAGAAGAAAGAACATCGTGGCTGCCTACAAGGGCGAGCTCTACGAGTGCCCCATCACCGTTGAAAACGAGCACGACGCCATAAAGGCTGTTGAGGACGTGAAGAACGCCGGCTGCAACGCCTTAGTTGTGTTCCTGGGCAACTTCGGCCCCGAGACGCCGGAGACGCTCATCGCCCGGATGTTCGACGGCCCCTGCATGTACGTGGCCGCCGCCGAGGGCGACGGGGACATGATCAACGGCCGCGGCGACGCCTACTGCGGGATGCTCAACTGCTCCTATAACTTAGGGATGCGCCACCTCAAGGGCTACATCCCCGAATACCCCGTGGGCCGCGCCGACGACATCGCCGGCATGATCGCGGACTTCGTGCCCGTGGCGAGGGCCGTCATCGGCGTCAAGAACCTGAAGATCATCACCTTCGGCCCCCGGCCCCAGGACTTCTTCGCCTGCAACGCCCCCATAAAGGGCCTCTACGAGCTGGGTGTTGAGGTGGAGGAGAACTCGGAGCTCGACCTTTTAGTGAGCTTCAAGGCCCACGCCAATGACCCCCGCATCCCCGCCGTCTGCGAGGACATGGCCCGCGAGATGGGCGAGGGGCGCTATTTCCCGGAGATGAACCAGCGCCTTGCCCAGTTTGAGCTGACGCTCCTTGACTGGGCGGAAGCGCACAAGGGCGCCCGGAAATACGTGGCCTTCGCCAACAAGTGCTGGCCCGCCTTCCCCGAAACCTTCGGCTTCGAGCCCTGCTACGTAAACTCCCGTCTGGCCTCCCGGGGTATCCCCGTGGCCTGCGAGGTGGACATCTACGGCGCCCTCAGTGAGTACATAGGCGCCTGCGTCACCGCCGACGCCGTGACGCTCCTGGACATCAACAACTCCGTGCCCAAGTATATCTACGATGAGGAGATCGCCGGGAAGTTCGACTGCAAGCTCACCGACACCTTCATGGGCTTCCACTGTGGCAACACCCCGGAGTGCAAGATGTGCGAGAGCCGGGCCATCAAGTACCAGCTCATCCAGCACCGCCTCTTAGAGCCCGAGGGGTCCGACCCCGACTTCACCCGCGGGACCTTAGAGGGCGACATCGCCCCCGGTGACATCACCTTCTATAGGCTTCAGTGCGACAGCGAGGGGAACCTGCGTTCCTACGTGGCCGAGGGCCAGGTCCTGCCCGTGGCCACCCGCTCCTTCGGCGGCATCGGCATCTTCGCCATCCCGGAGATGGGCCGCTTCTACCGCCACGTGCTCATCGAGAAGCGCTATCCCCACCACGGCGCCGTGGCCTTCGCCCACTGTGGCAAGGCCCTCTTCGAGGTCCTGAAGTACCTGGGCGTCCGGGACATCGCCTACAACCAGCCCAAGTCCCTCCCGTACCCCACCGAGAACCCCTGGGCATAAAAAATTTGACAAAACCGGCGCCCCCACGGGCGCCGGTTTTTTGTGTGCGAGGAGGCGCAGCAAGGGGTTTACCAACACCCGTAAGGGCCGGACAAATCTCCGGCCCCTGCGGCGGATAAATTCTGCCTCCGCGGGGGTTGAAACGTGGGGCGGGGTGTGGTATAATAATACTAACTGACCAATTTACGGAAGAAGGCGAAATATTGCCGATCATACCTGACGTATCGCAGAATAAGCGGCTGGCGGTGCTGATTGACGCGGACAACGTGCCGCGGGGGACGCTGGCGGGAATCATGCAGGAGGTGGCCATCTACGGTACCCCCACCATAAAGCGCATCTACGGCGACTGGACCGGGCCCCACATCGCCGGGTGGAAAAACTCCCTTTTGGAGAACGCCGTGACGCCCATCCAGCAGTACAGCTACACCACCGGCAAAAACTCCACGGACTCCGCCATGATCATCGACGCCATGGACATCCTCTACAACGAGCCGGTGGACGGCTTTGTGCTGGTGAGCTCCGACTCCGATTTCACGCGCCTGGCCATACGCCTCCGGGAGGCGGGCATGACCGTCTTTGGCATCGGGGAGCGCAAGACCCCGGCGCCCTTTATCGCGGCCTGCGACAAATTTATTTACATCGAGAACATCAAGCAGCCCGGCGACGCCCCGGTGAAGGTGGCGGAGGAGCCGCAGCAGCCCCGGGACAGGAAAAAGGCCGCTCAGCCCCAGTCCGGTCGGGAGGACAAGCTGCCCCGGTCCCTCATCCGCCTTATCGCCCAGTCGGTGGCGGACCTCTCCGACGGCGACGACGGCGTCTACATGGGGGAGCTGGGGAATCTCATCATGAAGAAAAAGCCGGACTTCGACTGCCGCAACTACGGCTTCAAGTCCCTTTCGGCCCTTATAAAATCCATAGACCGCTTTGAGGTTGACTTCCGCCAGACCACCGACCCCAACGTCAAGCACCCCTACGTCCGGGACAAGGAAGCGTAGCCCATGGGGAAAAAACGCCGCGGAGGCCGGGGCCTCCTCGTCTTTCTGGCGCTGGCGGCGGCCTTTGCCGCGCTTTTGTACGACAGCGGCACGCGGATAGTCACGGACGAGTTCAAGATCGGCAATTCGCGCCTGCCGGAGGGCTTTGAGGGCTTTCGGGTGACGCACCTTTCCGACCTGCACGCCACGCGCTTCGGGGAGGGCAACCGGGAGCTTATCGAGGCCGTGAGGGGCTCGGACCCCGACATCATCGTCATAACCGGCGACATGGTGGACGGGGAGGGGCAGCAGGATTACGTCCGGGAGCTTATTCCCGCCCTCACCGCCGTGGCGCCGGTCTATTACGTCACCGGCAATCACGAGTGGGCCTCCGGCTGGGTCCATGAGCTCTTCCGGCTCCTTGAGGAGCTGGGCGCCGTGGTCCTGCGCAACGAGTATGTCCTTTTGGAGCGGGGCGGCGGGCGGATAGTCCTCGCCGGGGTGGACGACCCCAACGGCCCCGCGGACCAGAAGACCCCGGAGGCGCTGGTGGAGGAGATCAGGGCTGCATACCCCGGGGAATACATCCTGATGCTGGCCCACCGGGACACCGAGCTTGACATGTGGGCGTCGCTGGGGGTGGACGCGGTGCTGTGCGGCCACGCCCACGGGGGGCTGATAAGGCTTCCCTTCACCGACGGACTGGCCGCCCCCGGCCAGGGGTGGTTCCCCACGTACACCGCCGGGGTATATGAGCGGGGCGCCACGCAGATGCTGGTTTCCCGTGGCTTTACCGGCTCCCACGGCGTTCCCAGATTTTTAAATAACCCCCAGGTCGCCGTGGCGGTTCTCACCCGGGAAAAACCGTGAGAGCCCCGGGGCAAATCAGGAATTTTTTCCGCCCTCCCGCATAAGATGATATGTATACCACTTTTAAGGGAGGGGGAGAGATATGAGCGACAAGAGGGAAAAACCGGCCCCCAAGCCGGATATTGACGACCTTATCTTCGGCGGGGAAAAGCCGAAGAGCTCCGAAAGATAAAATATGTGAGGGATCCAACGAAATGATAGTTGAATACGAGGATTATAAGACAAAGATCGCCGGCATGAGGCCGAAGCTTGACACCGTCCGCCAGGCCATGAAGCTGGACGAGGTCACCGCCGAGATCGACCGCCTCCAGGCCCAGAGCGAGGCCGACGGCTTCTGGAACGACCAGAAAAACTCCCAGAAGGTCCTGCAGCGATTAAAGCAGCTCAAGACGAGGCGGGAGAGCTTCGAAAAGCTGGCCGCCCGCTACGAGGACCTGGCGACGCTGTGCGAGATGGCCATCGAGGAGGACGACATCTCCCTCCTGCCGGAGCTGGAGGGGGAGTACAACGCCTTCGTGGGGGACCTGGAGACTACGCATCTGTCCACCATGCTGTCCGGCGAGTACGACAGATCCAACGCCATTTTGAGCTTCCACCCCGGAGCCGGCGGCACCGAGGCCCAGGACTGGGCAAGCATGCTCTACCGCATGTATACACGCTGGGCCGAGCGCCACGGCTATAAGTATGCCATTCTCGATTACCAGGACGGCGACGAGGCGGGAATCAAGTCCGCCACCATCAAGATCGAGGGCGACAACGCCTACGGCTTCCTGAAAAGCGAGAACGGCGTCCACCGCCTGGTGCGCATATCCCCCTTTGACGCCTCCGGCCGCCGCCAGACCAGCTTCGCCGCCGTGGAGGTCATGCCGGAGATCACCGACACCGGCGAGATCGAGCTCAGGGACGAGGACATCAAGATGGACGTCTACCGCTCCTCCGGCGCCGGTGGACAGAAGGTCAACAAGACCAGCTCCGCCGTGCGCCTGACACACCTGCCCACGGGGATCGTCGTCTCCAGCCAGGTGGAGCGCAGCCATTTCCAGAACTTAGAAAACTGCAAGGAGATGCTCCGGGCCAAGCTTGCGGAGATCAAGGAGCGGGAGCACCTGGAGAAGATCAGCGACATCAAGGGCGTGCAGATGAAGATAGATTTCGGCTCCGCCATCCGCAGCTACATCTTCATGCCCTACACGCTGGCCCGGGACGAGCGGACGGAGTTTAAAAACGGCAACATCAACGCCGTCATGGACGGCGACATCGACGGCTTCATAAACGCCTACCTTGCCATGAAGGCCGAGGCGTAAGAGGGGGCCGCCATGAGAGAATCGGTCCTGGCGGCGGCGCTCACCGCCCTTGTGGGCATTCTGGGGCTCTTCGTGGGCGCCAGGGTGGGCATCGGCGGGGAGCTGGGCATCATCCTGGCCCTGGCCGTGGCCGTCCACTTCATCCTCCGCGCCCTGGAGGAAAAGGACAAGAAATAAAATGTACCGCCCAACGCCGTTTTTCCGCGTTGGGCGGTATTTCTCACGATCATTTTTCCTCCAGGAGCCTTTTGAAGGCCGTCAGGGTATCCTCCACGGTACCGGAGGCGTCGATTTGGCGAAGGCCGGGGATGGCGGACAGCTTCTCCGGGGCAAAGTCCCGCTCATCCGCCAGGTACCGGCGGCACAGCTCGGCGTAATCGGGGCTTTTTTGCGCGTCCTCCCGCTCCAGGCACCGGTGCAGGCGCTGGCCGTCAGGCAGCGTCAGCAGCACGGGCCGGACGGCCCTGCCGAAGACTCTGAGGAACGAGTGGATGCCCTCGAGGGTGGTGATCAGAATGTAATCCCGGCCGGGCTCCGGGTCGAAGGCGGGCGTGAAGTACGTCCAGGGCCCCTGGACGGTGGCGTAGACCCGCTTTTCAATGACCCGGCCCTGGTCCTCTAACCTTTGAAGCTCCGCGTCGGTGACGAAAAAGTAGTTCTCCCCGTCGATCTCCCCCTCCCGCATGGGCCGGGTGGTGCAGGGAATCACCGGGGTCACGGCCCCGGCGTATTTTTTGAGCACGGCCTTGTAGAGCGTGTCCTTTCCGGACCCGCTTTTGCCGGCGATACAGAATATCCTCCCCATGTCACACCCCCCGGCGGGCGGTCAGCTCCGGGTACGGGATAAACGGCCGGGGCGGGTCGGGGCTGTCGGCCAGGATTTTCTGCATCCAGACGATGTCCACCCAGCGCCCGTGCTTGAAGGCGCACTTGGTGAAGCGCGCCACGCGCTCAAAGTCCATATCGGAGTGGAATTTGATGCTGTTCTTGTTGGGGTAGGAGATGCAGGCGTCCATGCTGGCGATGTTCATCTCCCGCAGTATCCGCTCAAGCTCCGTATACAGTGCCCGGCCCACGCCCTGGCGGTGGTGGTCCCGGCGGACGTAGACGCTGACCTCGCAGCACCAGATGTAGGCGATCCTCTCCCGGAAAGCGGAGGCGTAGGCGTAGCCCAGTATCACGCCGTTATCCTCGGCCACCAGATACGGGTAGTGGGTGAGCACCCGGCGGATACGGCCCGCGAACTCCTCCACGGTGGGGACCTCGTACTCAAAGGTCACGGTGGTGTCGGTGACGTAGGGGGCGTAGATGGCTAAGAGCTCCGGGGCGTCCTCGGGACGGGCGGGGCGTATTTTCAGGGACATGTGGTCAAACGCTCCTTGAATCGTATTTCTGTTTCGCGCCGCTATCAGTATAAACCATCCGCGGCCCGAACGGAAGTGCAAATTCGAAAAAAATCCGTGCTTTTCCCGGAGAAAAATCTGTTGACTTGCCGGGAAAGTGCTATTAAAATAGGTGTTGTGAAAAAGCCGGAGGTGATGACATGAGGGTCGTGAGGCTCGCCGACATACTGCTCTCCTATCTGCTGGTGCTGGTCTGCGCCGCGGGTATCGTGGGCGGGATTTTTGACTTCCGGTACTTCATCGCCGCCGGCGCGGCCCTGGCGGTGTACTTCGTCTGGGGCTGGCTGCGGCTGCGCTGCCCTTGGTGCGGCGAGCAGGTGGACTCCGGGAAGCTCCTGCGGGGCCTGTGGAGGACCTGCAACTGCCCCAACTGCGGCCATGAGATCGTCGTCGTCCCCTTTGTGAGCTCCGGCACCCCCGCGAAGCTCCGCCGCGCCCGGGAGGACGGGAAACCGGGCGGGCAGGCCGAAATGACCGATGAGAACGCCGGCGAAGATACCGGCGAAAAAAGCAAGGATGACCCCGAAGAAAAACCCGAAGAAAATATCGACGAAAATACCGATAATACCGAAAGGAGCGAAAACGAATGAAGGACTCAAACTGCGGCTACTGCGTGGGGGGAGAGCCCCTGGCGGCCTTCGGCATCAAGATCTGCGACCTCACCGTCTCCCAGCTTATCCTGTTCAAGGAGCAGTCCCACCCGGGCCGGTGCATCGTGGCCTATAAGGACCACGTCAGCGAGATCGTGAATATCTCCGACCAGGAGCGCGACGCCTTTTTCGCCGACGTGAACCGCGCCGCCTGCGCCATCCACAAGGTTTTCCACCCCGACAAGCTCAACTACGGCGCCTACGGCGACACCGGCTGCCACCTCCACATGCACCTGGTGCCCAAGTATCGGGACGGCTTCGAGTGGGGCGGCGTCTTCGCCATGAACCCCGGCGAAAAATACCTGACGGACGCCGAGTACCGGGAAATGATTGAGAAAATAAAGGCGGCCCTGTGATCCTCCGCGCCGGCCCCGCCATTTTCCCGGCCGGGCCGGCCAAATTTCTGTTGACATTCGGAGAAATTCCGTATAAAATACCATTTGCACGCCCTTGTAGCTCAGCAGGATAGAGCGTTCGCCTCCTAAGCGGCAGTTCGTTCGAGTCCAAACGGGCTCAAAAATTGAATATTTTTTATATACGTCTCCGTAGCTCAGCAGGATAGAGCGTTCGCCTCCTAAGCGAAAGGCCGCGCGTTCGAGTCGCGCCGGGGACGCCAGAAAACACGCCGCAAGCCTTTATTTTCAAGGGTTTGCGGCTTTTCTTATCCCTACCTCCCGACAGGCTGCTCCACCGTGCTGGCCGTTTCTGCCGGGAGGATTTTTTATGCAATGCAAGCTGTATTCTTGCTAAAAGGAATCGAACGGTTTTCACAAATCTGCTAAGAAAAAATCTCTCTTTGCTAATTTGAGGTCCCCGCCGTTCCCGAACTATCTGACGGCTGGTTGCGCCGCGATCAGCGCGGCCAAGGCGTTTGCCAGCTCTGGTGACTTCTGAAGCTGCTCTACCAGGCTTGCCAGGTCGATAGGCACCGGCGCCGGTTCCTTCGGTTCTTCGGGAGGCCGCACACCCCGCAGGTCGGGGTTCGAGTAGAAGGCCGTCTCAAATTTCTGGGCGTTCACCTTCCGGTCCTCATCGAGGATATGGGCGTAAATGCTGGTGATCATGTCGATCTCCGCATGGCCCGTGTCGCCCTGGGTGGCCTTCAGATCTCCGTGGTTGAGCTTCAGTTTGTAGGTGGTACTGGAATGACGGAGCGAATGAAAGACCACTCTGGGCAGCCCTGCGTCCTCACGGAGCTTTTGAAACTCCTTCAGGATGATACGGTCCTCGCAGGGCCGGCCGTTTGGAAGGGCTACCACCAGATCGAAGTCCTGATACTCGTCCCCCAGGAAGCCTTTGATTTCCTCCTGAGCCTTCCTCCATTCCCGCAGAATGTAGGCAAGGGTTTTCGGGAGCCACACCTTGCGGATACTGGAATCCGTTTTCGGCTTTTTCAGGATCAGCCTTGTGCTGGTGTTCGGCATGAGCGGGGTGAAAATGTAGTAGATATCCTTCTCGCCCAGCGTTTCGATTGCCCGTTTGGAGGCCCGCGCCAGCTCCTGCTCGATGTAGACATAGGCGTTATCCGCCGCGATATCTTCATCACTGATATGGACGTTCTTCCAGGTGAGCCCTAATATCTCCCCCATACGGAGGGAACAGGCAAAGGCCAGGTTCATAGCCACATAGAGCTTGCTGTCCGTACACTTGTCCAGGGCGGTGCGGATCATATCCGCGTCCCAGATATCCCGTTTCGTGTACTCCGTCTTTGGGAGGATCACATTGTCAAAGGGATTTCTCCCGATGAGCTCCCAGCGGACCGCCTGCTTGAACGCGCAGCGAAGGAGCTTGATGATCTTCTCAATCGTCTTGTCGCTGACATAGGTTGCGGTGGCCTTCCTCGTTTTGGTGGAGACGCACTTTGTTTTCTGCAAGGTCTGAATGTAGCTGTCCACCGCGCGGGGCGTGACCGCCTGCACCTCCATATCCCCGATGATGGGGGTTATGTAGTTTGCAATCAGCGCGGTCTGGCTGTCATACATGGAGACTCCCCACTTCTTTTCCCCGTAGAGGGAAACAAAGTCCTTCAGGAACTCCGATACGGTCTGATCGCTCGGAGGAAGGAAGGTCCCCTGGAACTGCTGGTTCTCCACCTCCGCCTTGCGCTTCAATGCGTCCTTGTAGGTGTGGCAGGTCTCCCATTTCTGCTTCGTCTCGCCGTTCTCGTCAACATAGTTATAGATCACGGAATAATTCTTTTTTCGTTTGATGATGGATGCCATTGTATTTACCCCTTTCTAAGGTCAAAGATTGAGTGAGTCAAGCCACTCGTCAAATGAACGCTTAGAAACGCGTATGGCATTGCCGATTCGTACAATCTTGAAGTGTCCCTCCTTCACAAGAATATAGGCGGAGGTCCTGCCGATCCCTAATATCCGGGCGACTTCCTCAACCGTATAGGTCCTGCGTTCAGGGGAACCCTTCTTCGTACCGTCCCATGTCTGCGACATGTTCTCCCCCTTTCCAGACTGAAACGGCACGGACATAATGACTTCCATCATCATTCTACCGCGCCGTTTTTGTTTTGTCTGCTGCTAATAGAAAAATTTACGATTTATCCATAAATGCAAAAAACTTTGATCTATCGGAAAATGAGCGAATACGGACGGCCGCCGGCTGCGGCTCCACAGGGTTTTCACCTCGGCCCATGCTTATGGGTGCGGCG
>CANROF010000025.1 GCA_947632155.1 uncultured Oscillospiraceae bacterium
TTGTGCGACAAAAGGGATTTTTTCCAAGGCACATGTCCTTGGAAAAAATATTGAAATTGAGTTTTTTGACAAACTGAGGGCGGGCAAAAAGCCCGCCCTGAAATTTGAGAGCTAATCGAGCCTTCCGGCGCGCTTGAGGTACTCCATGACGATCTCCACCGCGCCGTCGGGGCCCACCTTGGTGGTGTTTATGGAGAGGTCGTGGGCAAATACGTATCCCCAAGTCTCTCCGGTGAAGTTTTTGTAGTAGTTGGAGCGGCTGCGGTCCAGCTTGCGAAGCTGCTGCTCCGCGCCCTTGTCGTCCAGCTTGTACTCGGCCTTGCACTGTTCCAGCCTGTCGGCGTGCTCGGCGTAGAGGAACACCTTTACGCAGTCCGGGTCGTCCCGGAGGAGGTAGTCCGAGCAGCGCCCGATGATCACGGAGCTTCCCTTTTTGGCGATCTCCTGAATGGCGTTGGCCTGGGCGTTGAAGGCGGTGTAGCTCATGGGTACGTCGGTGTAGCTGTGGTGGAAGCCGTGCATATTGTACGCGCCGGAGGCCAGGTTGAAGAGGAACGAGCCGGTGACGTTCTCCTCAAGCTTCCCGATGTAGTCCGGCGACAGGCCGCTGCGCTCACTGGCAAGGTCGATGATCTTCTTGTCGAACATCGGCACGCCCAGCATCGCGGCCAGCTTCGCGCCCACGGTGGTACCGTGCGCGCCGTAGGTCCGGCTGATGGCGACTATGGTTTTTTTCATATTCTGACCCCCTTTTTTGGTCCGTCGGTCGAGCTTTGAACGGAAAAGCCCCAGGGGCTTTAGATAAATATACCATATTGAGCCAGATTTTTCAACTGAAAATTCACGAACTTTCCGTTTGCCGCGGATGCGTCATTCGGGGACGGCGGCGCCGCCGTCAGAGAGCGTGCCCTTGGACAAATTGTACGCGCCCACAACGAGGCCGCCCGCCTCAACGTCAATGGCGCCGGTGAAGGATACAACCACCAGATCGCCGATACCGATCTTCCGAAAATCAATACAGCGGCTTATGCGAAGATCGTCCGTCGGGATCCTGAAGGTCATTCCATCGGCTCTGTCCCGGCACAGCACAGAGTCATCGACCAAGATGTAACCGTCCGATATATCCGTGACCGTTCCGGCGAGGGTGTTGGTATAGGGCTCGAAAGGTATCTCGGTCCCGTTCCGGACCGCGTATGAGATGATGCTTTCGGCGGCCTCCTCGCCGATGCGGAACGAGTACGCGTAGTTGAAAATATTCGTGCTTATATACCCGTCGCCGGATACATAGAACACCCGCTTGTACACGCCCAGCGCGTCGGAGGTCACCGTAAAGCCGATATAGTCCCCCTCCCCGCGGCTCCACGCCTCATCCGGGACGCATTCCGCGTCCCGGCAGCCGTTCAGGACCTCCCAAATAGCGGCGTCATCGCCGATCGTAAAATACCCAGTCTCTTTAAGTCCCTTGTACGTGCCAAACCGGTCAAAACGGAGGACATCGGCAAGGTCGTACACATCCAGCGCCTCCCCGAAGGTCTTCGGCGGGTCTGATTCTTTCCGGACAAATGTATAATAGCCGTCCTCCAGCTTGACGGCCACGACGCGCCCGGCGCAGATGCCGCCGCTTTCAAAAACCTCGGCCCGCAGGCGATTCGTTTCCTCCGTATAGGAATCGTATCCCTCCACATCGTACACCCCCAGGGCCTTTCCGGTGAGGGAGCCGTCAACGGCTCTGCCGGTGGAGACGTATTCCCTGCCGTCCAGCGTTAAAGACGTATACCGCTCCGCGGGCGTCTTATATTCCCAGGGCCACTCGATCTCCGCCTCGTCGCCGCCTATGATACGGGCCCGTCCGTATTCCCGCCGGACCCCGCCAATAAGGACCGGAGACGCGTCCCCCGCTCTGTAAATCGCGATGCCGGCCGCAAGAAGCAGCGCAAGGCACGCCGCCGCGGCGGCCAATTTCACCCAAACGGGCCTCCGGCCCCTTTTCGCGCCGGGGGCGGCGTCCACGATGTACCTGTCGTCCAGCTCGCCGATGATGTACAAAAGACGTTTATTGTTCATACTCTGATGTCCTCCTTCTCCAGCATAGTCTTCAGCTTCTTTCTGGCTCGAAAAAGAGTGACCGCCACCTGGTTCTCCGTAAGGCCATATTGCTTCGCGATCTCCCCCACGGAACTCATGTACCAGTAGCGGCGGACGAATATCCTCCGCGTCTCATCCGGGAGCCGGCGGAGAAAGCGGCGGAGAATATCCCTTATGACCATATCCTCCACCGCGCTCTCGGCGCTTTCCCCATCGGGAACGCACTCGGCGAGCTCATCGAGGACCATGGGGATCTGCCCCGCGCCGCGCCTTTCCGCGGAGAGCTTCTCCCACCTGTTCAGGGACAAATTCCGGGTGATTTTCCCAAGGAACGTTTGCAGTCTCCTGGGGCGGTGCGGAGGGATGGCGTTCCACGCCCGCAGATACGTGTCGTTTACGCACTCCTCCGCATCCTGGTCGCTGCGCAAAATGGAGTACGCGACATAGTGGCAGTATCTCCCGTATTTTCTGGAGGTTTCCGTTATCGCCTGCTCCGACCGGTCCAAATAGAGCTCTATGATCTTGCCGTCATCCATATCCTCACCCTTTCCGATTTTCGTAAAGGCCTTTCACCCCAATACACCGGTTTCGCCCCTGGTCCATTACACATTTTAAAGCTTTTTTCGTATCGTTCGCTCCGCATTTTTTACGGAAAAACGGCGCCCTTCCCCCGAACGGACCTCTCCCCGTCAAAAAAGCCTTTACTTTTTTATAAAAAGCTGATAAAATGCAAGGAAAAACCCTTGAAAGGAAGAGAACGCATGTCAGAAGCGGCATTCAGGAGAGCCGATATACTCATCCCCCGCACCGGGGACATGGAGGACTGGAGCGTCATCGCCTGCGACCAGTTCACCTCGGAGCCCGCGTACTGGGACCGGGTGGATGCCCGCGCCGCGGGGAAGCTCTCCACCTATCATATGATTCTCCCGGAGGCGTATCTGGGGAACATCTCCCCCCTGGAGATGGCCGACACGGCCAACGCCGCCATGCGCCGGTGCCTGGAGGCCAATGTCTTTGAGGAGCTGCCGGCGTCCTACGTGTATGTGGAGCGCCATGTCACCGGAGGCATACGCCGGGGATTGGTGGGGGCGCTGGACCTGGACGCCTACGACTACTCCCCCCAGTCCCGCTCCCCCGTCCGGGCCAGCGAACGGACCGTGGCGGACAGGCTCCCGCCCAGGATGAAAATAAGGGAGAACGCGCCCCTGGAGCTCCCGCACATCATGGTGCTCATCGACGACCCGGACAGGAGCATTGTGGAGCCGCTGGGGGCCCGCACCCATTCCATGCGCAAGCTCTATGACTTTGACCTCATGGAGGGCGGCGGGCACATCGCGGGCTGGCAGCTCTCCGGCGCGGACGCGGACGCCGTGGACGCGGCCTTTGAAAAGCTCGCCCGGCGGGAGGTCCAGATCGTCATCGGCGACGGCAACCACTCCCTGGCGGCGGCAAAGGAGCTGTGGAACAGGCTGAAAGCCGCTCTGACGCCGGAGGAGGCCGCCGTCCACCCCGCGCGCTACGCCTTAGTGGAGCTCAACAACGTCTACGACCCGGGCATCGCCTTCGAGCCCATCCACCGGGCGGTCTTTGGGGTGGACCCGGATAAGCTGCTGGAGGTGCTGAAGGAAAAGCTGGTCATCCCCGACGGGCGGGAGATCCAATACGCCGTGGGCGGCGAGGTCCGGGGGACGCTCAGGATCCGGGGCCGCAGCTTCGGCGGGATGATCGAGATCCTTGAGAGCTCCCTGGAGGAGTACGCCGCCATGTCCGACGGCGGCGACGTGGACTACATCCACGACGAGGAGTCCCTTTTGAAGCTCACCCAGGAGCCGGGCACCGTGGGCTTCCTGCTCCCGGCCATGGACAAATCGGACCTCTTCCGCACCGTCATCGCCGACGGCGTCTTCCCCAAAAAAAGCTTCTCCATCGGCCACGCAAGGGACAAGCGGTATTACCTGGAGTGCCGGAAGATAAAATAATTCTGTCCTCCAATAAAAAGTATACGATCTTCTATAAAAAGGGCTGTGAAAAAGAGCGTTTTTCACAGCCCTTTCGTTTTTTTAATACGGCTGAAAAGCGGCGGCCTTGTTGACACGGGGGGAAAAGCGGAGTAAAATCAAGGCATGAAACCGGGAGGCGGAGATATGAAAAAGGAAATGATGCTGAATATGGCCATGAAGGCGCGGGCGGAGATGAAGGCCAGCGACGACAGGCGCGACGCCGGACTGCCCGTAAGCCCCGGGGACATTGTACGGTACGACCACATCCCCTACGGCCCGGACGGGACATGGCAGATACTGGACGTCTACCGCCCCGCCAGGGCCGGGGACGCGGCGCTGCCGGTCATCGTCAACGTCCACGGCGGCGGCTGGATCTACGGCACCAAGGAGACTTATCAGTTTTACTGCATGGACCTTGCCCGCCGCGGCTTCGCGGTGGTGAATTTTACATACCGCCTGGCCCCGGAGACGCCCTTCCCCGGGAGCCTGGAGGACACCTGCCGCGTCTTTGGCTGGGTCCTGGAGAACGCGGAAAAGTACGGCTTTGACAAGGAGAACGTCTTTGCCGTGGGGGATTCCGCCGGCGGGCACCTTCTGGCGCTGTTCTGCGAGCTGTGCTCCGACCCCGAATTTGCCGGGAGCTGGGACTTCGCCGCCCCCGGGGGCTTCGTCCCCCGGGCCGTGGCCTTGAACTGCGGCTCATATCACCACGAGCGCGCCGCCGGGAGCCGGGACCTTCTGCTGGCGGTGATGCCCCAGGTCACGGATAAGTCCGTGGAGGCCGTGGACGCCACGCGCCACGTGACGGCGGATTTTCCCCCGACGTTCCTCATGACCTGCAACGACGATTTCCTCAAGGACGACGCCCTGCGGATGGCGCGGAGCCTCATGGACGCCTCCGTGCCCTTTGCGCTCCGCTTTTACGGCGACAAGGGCACGCGGCTGGGCCACGTCTTCCACTGCAACACCCGCCTTCCCGAGGCCGGCGCGTGCAACGACGACGAGTGCGCCTTTTTCAGGGCGTACCTGCGGGAGGGCCTGAAATGAGCGGCTTCACTCTGGCCTTCAACGTGGTGGAGCCCCTGGTCATCTACATGGCCATCGGCGTCCTGGCGCGCAGGCTCAAGATCATGGGCGAGGAGACGCTGAAGGAGGTCAACACCTTCATCTTCAAGGTCCTCATCTCCCTCCAGCTCTTTTTCGACATCTACTACGCGGATCTGAGCTCCGCTTTGGACCCCAAGCTCTTTATCCTCACCGGGGCACTCATCACGCTGGCCTTTGTGACGGCCTTCGTCCTGTGCAAAAGGGCCATCCCCGACCGCTCCGACGCCGCCACGGTGGCCCAAGGCATCTACCGCTCCAACTACGTGCTCTTCGGAACGGTGATCAGCTCCTCCCTGGCGGGGGAGTCGGGCCTGGCGGTGACGGCGGCGCTGTCCATCGTCGTGGTGCCGCTGCTCAACATCCTGGCGGTCATAGATTTTGAGGCCTCCCGCGGCGGGAAGATCAACATAAAGCGCACGCTCCTCCAGATCGTCAAAAACCCGCTGGTCCTCGCGGGGCTGCTGGGCGCCGCGGTCAACGCCTCGGGCTTACGGATACCGGAGCTCATCGCCGAGCCCCTCAACACCATCGGCGACGTGGCGTCGCCCCTGGCGCTGGTGGTGCTGGGCGGGATGCTCTCGGTGAAGAGCATCGTCAGCCACCGCGGGCAGCTCATCGCCGCCATCGTGGGCAAGCTGGTCATCGTGCCGCTGGTGTGCCTGTCCGTAATGATAGCCCTGGGCTTCCGGGGCGACGCGCTGGTGGCGCTGCTGGCGGTATTCGCCTCCCCCACCGCCGTGGCCTCCTCCCCCATGGCCCAGACCATGGGCGGCAACGCGCGCCTGGCCGGGGAGATCGTCGCCCTGACCACGGCCTTCAGCATCCTCACGGTGTTCCTCTTCATCGCGGCCCTCTCCGGCCTCGGCCTTCTGTGACCGCGCCGCCGGCAAAAAAACGCTCCCGGAGGCCGTAAAAGGCTCCGGGAGCGTTCTTATTTTATTCCTCCGGTACGCTGCTCAGTATCTTGTACAGAAGCTCATAGAGGCTGACGGACTCGTCATGTGTGAGCGGCGTGCAGTCGGTCATTTGCTCCGGAATCTCGAGGGCCCTCTCCCTGAGCTCCTCGCCGGCGGGCGTTATGGACACGATAAGGTTCCGCTCGTCCCTCTCGGACCTGGCTCTCGACACAAGGCCCTTCTGCTCCATTTTCTTCAAAAGCGGCGTCAGCGTGCCGGAATCCAGGTAAAGGCAGTCCCCAAGCTCCTTTACGTTCACCTGCTTGCGCTCCCACAGCACCATCATGGTGATGTACTGCGTGTAGGTGAGGCCCAGCTTGTCCAGATACGGCTTATACCGTTTGATCACCTCGCGCGAGCAGGCGTAAAGCGGAAAACACAGTTGGTTTTCCAGCTTCAGTACGTCGTATTTCTTTTCTTCCATGTCTTTCCTCCATCATTAGCTTTTTATAAGTATGCCCCTCTCCGAAAAAGGGCCAGCCGACAGGGCTCAGGTCCACTAAAGCAATATTATACAACAAAAAAGCAATAATTGCAATAGGAAAAATGCCATTTATTAGCATTGAGTGCTATATGCTATACACCTATTTGCTGTTTTGTCATGAGATTTTATTAAACCTTGTTCAGGCGCCCGCGAATTTGAAGACGATCCCGGCGACGGCCGAAATTCCGATAAAGAGGATGGGGTGGAGCTTTTTGAGCTTCTTCTGCTGCATACAGGCGAAAACCAGCGCCGCCAGCGCCACGGAGGGCCACGAGACGCTTTTGGCAATGTCGAACCCGCCGGAGCCCAGATGCAGGAGCACATTTTTCGCTACGCTGAGCCCCGCCGCGGCGATGAGGGCCGTGGACGCCGGCCGCAGGCCCTTAAAGGCGGAGTCCACGAGCTTCGAATCCCGAAAGCGCTGCAAAAACCCGGCGATGATGAGAATGATGACGATGGAGGGCGTGATGAGCCCCAGGGTGGCGATGACCGCCCCGGGTATGGAGGCGATGTGGAAGCCCACGTAGGTGGCCATATTGACGCCCATGGGCCCGGGCGTGGACTCGCTGACGGCGATCATCGTGGTGAGGTCCGCGTCGGTAAACCACCCGGTGGAGGCACCCATATCCCGCAAAAACGGTATGGTGGCCAGTCCCCCGCCCACGGCAAAGAGGCCGGTCTTGAAAAACTCATAGAAGAGCCGCAAAAGCGTGATGATTTGGAGATTCATGAGCGTGTTCATTTGCCGCCCCCCTTTCCGCCCCGGGGCATCCACAGGAGGACGCCCGCCACGCCGGCGCACACGATGAGTATGGCCGGCGACAGGACCGTATCCAGAGTCCTCCCCCACCAGGTCCCCGGGAAAGAAACAAACGTCCCCGCGGCGGCCAGGACCAGGACCGTGAGGAAGATGATGACGCTGGGCCTGTTTTTCAGCGTAGTTTTCCCCAGACGCAGGACGCTGGAGGCTATCAGCGCGATGACGCAGGCGTTCACCCCGGCCAGGGCGTTTTTCACCGCCGGAATGTCCGCGAAATTCGTCAAAAACGCCGCGATGACGGTTATGATGAGTATCGACGGGAACACCACGCCCAGTGTGGCGATGATGCCGCCCAAGATTCCCTTGTGCTTGCGACCGATGAAAGTGGCGGTGTTCACCGCGATGATTCCCGGCGTACACTGGCCGATGGCGAAGTAGTCCGTCAGCTCCTCGTCCGTGGCCCAGTGATTTTTCTCCACGATCTCCCGCTGGAGTATGGGGAGCATGGCGTATCCCCCGCCGAAGGTCATGACGCCGATCTTGGCGAAGGTGAGAAACATTTTCAACAGCTCCATAAAACCCTCCCGCGCCGCTAATTCCGAAGCGGCGGAATTTTTTATGTAAATTCAGGTAATTTGCCCTATGGCCTTGATATGTTCTCCCATATGATGTAGAATTATGTCAACTTAACACCACACAGGAGGACCTATGAAAAAAACCATCGCGATCCTGCTGGCGGCGGCGCTGCTGCTGGCGCTGTCTCCCCCGGTCCGCGCCGGATACATAACCGACGGCGGGCAGCTCCGGGGCTCCGACTACACCGACATCCCCGCGCTGGCCGACGCTCTGAACGCGGTATTCGCGGGGGACCCGGCGATGTACGCGGACATCCGCTGTACGCTCCCCGCCCGGGCGCCCATCGGCTCCCGGAGCGTCCCCGTGGGCGTGACCTACTACGTGAAAAGCCCCGGCGGCGCGGTCTACTCGGGCAGCTCCTGCTACATATACGCAAACGCCGTCTACGCCGCGCTCTTCGGGGACGTGCCCTACCACGGCGACCCGGGGACCTGGGAAAACTCCCGCCGCGTGGGCGGGAATCTGGAGAGCGCCTCCTATGAGACGTTCAGCGGCCTCGGCGTCCGGTGCGGGGCGCTGCTGCGGACCACCTCAAACCGGGACGGCAGCTACAACGGCAGCGCCGGGCACTCGGTGATCGTACTGAAATACGACGAGAGCGCCGTAACATACCTGGAGGGCAACGCCGACGGCGCGGGCCTCATCCGCGTGACCGCGCAGACCTGGGGCGCCTTCAACTCCGGCCTCCTCTCCGGCCGGGGCCGCAAAATCAGCTTCATCGTCCAGCCCACCGACGAACACTACGCCTCCCTGTCCGGCGAAAACAGGGCGCCGCGTGAGCTCGTGGGCCGGCTCGCGGCTGTCCGCTCCTATAACGGCGGTTTCCCGGACGTCCCGGAGACGAGCTGGTTCCGGCCCGGGGCGGAGCTTTGCTACGAGCTTGGGCTGGCCGAGGGCCGCGGCGCGGACAGGTTTGCCCCCAACGACACGGTGAACGCCGCGGAGGCCGTGACCTTCTGCGCGAAATTCCTTTCGCTCTACTACGGCGACGGCCACGACTTTGCGGCCGCGGACGGGGCCTGGTACGCGGAGTACTACGCCTACTGCGCCCGCCGGGGCATCGAAACGGAGCTTGGCCCCTTTGACCTCATGACCCGGGGCCAGTTCATGGTCCTTGTGTCTCAGACGCTGCCCGCGGAGGCCCGGGGCGTGCTGGTCCCGGACGCGGGCTTCTCCGACGTCTCCCCCGGCGGGCCCTACACCTCCGCCGTGCTCGCCATGGGGCGCTGCGGCATAGTCGCCGGCAGCGGCGGACTTTTCAGCCCCGACCGGGGGCTCACCCGCGCCGAGGCCGCCGCCATATTGGCCGCCATGGCGGACAGGTCCTTAAGGCGGACGGGGTGAGCCAGCCGTTCTCCCTCCGGTCCGCGGGGGTCCTCACTCCCCGATGATGTCTCTGAGCGCCCGGAGGGCGTTCTTGTGGCAGATCTTTTCCCCCGTATCAACGCCGAACGCGCCGATTATGGCCTCCGCGAGGCTCTGCTGGCCGGCACAGCCGCCCCACTCAAGGCGCGAGCCGATGCCGTCGTAGTCCGAGCCCAGGGCCACGGCCTCCGTTCCGGCGATGTTCACCATGTGCCGAAGGTGCCGCAAAAGCTCCGATATGGCGGTGAAGCTGTCCTCCCTGTCGGCCACCGGGTGGAGGAAGTAGTTGCAGTAGTTGAGGCCCACCACGCCCCCGGACTCGGCCACGGCCCGGAGCTGCTCGTCCGTCAGGTTCCGGCTAATGTCGCACAGCGCCCGGCAGCAGGAGTGCGAGGCGATAAAGGGCTTTTTCGAATTTTTCGCCACGTCCCAGAAGCCCCCCTCGGACAGGTGCGAGACGTCCACGGCGATCCCCAACTCGTTCATCCGGCGCACGCAGTCGATGCCGAAGGGCTTCAGGCCCAGGGCGTGCTTCTCCGGGTCGCTGTTCTGGGGGTAGCCCAGGGAGTTTTCGTAATTCCACGTCAGGGCCACCATGCGCACGCCCTTTTTGAAGTAGTCGTCCACGTTCTCTATCTTCCCGTCCAGCGTGACGCCGTCCTCCACCGTGAGGATGGAGCTCACAAGGCCCCGGGCGTCGTTTTGCACGATGTCCGCCGCGGTATACGCCGGCGCCAGCTTTCCGCGGCACAGCTCCAGCTCCCGGAGGTACGCCTCATAGGCCCTGTCGAAGTACTCCCCGGGCCCCACGGGCACCCCGTGGCGCTCCGCCGCGCCGTAGGTGGGCACAAAGATGGCGAAGCACTGGGCCATCGTCTCCCCCTGGCGCAGGCCCTCCAGGCTCACGTGCCCCGCGGTCATGCCGTCCAGGTGCTCGCCGTCATAAAAACGCATGACGGTGTCACAGTGAAGGTCAATGATCTTCATTTTCTCGCCTCCAAAACAATTTACCATATATTATTATAGTGCCCCGGAGGTCCAATTGCAATCGGTAAAGACGAATCACCCGCCGAAAGATTTCGGCGGGTGAGGCTCATTTTTATCCAAAAAGCTTAAAAAACTGTGAAAGAAGCTCCAAAAGCTTGAATTTCACGATATATCCTGTATTTTCCTGTGTGATTATCCCAATTTCGTCCTCCGAAAGGCCCATGGCCGCGGCGGCCTCCGGCCCCAGCTCCCCGGTATCGCATATGGGCGGGAAGACCACGCACCACCAGTTATGGCCCGCGGCCCGGCCGATCTTCACCCGCAGGGACGTGTACTCCCCGGCGGGCAGGGAAAAGCTCTCATATTCCGTGGTGGGGAAGCTCTCCCGGCATACCGCGGCCGTGACGGCATAGCCGGCGCCCCACTTGGCGACAACCTCCGCCGACGCGCGCTCGATGTCCCCGAGGCTCCCGGCGATGACCTCCCGGGCCCTTTCGGCGTCGCTCACCCCCTCCAGCCTGGGCCGCAGGAGCTCCAAAACGGCGTCCCGGACCTGCAGCTTCATGGCCTGGTCGGCCTCCGAGTCGGAATTTGCCACCACGTGCAGGCGCACCAGCTTCCCGCTGAGCTCCGCGGCCTCGGCGTTTACATGACTTCCCAGCAAAAATGCGGCCAGCACGGCGAATAGCAGCGCCAGCTCCCAGGTTTTCAGCTTCATAAGTACCTCATACTAATATCCAATTAAAATAAGCCATTCGCGCCGGTCTTTTTCGCGTCGTCGTCGCTGATGCCGCTTTGCCTCGGGCTCCAAGTATTCGCCCTCAGGCGCTGGCATCGCTCCTCCTCTCCCCAGCGGGCTTTGCCCGCCGGGGACCCCGGCGGCGTCAGCCGCCTTGGAAATACCAATGGGTATTCCCTGCGGCGTCTTCCTTGCCTGACACGAAAAATCCTCGCCGCTCGGTGTCTCATTTTAAATGGATATTAGTATCACAGAAAGAAAAATCGGACAGTGCCACGGATAGCATTGCCCGATTTTGAGGTTTTTAAACTGAAAAGCCCACGGGAGATACAAAAAAAGCTGTGTACGGAAGGGACTTCGCCCGTCTCGCGGCCTCCATGGATGGGAAAAGGCCGAAGACCACGGAGCCGGTGCCGGTCATGGCGGCCCCAAGGGCGCCGTTTTCCAGAAGATGGGCCTTGATGCCATCCACCGTCTCCCTCCGCGCGGGGGGAAGGGCGAGCTCAAAGACGTTATACAGCGCCGCGCCCACGCCCCGCAGGACCCCGGCCTCCAGAAGGCGCAAAAAGCCGGGCGTGTCGGGGCGTTTTTCTATCTCACGGCCGTCCAGCGCCGCGAACAGCGCCGGGGTGGAGACGGAAAAGTCCGGCTTTACAAGGACGATGCCGCAGTCGGGAAGCGCGGGGAGGGCGGTGAGGATCTCTCCTCTCCCTCTGGCCAGCGCCGTGCCGCCCCGGACGCAGAAGGGCACGTCGGAGCCAACCTTGGCGCCCAGCTCCAAGAGCTCCCCCTCCGAAAGGCGCGTCCCCAGGAGCCTGTCGAGCCCCCGCAAAACAGCGGCGGCGTCGGCGGAACCCCCGGCCATTCCGGCTTTGTCGGGGATGCGCTTGGTTATGTAAATCGAGACGCCCACATCAGGCCGGTTTACATAACTAAGAAATATTTTCGCCGCCTTTCCTGCAAGATTATGTAAACCTTTCGGCAGGTCGTCCCTACTTATGTCAACTTCAATGCCCGGGACGTCTTTTATGGTTATGTCAACCTCGTCCCACAGGTCCACGGTCTGCATCACCGTCTCCATGTTATGGTAACCGTCAGGTCGTTTCCCAAGTACATCCAGCGTCAAATTGAGCTTCGCGAAGGCCCGCTCCGTGATATGGCCGCTCATTTCCCCAGTCTCCCCAAAAAATCGTCCAGGCGCGTGAGGGCCGTCTCGATATTCTGCACCGAGGACGCGTAGCAGATGCGCGTGAAGCCCTCCCCTCCCGGGCCGAAGGCCGTGCCGGGGATGATGGCCACGTTCTCCTCCTGCAAAAAGCGCGTGCAGAATTCCTCGCTGGAAAGGCCGTGGCCGCCGATGTACGGGAACATATAGAAAGCCCCTCTGGGCTCGAAGCACGGAAGTCCCAGCCGCCGAAGGCCCGTCAGCAGGAGCTTCCGGCGCTTGTCGTAGGAGCCGCGCATCGTCTCGATGTCCCCGTCGCCGTTTTTGAGGGCCTCGATGGCGGCGTACTGGCTGGTGGTGGGGGCGGACATGATGCCGTACTGGTGAATCTTCAGCATCTGCTTTATGATGGCCGCGGGGCCGCAGACATACCCCAGCCGCCAGCCGGTCATGGCGTAGGCCTTGGAAAAGCCGTTCACCAGCAGCGTGCGCTCATAGAGCTCCGGCAAATTCGCCGGGGAGACGTGGTGCTGCCCGTAGGTGAGCTCGGCGTAGATCTCGTCCGACAGCACCATGATGCCGGTACCCCGCAGGACCTCCGCCAGGGCCTCCAGGTCGGCCCGCTCCATGATGGCGCCGGTGGGGTTATTGGGGTACGGCAGGATGAGGAGCTTGGTCTTCGGCGTTATGGCGGAGCGCAGCTCCTCCGGCGTCAGGCGAAACTCGTTCTCCGCCCGCGTCTCCACGTACACCGGCACGCCGTGGGCCATGGTCACCAGCGGCCCGTAGCAGACAAAGCTGGGCACGGGGATGATGGCCTCGTCCCCGGGGTTTAACATGGTGCGGATGCAAAGGTCGATGGCCTCGGACCCGCCCACGGTGACGAAGACCTCCCCCGCCGGGTCGTAGCGCAGATCAAAGCGGCGCTGGAGGTACTCCGATATGGCCGCGCGAAGCCTGATGAGGCCGGCGTTGGAGGTGTATTTCGTGTAGCCCTGCTCTAAGGAGTAGACGCCCGCCTCCCTTATGTGCCACGGGGTGACGAAATCGGGCTCCCCTATCCCCAGGGATATGGCGCCCTGCATGGTGTCAAGGATGTCGAAAAACCGGCGTATCCCGGAGGGCTTCAGCGTCCGGACGTTTTCCGACATCAGGCTTTCATAGTCCATCATACAAACAGCGTCCGCTCCTCCTGCTGGGGCTCCACGATGAAGGCCCGGTGCTTATCCTTGTAGCGCTTCATGATGAAGTGGGTGGCGGTGCTGATGACGCCGTCGATGGGCGCCAGCTTCTCCGCCACGAAGCGGCTGACCTCCCGGAGGGACTTGGCCGAGACGATTACGGAGAAGTCGAAGCTCCCGGACATGAGGTACAGGCTCTCCACCTCCTCGTACTGATAGATCCTCCGGGCGATGCGGTCGTAGCCGTCGTCCCGCTGGGGGGTGATCTTCACCTCGATAAAGGCCGTTACGGCCTCCTCGCTGGTGCGGTCCCAGTCGATAAGCGTGGTGTAGCCGTTTATAATGTGCTCGTCCTCACAGCGCTTCACGGTGTCCCGGACGTACTGCTCGTCCTTGCCGGTCATGTCGGCGATCTGGGAGGGCGTGTAGCGGCTGTCCTCCTCAAGGAGCTTCAAGATCTCGTTCATAGGCTGATTCCTCCGTTTTGCGAATTAATACTAATCCCTAATCAAAAACTCCAATTCGCGACGGTCTTTTTTGCCTCGTCGTCGCTCGAGCCGCTTAACCTCGGGCTCCCTTTGGTCGCCCTCAGGCGCAGGCTCGGCTCCTCCTCTCCCCACACGGCGGGCCGTGTGGGGGCCCCGATGCGTCAGACGGCTTGACAATACATACAGTATTCTCTGCGCCGTCTTCCTCGCCTGACGCAAAAAATCCTCGCCGCTCGGTTGGCGTTTTTAATCAGGGATTAGTATAAAGCATACTATAGCACAAGGCGGGCCCTTTTTAAATACCTTTTTGAAAATTTCCGCAAGGCCCGCCGCGGGGCTTTTTTGACCGGTCATGCCCGGGACGGCGGGACGCGGCGCGTTTACCGCCCGCGCCGGACCGTCCGGAACGACGCCGGGCGGCGGAAACGCGGGTCGCCGGAGGGCGTCTCGGAGACGGCCCCCTCCGCGTCGCGGTACTCTATCCTCCGCATGGACCACTCGCCCTTTTCGTAGCCATAGCCGTCGCCGGCGTCCTCGTAGAGGGTGAAAGCGCCGTCGTCGCCGGGGTATACGGCGATCTCATAGGGGACGTTTTTCTCCCGGGCCTCGTCGGTGGACTGGACGGGGGCGGACAGCATGGGTATCACGGAGCCCGCGCGGACAAAGACGGGTATTTTGTCCATGCCGCAGGCGACCTCCAGCGTCTGCCCGCCCTCATGGAAGCTCTCGGTGTAAAAATCAAACCAGCCGCCCCGGGGGAGCCTCGGGAGGTAGACGCGCCTCACGGATACGCCGCCCTCCCGGGGCGCCGTGATGGGACAGACCAGGAACTCGTGGCCGTAGATGTACTCGTCGGCGTGTTCCCCGGCCTCGGGGTCCTCCGGGAACTCCAGCGCCAGGGGCCGCAGGGGCATCTCGCCCCGGAAGGTCACTGCGGCGTTGACGGAATAGAAGTACGGCAGGAGCCTGTACCGCAGGCGTATGGCCTCCGCTATGGCGTCGTAGTACTCCCCGCCGGGCTCGCCGAAATTCCATATCTCCCTGGGCGTGTCTGCGCCGTGGGAGCGCATGAAGGGCGTAAAGCAGGAAAACTGGAGCCACCGGGTGTAAAGCTCCCTATAGGCCGGGTCCTGGCAGCCGCCCTCGTAGTCCCCGTTCCAGAACCACTGCCTCCCCTTTTTGACGAAGAACCCGCCGGCGTCGCAGCTCCAGTACGCCTCGCCGCAGACCACGTAATTTTGCATACAGTGGACCTGCCGGCGCAGCGTCTCCCACTTGGCCGACACGTCCCCGGACCAGACGACGGCGGCGAATTTGTGCTGTCCGGGAAAGCCGGAGCGGGTGAGGTTGATGACGCGCTTTTCCGATCTCGCCCTCTGGGCCTCGTATATCCCCATGGAGTGGTAATAGGAGTAGGCGTTTATGAGCTCCGGCTCGATGGTCCTTTCAAATTCCTCCACCGACATCCTCATCCGCTCCTTGAGCGGCGGGCGCTCAGCGCCGTCCCAGACGGTGTCGTAGGGCTCGGAGGAATCGCACCACCAGCCGTCTATCCCCTTGTCGAAAAGCCCCTCGAAGGCCTGCCGGGCGTAAAGCGCCCGGGCCTCGGGCAGGAATGCGTTGTAAAACGCCCCGTCGGAGAGCATCAGCCCCGCGTCCTCAAACTCCTTTTTGTCCGGGGAGTCGCCGGTCATGTTGGGCCAGACGGAGATCATCACATGGACGCCCATGTCGTGGAGCTCCCCCATGGTCCTCTCCGGCTCCGGGTAGCGCTCCGGGTCGAAGCGCTTGTCGCCCCACTGTCCCTCCCGCCAGTAGCGCCAGTCCTGGACGATGACGTCCAGGGGCACGCCCCGGCGGCGGTACCGGGAGGCCACGTCCACAAGCTCCTGCGCCGTCTTGTAGCGCTCCTTGGACTGGACGTAGCCGCAGGCCCAGATGGGCAGCATGGGCGTCTGTCCGGTGATGGCCGCCAGCTCCCGGCTCACGCCGTCGAAGCTGCCGCCCAGGATGAAAAACCGGTCGATGGCGTCCGCGGCGTCAAAATAGAGCCGCCCGCGCCCGGGCTCGGTGGCGTCAAAGGTCATCAGCGACGCGCAGCGGTAGAGATACCCGTACCCCCGGGTGGAGACGATCACCGGCAGCGCCACGCGCATGTTCTCCTGATAGAGCGGCAGGAAGCGGCCGTTGAGGTCCGCGTACCCCTCCTCGTGGCAGCCGAGGCCGTAGAGCCGCTCGCCGTCCGCGACGCTCATCTCAAGCCGGGCGCCGGGGACCTCCCGGGCAAGCACGCGCTGCCCGCCCGTGACGCCGGTCCTCTCGCCGTCCACGGTGGAGCGCGTCTCCGTTTTGCCGTTTTCCGTGCGGTAGACGGGGTGTTTTTCAAAGACCGCGCCGCCCTCGGCGGAGACGAGGCCGCCGTTTTTGTCCAGATATTCGATGTCGAGGGTCCCCTTGTCCACGCGCACCGCCATTTCGGCGGTGGAGATGAGATACGTATCCCCCGCCTCGCAAAATGCGGCGGCGACGCCCTCGGGCTCCGGGACGATCTCCGGCACCGGGGAGAGCCGGGGATTCGGGTGGTCGCTCAGGGTCGCCCGGACCGCCCTCTCGCTGTAAAAGGTGAGCGTGAGGCAGTATTTTCCGTTTGTCAGCTCAAATCTGTCCGCCATGTCGTCCTCCTGTAAAAATATATAGTTTAATAAGGTTTATTTTATAAGCGCCGTCAGGACCGTGATCTCCTCCGGCTCCGGAGGCGGCCCCTGGGTGACGTTGCCCAGCAATACATCCTTGTTGGCCCCGTGGTAGTCGCTGCCGGCGGAGACGAAAAGGCCCCACTTCTCCGCCGTGGCCGCCAGCTCCCGGCAAAGGCGCTCCGGGTACATGGAGTAGAAGCACTCAAGGCCCCCAAGGCCGTAGGAGACAAGCTCCGGCAAAAGGGCCCGGAATTCCGTCTCCCCCACCTTGCCGTCCACGCCGCCCCGGGGGTGGGCCCAGACGGGGACGCCTCCGGCGGCGAGGATGGCGCTGACGGCGCACTGGGCGTCGATGCGGTCCTCCCACGTCTCGCACTGGGCGAGGAGGCCGAAAGCGGCCTTTTTGTCCGGGACGAGGCCGTTTTTTATCAAAGCCGCCGCTATGTGGGGCTTCCCGGCGGAGGGCATGGCCCGCAGGGCCTCCACGTCGCTCCACGGGAGCCGCATTCCACGGCGGAAAAGAAAGCCCAGGCGCTTTTCCAGCTTCTCCCGCCGCAAAATGGACACCGCGTCCACGGCGCCGGAGAGCTCCCGGTTTTCGATGTCCACTCCCAGCCCCAGGATGTGGCACTTCCCCGCCCTGCCCCGGCAGGAGAGCTCCACGCCCGGTATGAGCCGCAGCCCCTCCGGCGCCCGGCCGCCCACGGCCCGGACGCCCTCCAGCGTGTCGTGGTCGGTTATGGCCAGGGTATCGAGGCCCAGGGCGGCGGCCTTATTCAGAAGCTCCTCCGGGCTGTCCGTCCCGTCGGAGGCGCAGGTATGGGCGTGCAGGTCAACGCGACTCACCATCTCATCACTCCCCAATCCCATTTTAACGCAGAACGGCGGTGTTTTCAATATGGAATTCCGGCGGGGGCCAAAAAGCGCGAAAAAATCTCCGGTCCTTTCACAGGCCGGAGATTTTTCGCGAATATGTGCGCTCTTATCCCCCCAGCACCCGCCGCCAGTAGGTCAGGACGATGGTGAGGGCGATCGCGTCGAAAATGAGATACGCGAGAAAGCACAGCCACAGGCCCACACGCGCCAGCGGGCGGCGGCGGAAGTGGTAGAGCGTCCAGAGGGACGCGGGAATGAGGACGAGCTTCAGCCCCAGCGCGGCCCAGGGGGTGCGGAGGATTCCGCCGAAAAAAGGGTTTATCTCGAAGCTGCCCGGGATGAGGCGCAGGCCCACGGTGGTGTAGATGAAGTCCAGAAGGCTTAAAGCCTGCGTCCCCACGGCAAGCCAGAGATAGAGACGGGAGCGGGGAAAAGAGCGGTCCATGGGGTCGCCTCCTTGAATGCGTCTACGGGGGGCCGGTGTGACACGTGGACAGTTCTTTAGTCCCACCAGCGTGCGCACTGGTGTTACAAAAAAACCGTCCCCACTGTCCCACCTACTCAGTAGAACAGACGAAAAAAAATCTATCGGTAACAGAGCACCTTCCCGCGGGACTGAGGGACGGTTTTTTCGTCACACCGGAGCAAAGCGGAGGTGGGACTAAAGAACCGTCCCTCTGTCACGCCGGTAGGGGGTTGGATCAAGTTATGTCAGGCTGTGACAAAGTTGGGACAAAAGAACCGTCCCCTTGTCTCTGCCGCCGAAGAAAGGGTTTATCTCAAAGCTGCCCGGGATGAGCCGAAGGCCAACGGTGGTGTAGATGAAGTCCAGAAGGCTTAAAGCCTGCGTCCCCACGGCCAGCCAGAGATACAATCGCGAGCGGGGAAAAGAGCGGTCCATGGGGTCGCCTCCTTGAATGCGTCTACGGTAGGCCGGTGTGACACGTGGACGGTTCTCACCAGCGTGCGCGCTGGTGTTACAAAATAACCGTCCCCTTTGTCCCACCTCCTCAGTCACCGAGCGCTTTCCCGCGGGACTGAGGGACGGTTTTTTTGTCACACCGGAGCAAAGCGGAGGTGGGACTAAAGAACCGTCCCTCTGTCACGCCGGTAGGGGGTTGGATTTTGGGACAAAAGAACCGTCCCCTTGTCTCACCCTTGTCTCACCCGCGGGACTGAGGGACGGTTTTTTTGTCACACCGGAGCAAAGCGGAGGTGGGACTAAAGAACCGTCCCTCTGTCACGCCCGCAGGGGGTCGGATTATGTATTTTTAATTGCGCTCAATGATACAAAAGAACCGTCCCCTTGTATCATAAAAGAACCGTCCCCTTGTATCACGAAGTTGGGACAAAAGAACCGTCCCCTTGTCTCGGCGTTGCAAGACGTTGCGCTACTTCACCTCTTATTGTGGGGAGTTGATCTTCGTCAGTTAATCCTGCGGCAAGATAGTTCCAATATTGTTCCGCAGTTTGCCCGTTGCTCAGCTTCTCATCCTTGTGCACCGGATCATGTGCCCAAGCGGTTAGTACGCCGTAAGCTGTGGCGGCTTTCGCCACAATTTTGCCTCCTGCTGTAGTCCCTAATGGCATATTACCTTTTATTACATTAATAACCTCTTCTTGTGTCAAACCCTTAGATAGTTCGGCTATATTCATTACAACTGCGTTTGCGAGTGCATTATTGTATTCAGCGCTTTTATCTGTATATCCTTTTTCGCTAATGTATTTTTGAAATTCCTCAAGTTCAGCGGTCCCAAGCAGGTTTCTTGCACCCAACAATCCAAAAGTAGCAGCCGCACCACTTGCACAATCACCAACTCTTCCAATGACCTCTCCTGCGCCCATCGGTCCAAAGGCAGAATCCTGGAATGCCTGAACCGCCGCATCATTCACTTTGTATGTGCGCTCGTTTCCGTCTCCATCTGTCACGGTATAGATTGTGTATCCGTCACCTGTACTCTCGGCTGTCATCTTCCACCCGTTAGTGAGTATTATGGTCCCGTCATTAAGTACACCGCTAAAAACGCCATTCTCAACGCCATATTTAAGCCCCTTATATACTTTGAAGACAGCCTCTTCATTGCCCTCATAGTATTTCTTAAACACGTCGAAAAACCCTGAGATTTCCTCAGTACCATTTTCATTCTTGGCAGTTAAATCGGTCAGTTTCAATGCACCCTCGTCACCTTCCAATTTTGCCTCTGCCTCTTTGGGATATGTTGTCAGTTCCTCCTCGGTGTACGCGGCTTGGAATGCCGTATTTACTGCGCTCAAGAGCGCTAAGTCGTGCGCCTCGTTGGCCTTTTCTATGTACCCACTGTACGCCACCGCGCCCACGCCGGCCAAAATTGCCAGCACCGCGATCACGACCACCAGCTCCACCAGCGTGAAGCCGTTTTGTTTACGCTTTTGCATTGTAAAAACCTCCTCATAAAGCTTCGGCCTGCACCCTCCCCGGCCGGATGGGACATTATTGATATAATGTCACGCGAGCCCGGACGGAGAAGGCTCGGACGGGCAAAATTTGCGGAGGCTAATGGCCCCGGACGGCAAAAATAGGCACGCTTTCGCGCGACCGGCCCGTCAGGGCCCGTCGCGGCGTGGTCAAATTTGAAAATTTAAGAAAAAATTGTTGACATTGCGCCTTTAGGGTGCTACTATGTAAGGGAAGAATTTCATGAGGCTTGCGTTTTCCCCGGACGTGTGCGTGACATTATATCAATAATGTCCGCCTATTTTTTTGCCCTTTTTCCTCTTCCGCGCCTTTTCGCCCGGGGAGGATTTTTCATTTTCGGAGCCAGCCCGAGGGCGTTTACGAGCCTCCGATGCTCCGCGCCGCTGGATTTGGTGTAAATGCGGGTCGTCTCGATGCTGCTGTGGCCCAAAACGTCCGCCAGCTTTACCACGTCGTGGTTGGCCTCGTAAAACGTCCGGGCAAAGAGCTTGCGGAGGTTGTGGGGAAACGCCTTCGCCGCCCGGACCTTGGCGCGGAACGCCGCCGTTTTCACGATGGCCCAGACGCGCCGCCGGTCCAGCGGCTTGCCCTTTCTCCCCCGGAAAATGACGCCGGAGTCGATGCCCTGCTCCCCGGCGTACCGCTCCAGCGCCCGCCCCACGTCGTCCGGCACCATGATCCGCCGGGTCTTCCGCTTGCAGGTGACGACAACCTCGCGATTTTTCACCGCCTCCAGCGTGAAAAACCGCAGCTCCGACACCCGGATTCCCGTGGAGCATATCGTCCCGATAATGAGCCTGTCCCGCCCTTTGACCGCGCCCAAAAGCGCCTCGTAGTCCCCTCTGGTGAGCTCCCTGTCCTCCGGGCAGTAGGCGTCCCGCTGGATGACAAGTCTCTGCGTCCCGCACCCCTCCCAGCCCATGAATTTGAAGAACGCGAACAGCGACTGAAGAATCGTGTTGACGCTCCCGGGCTTGTAGCCCTTTTCAATAAGCCCCCTCTTAAACCTCCCCGTTTCCTCCCCGGAAGCCTCCCGCCCGCCAAGGAACGCCGCGTAAGCCCCCACGTCATGCAAATACCGCCAAACCGTATGCCGGCTTCGCTCGTGCAAAATGAGGTCTGCCTCGAAACCGGAGACGGCCTCCGGGGTGATATATTTTGTGTCCATAATCGCGCCTCCTAAATAAGTATGTGACTATTTTGCCCCAAACCGGCGCGGCAATCTATCAAATCGGGGATGTTCCTTGCATAAACCGGGGCCCCGGGAAAAAAGAATTCTTATTTTCGGGAGCGGGAATGAATTGACATGGACGCGGCTTGCTGATATAATTTATTAAGGTACACCTTTCCGGCGCCACGGCGCCGAGTAACACATAAAGAAGGGAGTTCAACATGATCTATTCCGCTGAAGTTGAAAAAATGTGTCCCGTCGCCAAGGGCGCGTATCACGGCCCGGCCCCCATACCCGAGGAGGGCAAGTGGGTCCAGGCCAAGGAGATAAAGGACATCTCCGGTTTCACCCACGGCATTGGCTGGTGCGCCCCCCAGCAGGGCGCCTGCAAGCTCACCCTGAACATCAAGGACGGCATTATCGAGGAGGCCCTGGTGGAAACCATCGGCTGCACCGGCATGACCCACTCCGCCGCCATGGCCGGCGAGATCCTCATCGGCAAGACCATCCTTGAGGCCCTGAACACCGACCTTGTGTGCGACGCCATCAACACCGCCATGCGGGAGCTGTTTTTGCAGATCGTCTACGGCCGCAGCCAGTCCGCTTTCTCCGAGGGGGGCCTTGTCATCGGCGCGTCCCTGGAGGACCTGGGCAAGGGCCTGCGCGGACAGGTGGGCACCATCTTCGCCACCAAGGCCAAGGGTCCCCGGTATCTGGAGCTCACCGAGGGCTACATCACCCGCCTGGCCCTGGACGAGGAAAACCAGATCATCGGCTATGAGTTCGTACATATCGGCAAGATGATGGAGGCTATCAAGAAGGGCACCGACGCCAACGAGGCCATGAAGGCCGCCACCGGCACCTACGGACGCTTCAAGGACGCCGCCAAGTACATCGACCCGCGCCACGAATAAGAAGGAGGATGGAACAATGGCACTTTTTGAAAGCTATGAGAGAAGAATAGACAATGTCAACGCCGTCCTCAACGAGAACGGTATCGCCTCCCTGGAGGAGGCCAAGAAGATCTGCGACGACGCCGGCGTGGACGCCTACAACATCGTCCGCGGCATCCAGCCCATCTGCTTTGAGAACGCCTGCTGGGCCTACACCGTGGGCGCGGCCATCGCCTTAAAGCGCGGCGTCAAGTCCGCCGCCGAGGCCGCCGAGGTCATCGGCATCGGCCTGCAGAGCTTCTGCATCAAGGGCTCCGTGGCCGACGACCGCAAGGTGGGCCTGGGCCACGGGAACCTGGGCGCCATGCTCCTCAGGGACGACACCAAGTGCTTCGCGTTCCTGGCGGGCCACGAGTCCTTCGCCGCCGCTGAGGGCGCCATCGGCATTGCCCGCAACGCCAACAAGGCCCGCAAGACCCCCCTGCGCGTCATCCTCAACGGCCTTGGCAAGGACGCCGCCCAGATCATCAGCCGCATCAACGGCTTCACCTATGTCCAGACCCAGTTTGACTACTACACCGGCGAGCTGAAGATCGTCCGGGAGATCCCCTACTCCAACGGCGAGCGTGCGGCTGTCCGCTGCTACGGCGCCGATGACGTCCGCGAGGGCGTTGCCATCATGCACCACGAGGGCGTGGATGTCTCCATCACCGGCAACTCCACCAACCCCACCCGCTTCCAGCACCCCGTGGCCGGCACCTACAAAAAAGAGTGCATCGAGCAGGGCAAGCGCTACTTCTCCGTGGCCTCCGGCGGCGGCACCGGCCGCACGCTGCACCCGGACAACATGGCCGCCGGCCCCGCCAGCTACGGCATGACCGACACCATGGGCCGTATGCACTCCGATGCCCAGTTCGCCGGCTCCAGCTCCGTCCCCGCCCACGTTGAAATGATGGGCTTCTTGGGCATGGGAAATAATCCCATGGTCGGCGCCACCGTCGCCGTCGCCGTGGCCGTGGACCAGGCGATTAATAAGTAACTTTTCATTAAGAAATACCGCGAATTTAACTCAATAGCGGCTATAATCCAGCACAAAAGCCGGGCTTTGTCACGTTGTGACACAGCTCGGCTTTTTGGTATTATTTGTGTGATTTCCGTGTTAAAATGTTGAAAGTTGAACGATTCTTGAACGTAATTTTGAAAAACTTTTCGGACTTATTCCTCAGAACCGTTTTTGATATCCGTTTTGTACATATCGTTCAGTGCGGAGATACCTTTGTTGCGAGAATTCTCGGTTAAATGATTCAAATATATACTTTGCGTAACTTGCGGTTTTTTGTGTCCAAGTCTGCGTTGTATGTAAATGAGCGGGGCGCCGCTTTCCTCCAACATGGTGGCATGGGTGTGACGCAGAGAATGGAAGTCGTAGCCTTCAATACCAATCTTCTCGTGGATGACCTTGTTGACGTACTGCATGTTACGGAAATTGTTATACAATCCGTTGTCCCTGACAAATATGAAATGAACTGGGTTCGCGGTTTTCCGGACAGTAATAGGAGAGTCGTGTTGGGGGTTTCTGGGGGGCTTGCCGCCTTTTCCGTAATACATAGGAAAAGTGGAATAGTACTCGAAAAATTTATCCCCATAATACTTTTTGGCTTTCAGGTAATGGTCACGCGTGCGCTGTAAGAGGGCAACGAGATCATCATCCAGGTCGATAGTCCGATAGGAGTTGTACTTGGGGGCGGAGAAGTACCAATACCCCTTCCCCGCCTCAGACGTTCCGTTCTTTTTCTTTTTGTCCGCCTCGGAACGGGTCTCGTCCTTGTGCCACTGGATTTGGCGGTTTACACTTAGGGTCTTATTCTTGAGGTCTATATCCTCCCAGGTCAACGCGAAAGCCTCGGCGATACGAAGGCCGCAGCGATAGCCGAGTTGTATTGGAAGGTGGTAATCATCGCCCTCAGGAAAACGCTCAAATATAGCCCGCATATTATCTTCGGTAAGGAAGATGTGTTCCTTGCTGCGAGTCTCAATTGTAGGAGGCTTCCCGTTTTGGCCGATGGACGGTATCCCATTGGCGGGAGAAGAAAGAACGATCTGGTTATCGACCGCGTATTTGAAACACTTGGTCAGAATGCCCTTTACGGAAGAAATAGTGTTGGGACTGTAGCCCTGATCAAACAGATAGTACAGGAAGTCCTGAATATCCTTTTTGGTCAGCTTGGCTGCATTTTTGTTGCCCAGAAGGGGCATAAGGTAAAGGCGGATCTTCTTCTTATACCCGGCAACTGTTGTCTCCTTGCATCTCTTTGCAACATCCGCATCGATCCATTCATAAAGCAGGTCCCCCATGGATATGTCTGAGGGGGCCGCCAAAACCCCGCGGGTCTCGTAGGCCGCGTAAGCCTGCTGCCCCGCCTTTCGAGCCTCTCGTCTGGTTCTGAAGCCGCTCTTGGTCACCGATTTGCGGTGACCGTCAACGCCCATGACCTCAAACCGATACTGATATACCACCTCATTCTTGTTCTTTTTCTCATAAACCAATAGCTGTCCCATGTTTTTCGTCTCCTTTGCGTGTTTAGCCAAAAATGTCGAACCTTACTCGTTGCGTGTAACGCACGAATTTGCAAGTTCTATGAGGTACATACGCAAAGAAGCTTGCAATTATTTCGCGATCCAAGGTCAAATCGAGACGACGAGAGCCAAATTGACCTATTTCAGTGGAAACATTATATATAATCTCCACAAGTTTTGCAATACTTAATGTCGGACAAATAGGATTAAATTTCAGGAGAGAAAAACCGTATCATCCATAGTTGAACAAAATTATAACGGGGAGGTTTTCACCTCCCCGCTAAACTTTTCAGGGCCACAATCCGTAGCCCACTGTTCCTATGTGCCGGCCCTTCTTGTCAACCCCGCCAAAGTGGATATCCTCCATATTGTCCTCAGAGACTTCAAGTGTCTGGATCGTGGGGTCCGCCTTCTTCAGAAGGAAAATCCACAGGTCCACAACATCATCCGCCTCCACAAACATTTTCCCATCAAAAAGAGGATGGGCGAACGATTGCTTCCACCCAAGGTCCTGGAGAATTTGGAGTTCGAAAAATGTGAGGTAGTCTTTCTCCTCAAACATCTCCTCAATATTCACTCCGCAGACTTCCTTGATGCGGAAGTGCGCCTCTCTCACCTGCTCAAGCGGAACACTGGAGATGACGCTGTACGGAACATCAATTCCATGCCCGTCCATGCTCCAGTCGCCCAGCGTAAGATTGAAGCGGTACGTATGCTGTCCGGCTTCCACGGCAACTTTATCAGCATGCGGCTCAATTTCATCATCATGAAGAAGTTGACCGCACTCCGGACAGTACTCCGGATACTGATCGCTGTCGCAGAACTCAAGCCAGTGGTGTCCACATTTGGGACAAATATACAGCCGAGCCTCGCCCATGGGCGTCTCAAACGTTTTCTCCGTTATATTTTCACCTCTTAATGAGATATGTCTTCGGTATACCCGGAGACCGTCTTGCGCTTTTCCAGCCAGAGACCGTCCGCGATACTGCTCGCGATCTCCTCAGCCGTTTCCCGACTATCTGTCATATAGACCGTCGTCCAGCGGTCTGCCCTGCCGTTCAGAAGCTGAACGCGGTATTCCTCGATATCCGAGTACTTGAACACGCGCACGGCAGTCGCGAGGAACTCCGGGACCGGCTGATGAGGGCGGTCGCCGTTTAAGGCTCTGGTCGTGCTGACCGTCATGAGTCCACCTCTATTTCTCTCGCGCCTTCCGCCGAATGCTCCCAGATAGAGACGGAATATCCGACCCGTCTGAAGCTTTGGGCGAACTGGCGAGCGGAGGCGAGGTCAGAGAACCAAGCGGTCATAGGATCTCCGCGTTTTCCGTAAAGAACACAATAACGCATATTTGTACCTCCAATATTTATGTGATTCAGGCGACCGACTCAACTGGGACCCCGCCGTCAATGACAGCAGAGGCCCCGATATTGAATAGCTCGCCAATTACTGTATTTACTCGACCTCATGCTCGGTAATTTCCCAAGCGCAATACATATCTGGTGTATCGCTTGGCGAGTAGAACTCGTCGTACCGAATGGAGTCGGCATCCTCATGACACTCGGCTTGATTGTCAGTGAAGAGCTTATTCTTGATGCTCAACGCATTCGCACGCATCTTCTCACGCGCTTTCTCAATGTCCGAATAGACCCCAAGTATTTTAGAGCCTTCCGTTCCATTGAAGCAGCGATATGACAACCTCAATACATAGACAGTCAGGGATTGAGTTTGATCAGTCTTCATATTTTTATCACTCCTCACTCGCCTCTCAATTGAGGTCTACATAGGCATACCCCGTGTACTTATCCCGCGTTCCCCACTCGTCATCAACGGCAGGGTCGAAGTATCCAGTCACGGGGTCGAAGCCGACGGCCTCAAGCACGTCCGCAAGGACATTGGCCTCGTCCAACGAGGGACAGAGGATGAGGTCCTGATCGCTCCAGTAGTCGGGTCGCTTTCCGGTGGGATAGTGCGGGAGGAGACTGGTGAGTAAGCTCCAGAGGTCTCTTGTTTTCGTTTCCATTGATGTTTTTCTCCTTTTTCGTTTTATTTCGATGACCCACCCCATAAGGGGGTGGGTGTTTAGGTGCGGAACCCATTTAAGTTTCGATTACTCCTCAAGCGCGAATTCGTCGACCAACTGCTCGTCCAAATCGACTTCAATATCGGACAAAACAGCATCAAGCTTTCTGAAACCGTACCGTTCGCAAAATTCTTGAGGGACGAACATGTCGAAATCCGCCCAGTTGAAACAGGAGCGGTTGCACTCAAAGGTGTTTCTGCCCTGTTCGGTTTTGCAATAATCGGTAGCGGCCTTGCGAACCGCGTTTGCCAGGTTGAAATCCTCGCTCGGGACATCGAAACGAAGAGTCAACGTGCGGATATCGAATCCATCACGTTCTACTGCTACCACTGTACGAAGCATATTGTTTTCTCCTTTTCTGTTTTTTAACTGCAACGGGCCTCAGCTTTCGCCTCAGCTATCATTTCACGCATACTCTCGACCGGGCAGTCGATGCAGTAGCGCATGAAGTCCTTGTACTCGACGAACAGCTCTCGCTCAGTCGTCTTCACCCGCCCATGCTCGCATCTCACGCACAAAGCCATGAGTTCTTCTTCGGTGACGGGCTTGCGCTCGAACCAAGGGACGGTTGCCTCTTCGTCAGAGACGTTGTACCGCTCCAGAGGACATGCTGTCCCTTTCCCAAAGAGAGGGATGCGAGGGGTGTGCGGGTGAGCGCAGGAGTAACCGTTAGCGCAGCCGTTCCCACAAATCTTTCGAGCGCCGCTCAGAGCGCACGCGTGGGCGCCGCCTGGGAAGAAGGCGGGGAAGTCTTCATCCCTAAGCTTTAGCTTGCTGCGCCGCACATAGGTCGTCACGTTCGCATCCCCGTCGATGGAGAATAGCGTGACAAGGACCTTTCTGGCGTGAGGCTCAGGCGTCTCCTCGACTCTCGCGTCTGTGTCCACACGGACATTGTAGTCATGGATCCACAGCTCGGCAGAGTCGCCGCTGACGTGGACGATCTGATCCTTGAAAAGAGATAGCATTACTGCACCTCCTCCTCGGATATGTCCTCGTCCGTCAGCCCGCCGATCGTGCAGCCGTCGTCCAGAGAGAGGACGATGGGAAGGTCTTTGGGATACCGACGGAGCTCGGAGATGAGGTCGCCAACGGTCATGGTCTCGGAGATATGCGAGAACCGATACCCCTGCCGACGCATCGTGAGCTTGAGACACGGATGAAGCGCGTTCTCCTTGGCGAAGAAGATGAACCGGCCATCCTGGTCGTAGTTGTCCGGGTCAGCGGAGGGAATGTCCCAGCCGAACATGGAACCGGACATCATGGCCTCGGCCTGCGCCTTGGTCACGCCAATGACGGCGTTCAGGTCATCCGCCTGTGCATTGCCAGGGGTGGCGTTGGAGGAGTAATAACCCATCTCTCCGCGCTTGATGATGACGACTTCTCCGGTGGACGGAAGAGTACCGTAGCAGTACTCGGGCAGTTTTGCAGTGTTCATGTTTTTGAACTCCTTTCAATGTTTTGATTTAGTAAGCCGCTCCCATAAGGGAGCGGGCCTACGTTGTTTTTCAACGATGATAGACGATAAATTTACCGTCGCTCATCATGACCTCTATCGACTGGGGATAACCCGAAGCGTCGATAGTTCTGGGTTGGTTCTTGGTGCGAACTACGGCCGCCACCGTCTTGTGGTTTTCCTCACAAAGCTTCGCGTCCTTCGCGTTGTTATAGATGGTGTGGCATACTTCGCACTGGAACTGAGAAAGTCTCTTCATTGTGCGGACTCCTTATACAGCACGGCATCGCTTCAGCGATGGTACACGACGAATTTGCCGTCGCTCATCTGGACCTCGATAGACTGGGGATACCCCGAAGCGTCGATAGTCCTGGGATGGTCCTTGGTGCGAATGACAGCCACAATAGACTTGTGGTTTTCCTCACAGAGCTTGGCATCCTTCTCGTTGTTGAAAACGGTGTGACAAACTTCGCACTGGAACTGAGTGAGTTTCTTCATTGTTTAGTCTCCTTTATGATTGGTTCAAAAATTGGTATTGCCTTAAATCCACTTTCGAGGATAAAGACTTTTGTTTCAGATGGGAAAAACCCGTATGAACACCAGTCACATTTCCCGTCCTTTTCTATTCGATGTTTGCATTCTTGCGGATGATAAGATATATCTCCGCATGTTGGGCACCTAAACCCTTCAAAATGCTCCCGCGAATAATCGTAAAAATCCGCAAATGTTTTGAAGATACCGATTACTCCCTTGCCATCAAGAGGAGGGAAATTTGATTGTTGATAGTAGTTGGGCCATGAGTATGTCCGTTTTGCCTCCATCTCCACCGCAACCTCATCTGGAGTCAGGTGAAAGAAATCCGCATAACTATTGACCATGCTCTCGATCCACTCAATCTCTTCATCAAATCTGTGTGTGCCATCACGGTTCTCTGTGTTCCAATTCTTGTCATTGCGAAATTTGTTAAGCATATCACGCAATTCATTCATGGTTGTCCCCTCCGATTATAAATCCGAGTCTGTTGACAAGCGGTATCCGAAGTGGCAGAAGCCTACCGTATCCGAGAGATAGTCGGATATGGCATCGCAGCCAAGCTGGGCAACGTCGTCAGGAATGGGAACGTTCTGGGGTAACTCCTCCGCCAGCGCTCCATCCCCATCAACATCCCAATCAATGTCACGGACATACAGCATACTTTTTGTCTCCTTTTCTTGTTTTTCACAGTGACGCGCAGAACGCGCCGAGCTTGTTCCACAGGGCGTACGTCTCGGGAGTCATCATGACCTTATCGGGAGCGCCCTTGACCAGATACCAGCGGTGCGCCAGGGCAAAGAGACGAGTGGCCTCTTTGCGCTCCTTCTCAGAGAACTCCTGGAGCCAGCGCCGGCGCCGGTGACCGGTGTTCCACCGAGCTCCTTCCCTGCCCTCACAGACCACAGCGTACGGGATCCTGCTGTTGATCTCGTCGTGAGAGAATCGCAGAAATGTTGTCATGCCGCGGCGACCTCCTTGGCAGAGGAGCGCTCGAGAGCGATGAGAGGGTCGTCCTCGACCAGGTACGCGTCGATCAGAAGGCTCATGACCTCCTTGACGGAGTACTCCGGGAACAGGCCGTTCTGCTTCGCGTCCTCAGCCATGTGACGGACGTATCCGTAGGCCAGGCACGCCTTCTCGCGAGCGGTGAGAGGCTGGAGATGGGGGATGATCTTGCTGTTTTCCATAATTGTTTTACTTCCTTTCTTGGTTTCGCATTGAAGCGCAAAAAATGTTTTTAACCAAAAATGTTGGTTATCTGTTGATACGAAAAAAATGCAGAAAATATAACAGATACGCGAAAAAAACCGCCCCGGAAAGGGGGCGGCTGGATAATCATTCTTTTTCCCAGACGAAATTACCGTCTTCGTCCTCAACGGAAATCTGCTCACTGTCGATTTCCTCCGCCTCGCCGAAATCCGCATCCATAAACACAGATTCCGCAAGGTGTAGAGCCTCATTTACGGTCTCCGCCTCGACTCTGGCGACAAACCTGGCATCAATAGCGTAGTTCACGTAGAACACACTCTTGGCGCTGTCGCTATTGCCAGGGGCAGGCGGGAGTGTGTGAGAGAGGGAGATGGGCGCGCCATCGGAGCTAATACCAACGGCCTTGTCGTCCCAGTATTCAGTCGCGCCGACCTTTCTGGGATTATTTCCGTAGTATTCCTTCCACTCCGGCAAACTCTCGTTCACCGCGTCAAAGTGAAGACCCCAGCTTTTAGCCGCGGCAACTGCGGCTTCAAGAGCCTCACCCTCACGACAAGTCCAGAGTATGAGTCCGGCGCCATTCTCCTGACGACGCCTCGCGGCATTGATGACCTTCCAGTTAGGAAGACCAATTTCCGGGAACCAGTCCTCGCAGAGGCAACCATCAAAATCTATGGCAATGGCCTCTCGAAGATGCTTGTTTTTCATGGGAGATCCCCTTTCTCAGCAATCGGCATCGTCCAGGTCGCTCCTGGCGGCGAGGGTGTACAGGTCCGCATCGAGCAGGACCTCGTTGCAGTCGTCACACTCGAGAGCGACGTCAATCGGGTCGTTGGGGTCACCGTAAACGGCGATCGTCACGTCGTGCCCGGCGTGGGCAAGAAGGATGTCCCAAAGAAGATGGTTATTGAAGTTTTCCATAATTGTTTTTCCTTTCTTTTTTCGCATGAAGCGATAGATTATTATTTTTCAGGTGAATTTACACTTTTTCCGTATCCGAAGAAAGTATGACTATCTCCGGTGCGTAGGAAGCAAAGCGCGTCAGTACACGCTTCGCAGCCGCTTCGTCGGGAAAATGTTTGGCGTATCTGGCATCCCAGGTATGCTTGAAACCCCTGCTGCTGGAACTGACAAAGTAGTTGCCAGCCACATCAGATCCCGCGCCGAATCGGATGACCACATTGTATGGCTTATCCTTGATGGCGGCAGAAACAACGCGAAGGTTGCGGAAACAACCGCTGGCAATCTGAAGCGCCTCGCTACGCGTCATGACCTTGGCCTGCTTGGGGTCGCGGCAATAGGATATGCCAGAAACTTTCCCATCCCGTTTCTCTATGGCAGTCACATAATCCTTTCCATGCTTGAGGATTACCAGGTCATCCCCGGATTTCTCTTTGTCTTCCGGCCTTGCACGCACAAAGCCGTCTCTGGGGAAATCTATGACCGGATAGATATGGTCTTCCGGATGCTCAGAGACATACTGCCTCACCGCAAGGATCCAGTCATCAAGCTCTTTCGTTGTGGAAACAGAACCGGCAAGCTGAGTCGTATTGGACAAGTCCTTCGTCCAAACACTCAGGTAGCAGCGGACGCTGCTTATGTGGTTGGCATAGAGGACTTCTTCGATAGGGACCGCGTTGCCGCATCCGTTTTTGCCCCAACGGAGGATGGCCGCGTCGTCGAGATATTTCCCGCCGCGCTTCCAGTGTTCTTGATAGGGGCCGCCACAGAAAGACTTGAGTTTATCCATGATCTCGTCCTCAGAGGCGGCAAGCATGTTGCAGAAAACGCACCAATCTCTTGTGCATCTTTCCACACGCTTGCCACCGACCCAGTGGTACTCTGTGACGTTGTTGTCCCCACAGAGCCAGCAAGGAGTGAAACCGAGCTCGGAACGGATGAACTGATTTGAGTACTCAATCGTATAGCTCATTTTTTTCTCCTTTCTCTCCTCCCCCACTGTCCCTAAAGACAATGAGGGAGGATATTCTTGTTTTTCAGTCCCGAACGAGATGGTACTCGTCGTCATCGTCGAGCAGAACATCGTAGCGTTCGCCCTTGATGAGGACGTACTCGCTCTCGACTCCCCCGTCCACGTCCCCGACGTCCACCTGGCCGATGTCAAAGACAGAGCCGGTGTCGAGGTTGACCTTGCAGGCGGTGGCGAAGGTAGCTCCGTCGTCCCAAACGGAAACGAAGGTCGCGTCTACGATACCGCTGTCCTTGTCGTCGGCGAAGGCGTCGATAACACCGCTCACGCAGCCGTCCTCATCCGTTATCTCCGGCATCTTCTCATGCACAAGAGCGTAACGGCAGACGCCGTTGTGGTTGTAGGCGCAGTCGAAGGTTTCGCAGTCGAAACACTGCTCGCTGAGATACAGCAGCTTCGCGGTGTCCGGCGTACGGTCCTCGCCGTCCCGGTACATGAGGTAATACACACCCCTGCTGTACCGCTCGTCGAACCAGTGCCAGATGTCCTCGCGGAAGGTGCCGGCGGGAAAATCCATGAACGGCTCCTCAATGCACTCCGTGTCCGGATTCATGGGAACATCCTCAAGCTGAGCCCAAAGCTCCTCAAGAACCTTGTCCACGGTCTCGCAGGTGAAGGCGTTGAGAGAGTCCTGAGAAAGCTCAAGAATCTCCCACTCATAGGTCATTCCCCCAACATCCGCCCAAGCGCGACGCTCCAGAAGGCCCAGCTCAGGGGTCTCATCGCCGTCGCGCTCAAGGACCTCGGTCAGCCTCTCGGGGGTCAGATTGAGAGTCTGTGCCAGAGCGCGGAGCATGGCGCGATGAGCGGCCTCCGTGTTGCGATAGAGCTTGGCACTCTCGCCGGTACCGTCGACGCGCTTTGTTAATACGAACATGATTTGTTTTCCTCCTTTTTTTGATTAACCAAAATTTGTAATGAACCATAAATGTGGTTACTTGTTGATACGGAAAAAATGAGGAAAATATAAATGGGTTGTGCTGAAAACAAAGAAAAAACCGCCCCGGAAAAGGGGCGGTAGGTTTGCGTGGGTATCAGTAAATTTGCTTTTTCACGAGTTTCCATTTGTATACGACTCTATCTATCGGGTCGTATAGGGAAGCCTCCTCAAAAGATGCCTTCTTGACGGGGTTGTGCCCCATCTCCTTGAGCTGCTTTTCCTTCGCGACGACCTCATAGACCATCGCGGTATGCGCTATCTGCTCGTTGGCGAAGATATCTACATCCGCGACATCGTTCTCAAAGTCACGAATGAGAGCGAAGCAGGAAAGGGTTTCCTTGGGGGTCTCGGTGTTATACACCTTGATGAGGGAATCCCAGCTCACTCGGGTAAACCAGTTGTCCAGGGCGATCAGCTTGCCGTTGAAGATACCGCAATCCGCGGGGACACCGGTATCCTTGTCGGTGATGCGGAAATCGTCCCAGGAGCCCTCCACGAAGCCGAGGCGTACCGTCTGACCGTTCATGATCTTGGGGAACTTGGCGTTGGGATTCCAAGGTGTCAGAACGGGACGGAAGCCGACGGTAGAATGGACGAGCGCGGGATGATTGTACTCCCAATGGCGGGGGTTGGTCCCTCCACGGACTTCGCCGCATTCCAGGCACCAGGAAAACGGGTCCTTGCAATGCAGGTCGCACCCTGCGTCCAGAGCGCTGTCCCAGTCATTGCCGACGCAGCCGCCGGTCGGGAGAGTCACTACAAGTGGCTCTCCCCTTACATAGATAGTTCTCATGGCAATCTCCCCTTCTTACAGCTCCAACCAGCAGTCGATGTATTTGGACGCGGACTCGAAGCCGTTTTCCTGGAGATGGCCGCTGACGAAATCCAGCAGCGCGTACATGGCACTTCTCTTGCACGTCACAGGGAAGCGGAATTTCTTGTCCAAAGACGGACGATACATGAACGCAACCGCGTGATCGGACATGGCCTCAATAGCGAAGTACTCCAGGTCATCGTAGGTGTAGTTGTAGAGGAGGTCTGAGAGGTCGAAATACTTCAACTCCTTGAGATTGTTCAGAAGATATTCGAACTTGATGGCGACATAGGTAATGGGCGTTTCGTCCCAGTCCTCAGTCTCCTCATACTCCTCCGCAGACAGCATGGCGTATGTGGTCAGCAGGATGTACCCTCCAGAGAGAATAGTTTCGTCTATTTTCTCGTCCGGATTGTACGATCCATAGCCCATCTTCGCCAGCTCCTCATAAGTGACCCCATCGACCAGGTTAGTCAGGGCGATCAGTTTCCCCCCAAACACTCCCCACTCAATAGGTGTGCCTTTCTTGGTGTTCTCGATGGTAATGTCGCCATCCTTGACGCGCAGAGAGCCAAGCTTGACTGTCTGTCCGTCCTTACCGGCATAAACGGTATCGTCGAAGACGGGAGCGTCATCGACCAGAGGCATCAATACGGGCCGAAACCCGATTTCGGGTAAAGCGGTCTGAACGGGAACCCAGTTTCGGTCGAGCGTAGGCACGCCGCGCAGGAGCTGCGTTCCGTCCTCAAGCACTTCCCAGCACCAACTGGCCTTCGAGAGGTCCAGCTTGCACCCGGCCCTGAGAGCCTGATCGAATTCGTTTTCCTTGTACGTCTCGGACAACCAGCCGGTCGGGAGAGAAGCCACGTAGTCGCGGCCGTCGATTTTGAAGATCTTACTCATATTCTTCTTCCTCCGGCTGCATATCTTCAGGCAGCATGCCGTTGTCCACCACGTAGTGGTTCTCACGGTAGAGTTGAACGTTGAAGTCCACGTCTCCACCGACAACAAGCACAGGCTCCTTGGGGTCCTTATCGAACTCGTCGTCCGGACGAACATCGTGGCAAAGATACGCCAGATAAGTGTCTGTGCGGTTGTAGAGATAGGTGGTAGGCTGGTGGTTGCGGACCTGCTCAGTACGGGCGACCATGATGGACGTGCCGTCCTTGAGATTGATGTATGAGTCGATTCCAGGGGCGGCGCTTTGGCCGTTATCGAAGGTGTTGACCTCCAGCTCTCCAGCGGGGATGCGGACGCAGAGTGAAAGGGAATGGATGGGGGCGGGAAGATTGAGCTTCTCCGCCAGCTCCTCAGCAGTCATCTCTACGCCGTTGATTTTGAGATACATATTTTTTCCTCCTTGAAATTGTTATTCAGTCCTCGTCCTTGCGGGCATAGAGGACCTTGCCTTTGAACGTGATCTTCGAGATGTACGAGAGAGGGATGCGTTCGTACCGCTTGCCACAGAAGGCCTCTGACAGCTCGTCGGCTTCTTTGTCCGTCTTGAACGTCAGATAGCCTGTCTCGAGGCAAGAAGAAAGCAGGGAGTTCTGGAAACCATGCTTCCCGTACTTGCACTCGCGGACAAGCCCGTCGTGTTCGAGGGTCAGAGTGAACATCTGCGCGTCAACGTCACGAATGGCATCAGCGATGGTCTGATTCATCTCCGGCAGGTCCCCGCCACGTCTCACAACCTCCAGAAGTCTGAATCGAAGAGTTTTCAGGTCGATATACTCGTCCCTCTCAGCTTCAAACTGCTGAAGGAGATAGGGCTTCAGCTCGATGGCGCCGGTCAAGGTCTGGATGACAACTTGCTCCGGAGGATCCTGCCTCTTGGGAGCCTCAGCAAAGGTGTTGCTGCCCCTGCCATGCTCGATGAAATCCTTCTTTGCCCTCTCAAAGTCGTAGATCTTCAAGCTTTCTTCTGCACTGGTTGGCACAGAAAGCTGGGCGTACCAGTCACGGAAAATGGCCTGGGCTTCCTCATAGATAGCGCGGAAGAAGTCCATGCTATCTATGACATGCGGGAACTCATCGAGCTTGCCATAGTACCTGCCAAAAAAGTTGAAGTCGTTGAAGACGTAGACCGTACCATTGGCAACGATGGCCCCCAGATTATACTGAAGCTTCGTTTCCTCAATGAAATCCGGATTGAAGCCATATACGCCGTAGACGTAGACGGCCTTCCCGACAGGGACCTTCACCAGACTCAAATAGCAGTCATCTACCTGCGCGTTGAGAGAGGGTACAGTGGGGTCCAGAGCGAATTCAACGATTTCGGCGTGTGTTTTTGTGACCATAATTGATTACTCCTTTCAATGTTTAACCAAAATTGTGTTTTCAACCAAAAATATTGGTTGCTTGTATATACGAAAGTTTTTCAGAAAATATAAACAAAAAAATTAGTCCGCCGGGGTACGGCGGACTTTTGCGCGGTTGTATGCGCGGGGATTGGGCGGGACGCGGGTGACGGGATTTAACCCGCCCCAGCTCCCACGCTTCTGCGCGTTGATTTTACGCTGCTCCTTTTTCGAGAGCTTGGAAAATGGGGTGTATTTGGGCATACTTGCCTCCTCCTCTCCCCTCTCATGTCTCAAAAGACACGAGAAGTACTGACTCCTCTGCACACTGTTACCAGTGGCAGCTACCTGCGGCTGTATTCTGTGTTGAACCATAAGTGTCGGTTAGTATATACTTACGGAAAAACGCAGAAAAATATAAATCATCCGCCGGGGAATCGGCGGATGAGGAAGTTATGTTTGAAAAGGTGTGGGAGGAGTGGAGGAGATCGCTCGCTTGCGGCAGGTCTCGTTGTATTCCTCGATTTGGTACCAGACACGAGCGAAATCCGCCGGACCCGACAGTTGAATTCCATTCTTCTCATAGAACTCGTTTGCGAGGGCGGCGGCTGGGGTCTTGTCCGGGTCATTCAATAAGAAAATGTGCTGCAAGACGACCGGGAAAAAGTCTGGATACAGTGCTTTTTCGAGAATGAGATTGCCGTTGGGATTGCAGCCGGCAACAATGACCGTCTCGTCATTGCGGTCGGGTTTTAGAAATTCTATCGGGAGCCGCAGGAATCGGAGAAACTCCCCTATTATATATAAGGAGTTATCCTGGGGGTGGGTTTCGGCAATACGAAGAAAAGCGTCAGAGCAGGCCTCCACGAACTCGAAAAACTGCCTTTGCTCGTTCCGTTGGGTAATTACGAGGGCCGGTCTCGCCGTAAAGTGCCTCAAATTGATAAGGAAAAATTCCGGCTCTATAATGGCCCTCCGAAGATAGGACTTAAACAAGGAAAAGAATTTGTTCGGACTCACATACTCATCCAAAAGAGACATTGCAGCGTCATATTCATCAGTATTTTCCAACGCACTGACAATGCTCAATGCGGTGACGTGTTCCCGAAGGGCAAGCGGCTGAGCCTCTTTAGGGTAGTTTTCAATAGTTTTGAGATATTTTTGCCAAATGTATGAGCGGTTGAAAAGGAACGGAAAGGGTTGCATTGAGGGTACCTCCTTGTTGAATGTGGGACGGATGGGTGGTGAGTGGGGTTACATTATATTATACGGGAAGTGCTTGGGGAGGGGGTCAGGAATACCTTTTCGAAAAGTTTGGATCATATCTCGCGAGGACTTTTTTGTTGGTCGTTTTGAAATATGACTTTTTAACGGATATAAAATCGATACTCTTCCGGTGAGAGAAAGTCCGTGAACTACTCGGCTATGAATAACCGAGCATCATGTTACGCTGCCTCGCGGCAGCTTGGCACTCATTTTTCCTACTCGATGGATTGTTAGGCACGATTCCCAACCGTGCGACCAAGCATAAATAGGCTTTCACCGGTGTTCCTACCGGCATAGCTGGGGTATAACGAATTCAGGCAGTAGCCTTCGTTCGATCCATATAGAATTCTCGAAGACCTTCCTCTTTGATGTTTTTGCCCGCGTTGGCGTCACGCATGACAATTGCCCCGCATTCGGGACATATCCATACGCGGTCTTTTAGAGTCAGGTCTTTGTTGACGTAGCCGCACTCGTTGCAAGTCTTACTGGAAGGGAACCACTTATCTATTACAATAAGATGTTTCCCTTGTTCCTCAAGCTTGTACTTCAGAAACATGCGGAACATTCCAAAACCGTTATCCAAGGTAGATTTACCAAGCTTCAAAGAACGGGATATTGCGCTCAGATTGAGGTCTTCTACACAAACGGCATCGTAGGAATTGGCTATCTCCCTACTGAGCTTATGGCAGAAGTCTTTTCTCTGGTTAGAGATATGTTCATGAAGTTCTCGGATACGGTGGAGCTGGTATTCGTAATTCTTTGAACCATACTGCATGCGGCTGAGCTGCCGTTGCATACGGGCGAGTTTCTTTTCAGACTCTCTGTAATAGCGATGTCCTTCAGGGGACCGGCCCTGGTCATCGACATAGAAGTGCGGAGAGGAATAATCCAAACCAATTGTCTTCTCTGGGGTAGGAAGCACTTCTTCTGGAGGGACGGATTCATATTCGAAAAGTAAAGCGCAAAAATACTCGCCTGTAGGGGTTTCGCTAAC
>CANROF010000026.1 GCA_947632155.1 uncultured Oscillospiraceae bacterium
TTGCAAAAAGCTGTGGTTTTTTCCACAAAAAAGCGGGGCCGCGAAAATTCACGTCTCAGCCGACGTGTTTTTTCACAGCCCCCTACTACCACGTCCCACCAAAAAATATATATCGCGCCGGGTTTTTCACGCTTTTGGCCTTTGTATTACACATCGACGCTTATTCCGGCGGTGAGGAAGCAGAGGATGCGGCGGCGGACGGGCTTGCGGAGGACGCGCTCCATGGCCAGGGCGTAGGCGTCGAGCTGGCCTTTATAATAGGCCGCCCGCTCCCCCGCCGTCTCCCGCGTCACACGGTCGGTCTTGAAATCTATGACCGCCAGGCTCTCCGCGTCCTCGACACAGCAGTCCACCACCCCCTGCAAAAGCACCTTCTCCCCGGCGGGAAAGCCCGGTATGTCCTCCGAGGGGGTCAACAGCGAGAATTTAAGCTCCCGGTGGAGCTTCGGCGCGCCCAAGATGAGCCGCCCCGGCTCCGTAGCGAAGAAATCGGAGAGGAGCCGGGGCCTCACGGCCCGGGCCTGCTCGCCGCTTATCGTGCCCATGGCCCGAAGGCGCTCCACCTCCCCGGCGGCGCCCTCCGGGGTGAGCAGGCGCGCGTAATCGGCGTACTGCATCACAAGGTGCGTCGCCGTGCCCTTTTGCGCCGCCGTAAGACCCCGCTTACCGTCCAGGAACGTGGGGCGGAAGGTGGGCTTACTCAGCTCCCCGGGCCGATTCTCCGGCTCCGGCGTGCTCTCCGGCGCGCCCGCGCCGCCCAGGGGCTCGGCCTCCTCGGCGGCCTCCTGGGTTTCGGCGTTGCCCTTGAGCTCCGTGGCCGTGACCTTGGAGGGCATGGAGACGGCCCCGGGATGGGGATAGGAAAAGGACAGCCCCTCCAGCACCTCCGGCGGCAGCTCCGCTTCGGGCTCCCCGGAGCTTTGTATTTCCGGCATCTCCCGCCGCTCCGGCGCAGCCCCGGCGTCGGAGAGCCGGATGAGCCGCACATCCCACCGGTCCCCGCCGGTGTCGCAGGGGATGTTGGGCGCGCCGAAGCGCAGCGCTTCGCTCTCCGGACGCCTCAGCGCCGGCATCAGGATCCACTCCGCCATGGTCTTTGCCATGCCCAAAAGCTCCGGCGGCGCGGGGAGGGGCGTATTTCGGAGCTTTGCCAGCTCCTTTTCGGCGTCGCCAAAGGCGCAGAGCATGATGAGCTTTTCCCGGGGCCGGGTCATGGCCACATAGAGGACCCGCAGCTCCTCGCTCATGATCTCCTGCCTCAGCTTCACCGCCACGGCCCGGCGGGCCAGGGTGTAATACTCGATTCTCCGCTTGTCATCGGTGAACTTGGGCCCCACGCCCAGCTCCGGGTGAATGAGGAGCCGCGTCCTGGTGTCCTCGTCGTTTATCTCCTTTGTAAGGCCCGCCAGGATGACTACCGGGAACTCGAGGCCCTTGGACTTGTGGATGCTCATGAGTCTGACGGCGTTTCCCCGGCCCACGGCGGCCGTCTCCGGTCCCATGCCCTGCTCCCGGAGCCTCCGGACGTAGGTGAGGAAGCCGAAGAGCCCCCGATACCCCGCCCCCTCGCAGGTCCTGGCAAGCTCGGCAAGGAGCATCAGATTTTCCCGTCTCTCCTGCCCCTCCCCCATGGCGCAGACCACGGCGATAAGGCCCGTGGCGGAGTAGACATGCCACAAAAGCTCATCGCTGCTCTCATCCGCCGCGGCTGACCTCAGAGCGTTGAGCTCACGCAGGAACTGCGCGCATTTGGGCTTTTCCGCCGCGGCCTTATTGAGGGCGGACCAGAAGTCGCCCTCCCGGTCGAATATCCTGATCTCCGCCAGCTCCCCGGCCGTGAAGCCCCAGACGGGGCTTTTGAGGGCGGAGATCAGGGGGATGTCCTGCCGGGGGTTGTCGATGATGTCCAGTATCGACAGCGCAAGGGAGACTTCCGGCTCGGCGAAGAAGTCCCGCGTCTCGTCCGTCTCCAGCGGCACGCCCCAGGCGGCGAAGACCTGCTGCCACACGGAGAGGGCCGACCTGGGCGAGCGCATCAGCACCGCCACGTCCCCAAATCTCACGGGCCGCGTTCCCTCCCCGTCGGGTATGCGGGCGCTGCCCACGAGCTCCAGGATCCGCCTGGCGGCGAAAGCGGCCTCCGCCTCGGCCTTGTCCGTTACGGCCTGGTCCCCGTCCTCCCCGGGGGCCATGTCCAGGACGTCCAGCTCCACCTCCGCCTCCTCCGTCTCCGGCACGGGCGCGCCGGGGCGCAGCGACTCGTCCCGGCCGTATTCCAGGTCGCCCAGCTTCACGCTCATGACGTTACCGAATATGAAATTCACGGCGTCCAGTATCCCCGGGCGCGAGCGGAAATTTGCCGTCAGCAGGAGCTTCCCCGGCTCCCCCTCCCCGGCAAGCTCCGCGGGCGGGAAGGTGTTGTACTTGCCCAGGAAGATGGTGGGGTCCGCAAGGCGGAAGCGGTAGATGGACTGCTTCACGTCCCCCACGGTGAAGATGTTCTTCCCCTCCCGGGAGACGGCGTTGAAGATTGTCTCCTGGATGAGGTTCACGTCCTGGTACTCGTCAACCATGATCTCCTCAAATCTCCGGGAGATCTCCCGGGCCAGGGGCGTTGGCTCCCCTGTCTCCGGCTCCGTCAGGAGCTTCAGGGCCATGTGCTCCTGGTCGGAAAAATCCAGGACCCCCCTGGCGCGCTTCATGGCGGCGTAGCGCTCGTCGAACTTCAGCACCGCGTCAAAAAGCGCCCGCATGGCCGGTGCCACGGCGGCCATATCCGCAAGGGCCCTGGCCGAGTTGTCCCAGAAGAGGGCGGATATATTCTCCATGGCCTTTTTGCAGCCGCTGCGCACCGCCTTGAGGTCCTCGTAGCCCGATATGCGCCCGGCGGGGAACTGGATGGCGGAGGCCTCCCGGGCCCGGTCCCAGCCGCCGTCCAGGGCCCTGCGGAAGCTCCTGAGGGACTCCAGCGTCCCCCGGAAGCTGTTCCCGTAGCCGCGGTCCAGCTTGGGGTCGCCCTGGGCCTCGTCCACCAGGTATTCCATCTGCTCCGCCCAGTAGTCCGCGGCGTCCCGGGCCCGGTCCATTATGACTCTCCCCCAGGGCGTGGCGGCGGCGTCGGTCACGTCCCGGAGGTCCAGCGCCTGGAGCTGTTTTTTTACCCAGGCCTCCGGCGAGGGGTGGCTCAACAGCTTGGCGTGGGCGTCCAGTATCACCGTCTCCAGCTTCGAGTCGTCGCGTCCCGCCCCGACGGTGTCCGCCAGGGCGTAAAAATCCGGGTCGCCGGAGTCGTAGAGCTGGTCCAAAAGCTCCTTCAGCGCCGCCTCCCGCACAAGCCCCGCCTCCGCCTCGTCGGCCACGCGGAAGTCCGGCGGGAGCTTCAACCGGTGGGCGTTTTCGCGTATCACCCCGGCGCAGAAGCTGTGGATGGTGCCGATCTTCGCCTTCCCCACCGCCGCGGCCTCCCGCCGGAGCCGGAGGTCGGCGGGGTCCAGAGCGATGCGCTCATATATGGCGTCGGTTATCTTGCCCCGGAGCTCCGCCGCGGCGGCGTTGGTGTAGGTGATGACGAGAAAATCCTGGAGCCGCGCGCCGGCCTCTATCCTGCGCATCAGCCGCTCCACCAGCACCCTGGTCTTGCCGCTCCCGGCGGCGGCGGAGACAAGGAGCTGCCCGCCGGAGCGCTCCACCGCGGCGCGCTGTTCGTCCGTCAGCCTTATATCGCTCATTTTTCCGCCTCCTCGATGATTCTCCAAAGCTCCGGCGTCTTGAGATTTGTGGGCCTCACGCGGCTCCGGCCGGAGCTGCCCTCCACAAAATGGCAGGCGTCGTAATATTCGCAAAAGCCGCAGGCGCTCTGGAGCTTGTTCCTCACATAGGGGTTCGCGCTGATGGCCCCGGACTTGAGCTCCCTGGCCATGTCGCCCACCAGCCTGTCCACGGTCCTGCCAAGGGCCCCAAGCTGCTTTGCGGTGGCGAGGCTCCTTTGGACGTCGCCGCCGCGGGAGGAGACTTCTATCGGGAGGCGCTTTTTTTCGCCGTGCTCCATGGCCTCCAGCACCTCGGGGTCGTCCAGCAGGAGGCCGGAGAACCTCGTCTCCTTTAAAAGCTCCTTTTCGAGCTGCCGGTCGTCGAGGTCCCACTTTTTGGAGATCATCACGTCCCTGGCCGGGTAATACAGCACCCCGGCGGGGACGATCTCCATGCCGTAGCGGTCCCTCCCCTCCCGCTCCAGGGCGAAGAGGTATATGAACATCTGAAGGTCCAGGCCGTTTATGACGTCCCGGAGGTCCATGGTCCTGTTTCTCGAGCCGGTCTTGTAGTCCACCACCCGGATGCACAGCTTCCCGTCACGGAGCCAGCCGTCCACCCGGTCCACCTTGCCGATCACGCTGTCGCCGGAGGGGAATTCCACCGCGGGGAGCTGCCCGTCGGAGCCGAATTTCAGCTCGAAATCCAACGGCCTGAAGTCGGAGCTCATAAGCTCCTCCCGCATGGTCACCGCCACCTGCTCCGCGGCCTTGGCAAGCCTCCTGTACAGGTACTTAAAGCGCCCGGACTTATTCTCCAATCCCCCCAGCCGCGCCTGGGCGTACTGGGCCACAAGGCCGGGGACCATGTCCCGGAGCTCCCGCTCCGTCACATTCCCGAAGCCGCCCCGGGCGTAGGCCTCCTTCGAGACGTGCTCCAAGATAAAATGCATGAACGTGCCTGTCTCCAGCGCGTCCATGGCCGCCTCGCTCCGGGGCCTGGCTCTGAGGCCGAACTGTAGAAAGTACGCGTAGCGGCAGGAGTAGAATTTGTCGATCTGCGTGGCCGACAGGCGCAGCCTGCGGCCGTAGAGCCTCCCGGCGGTGTCCCGGTCCAGGCCGCCCTCCGGGGCGCGGGCCGCGGCGCGGATCGCCGAAAGGCGCGCCCCCAGCTCGCCGTCGCCGGCAAAGTACCTTCTCGCCGCCGCGCCCAGGGCCCCCTCGTCAAAGGCCGCCAGCTCAAAAAACGGCTCCCGCGCGGCGGTAAAGACCTCCGTCCCGGGGACGCGCTCCGCCACGTCAAAGAGCTTACGGAGCCGCGAGACGACGTAGGAGGGCCGCTTCGTCTCCGGCCAGCTCACCGTAAGGCTCTCCGTGGGCACCGTCAGGGACGCGTAAACGCCGGAGAGCTCCCGGGAGAGGGCGTCCTCGCGGCTGTCCAGCGTCCCCAGGCCCAGCTCAATGAGCTCCTCGCGCTCGGCCTCGGAGAACACGCCCCCCTCCCCGCGTCTCTGCGGCAGGGCGTCGTCCGTGGTGCCCAGGACGATGAGGTGCCGTATCCCCCGGGCCCGGATGCGGGACATGTCCCCCGCCCGGACCGCGTCCACAGAGGTGGGGATGACGCCCACGGTGTAGCGGCTCAGCACCAATTTAAGGAGCCTCGTGAATTCCTCCGTGTCCATGGGCGTGTCGCCCAGGACCTCAAAAAACTGCTCCATGGCGCCAACAACAATGTCCCAGAGCTGCCTGTATTCCGCCGCCGGCTCCTCCCGGCCGGAGGCGCGAAGCTCCCGGGCCTTGCGCTCCAAAATGCCGTAGAGCTCCGTTTCGTCCATAAATCCGTAGAGCGCCCGGAGCTTGTCCGACGCGCCTGTCCCGGCCCGCATGGCATCGGAAAGCCGCGAGAGCGGCCCCGCCACGCGCCGGCGGACCTGGTTGAGGGTCTGAAGCGTCTCCCGCTCCTCCTCCGTGAGCTCCTGGGCGTAGCCCCTGGGGGACATGGTCCACTCCCGGCCCCAGGCCCTCTCGCCGCGGATGTTCCACTTGAGGACGTAGTTCTCCAAAAGGTCCCGCTCGTCCAGGGTGAGCCCCGTCAAATTTGTCTTAATATACCTGAATATGTTTACATGATCCCAGTTATTATTGATTATGTCAAGCGCGGACAAGATCAGCGCCATGACGGGCTTTTCCAGGATGTCGCTGCGCTCGGTGCGCGTCACGGGGAGGCCGTATTTTTGAAAGACGCCCTCCAAAATCGGCGCGTATGCCTCCCAGGTGGGAGAGACAACGGCGATGTCGCGATACCTGGCCCCGGAGCGCACAAGCTCCGCCACCCGGGCCGCCGCCGCGCCGCACTCGTCGGACACGCAGGCGGCCCGGATAAGCTCCACGCGCCCCGCGTCCCCGGCGTATTTGGGAGCCGAATAGTCCATAAGATTCCGCTCGAGATACCGAAGCGCCCCGTCCCGCCCAGGCTTTTCCGGAAAGCGCAGTATCTCCGCCCTCTCCCCCAGCCTGGACGCCAGCGCCATAAGCCCCCGGGCCGTTTTGACGCTCAACCGGAAGGTGAGGTCGTCGCAGGTCAGCTCCGGGCAGTTGAGGCTCACGGTGACGTCCGCGCCCTTTTTCAAAAGCGCCTCAATGACGCGCCTCTCCTCGTATGTAAAGTCCGTGAAGCCGTCGATGAACACCCGCCCCCGGCTGCCCACGGAGCTCTGGCCGATCTCCTGGGCGAGCCGCTCCAGCCTGTCCCGGGCGTCTGCGCCGCTGCGGGCCTTCACGGCGTCGAAGGCCTCAAAAATAAGCGCCAGGTCCTCTAACTTGTCCCGGAGCGTCCCCCGGGCGCCCTGGGCCGCCGCCAAAAGGCTCTCCGTCCCCAAGGCGGCGGAGCGAAGCTCGTCGTAGGCCGCGGTCAAATTCGTTATAAAGTCCGGCCGCCTGCCGCCCACGTCGTAGATTTTGAGCCGGGAGCTGACGGACATGTAGGCCATGCTCATGGCCAGGGTCCTGCCCCCAGCGTCCAGCATCACCTGAGCGAGGCCCCCTGTCTCCGAAAACACCCGGCTGCACAGCCTCGTGAAGCTCAGCACCTGGGCGTAGAGGCACACGCTGTCCCCCTGGGCCGCCAGGGCGCGCTCGCAGTCGTGGGAGTACTGCTCCGGGACGACGAGGATGTTCCCGTCCCGGCCCTCCGACGCCAGCTTCCCCAGCTCCTCTAAAATATACGAGGTCTTGCCGCTGCCGGCGCGGCCCAGATAAAGTCTCAGCATACAAAAGCCCCCGTCAAAAAACAATTTATAAAATGATTATAGCATATCTGGGCGCTTTGTGACAACCGATATGAAAAAAATAGAAGTATATTCTCTCTGCCTCCCGGTTAAATTAACTCCGCAACAAAAAGGAGGGATTCATGCTATGATCATGGACAGAATCGCCCTTGTGCTCCTGATAATCGGCGGACTCAACTGGGGCCTTGTCGGTATATTCAAATTTGACCTGGTCGCCTATCTCTTTGGCGGGCAGACGGCCTCCGTCAGCCGGGTGGTCTACACCCTGGTGGCTCTGGCGGCGCTTTGGTGCGTGTCGCTCCTGTTCAGGGACCGTATCGAATCAAGAGACAACGGATAAAAAACGCGGAGGCAGGCGCCTCCGCAGAGCCTGTCGAAAAAGCCCTGACGGGCTTTTCCGACAAGGGGGAACGTGCGGGAAATTTTCGCTGAATTTTGCGAAATTCAGCGAAAACTTCCCTGCTGTCGCCCTGCGCGCGCCCCGTTGGGGCACTACGACTCGCTAAGAGCCGCCGCATAGCGGCGGTTGCTCGCTTGCATGGCGCCTGCGGGCGCCAACTTGGACGACAAAAGGGATTTTTTCCAAGGCACATGTCCTTGGAAAAAATATTGAATTTGAGTTTTTTGACAATCTGCGCGGAGGCAGCCGCCTCCGCATACATATTATTCATCTCATGTCCCGGAGCATCCCCGCAAGCTCCGCCCTGTCCACGGCCCGGAGGAGCGTTATCAGCGTTATGTAAACCGCGATAAACACCGCCCCGCCGCAGATAAGCCCCAAAAGGCCGTTGGCGCCGCCGGAGAGCGCCATCGCCAGCCGCGTCAGCCCCGCGGCGGCCAGCGCCGAGAGGCCCGTCAGCGCCATCCCTCTGATGCTCCCGCCCAGGGCCGTCAGGCGCGCGAGCCTTCGGACGCTGAGGGTGAAGTTGAATATCTCCGAGGCGTAGAGGATCGCCATGTACCCGTAAAGCCCCCAGACCGGCAGGGCGAAATAGATGAGCGCGGTGGATACCACGGAGTCGATGATATTGACCCTCATGCAGTAAAGCTGCTCCCCCAGGCCCCGGAGCAGTCCGTCGGTGATGTGGTCCATGTACATGACGGGCATCAAAAGCGCCAAGAGCCCGATATAGCGCCCGGCCTCGGCGCTTTGGTAGATACATCTGCCCAGCCCATCGGAAAAGCACCAGAGATACGCCGCCACCGCCGCCGAAAAGGCGAAGGTCAGCATCAAAAGGGCGTTGGCCGCGGCCTCGATGCGCCGGGAGTTGCCCTGGACCTGCTCCTCGGTGAGCTCCGGGACGATGAGCTCCGAGAGGGAGGAAAAAATGACCATGGGAAAGGTCATCACCGGGAAGACCATGCCCTGAATCATGCCGTACCCCGCCAGCGCCGCCTCCGCCGAGGCCCCGCTTTTTCGTAGGCCGGAGGGGATGAGCATGTTCTGAACGGTGTTGAGCGCCACCCGGGCGTAGGCCGTCAGCGCCAGGGGCATGGCGATGCCCAGCATCCGCCGGGTGACGCCGCCTCCCGGGGCCTCTCCCCCTCCGCGCCTGCCCCGGTCGAAAAGATAGAGCGCCAGCAGCACCAAAAAGGAGAAGATCTCCCCGGAGGCGCTGCCCGCCGCCACCGCGGCGCAGGCGAGCTCCGGATTTGCCGTGCGGACGAAGCTCAGCGCCGCCAGCGCCACGGCCACGCGGCAAAGCTCCTCGGACACCGTTCCCATCAGGGCGCGTCCGGCCTTGCACATGCCGGTGAAATACCCGCCCAGCACGGCGCCGGTGGAGATAAAGGGCATCCCCACCGCCAGCACCCGAAGAGCCAGCGCCGTGCGGACGTCGCCTAAAAACCGCACGGCCACGGTGTCGGCCAGCAGGAGCAGCAGGCCCGAGGCCGCGCACCCGAATACGGCGGCGTAGGCAAGGCACCGCCGCACCACCCCGGAGACGCCTCCCAGCCTCCCCCGGCCCATCTCCTCGGACACCAGCCGCGTGGCGGCGAAGCGTATCCCGGAGATGGCGAAGGTCGCCGCCAGCGAACCCACGGACAAAATGAGCTGCATAAGCCCGATTCCCGCCGCCCCCATCCGCCGGGACAGCGCCACCTGGAACCACAGGCCCACGGAGCGAAGGAAAAGTGACACCAGCGTCATGATGACGGTATTGACAAACAGCCTTTTTCCCTTCAAAGCGCACCTCCGGGGATATACTTGGTCAAGTATATGAGGGAGGAAGAAAAAGGATGTCCCCTAAAGGGGGAGGCAAGGAGGGGAAATAACAAAGGGGAGAAAACGGAGGACGGGTCGCCGGGGACGGCGACCCCTACGGCTGATTTAAAAGTTTCGCGTTAAATTTGGGGCGATGCGCAATGGCTTTCCTGCACACATACGCTTTCCGGCAAACGGGATTTGCCCCCCTCCCCCGCTGTAGGGGCCGCCGTCTCGGCGGCCCGTCCTCCGTTTTTCGCACGCGTCCCAATCTCTCCGCGTCAAAACAGCTCGTCCAGCAGCGCGAAATATCTTATCTTCTCCCGGTCGGGGGTGATGCCGAGGTATTTGAAAAGGGCGTCGGCGTCAAAGCCGGGGGACGCGTGGCCGTGGTGGCCGTCGGTGTTGTCGCGGAGGCTCCGGCGGGCGATGGCGTAGTCCCGGTACGGGTCGCCCACGCCCGCGCCGCCAAGGTCCAGAAAGCCCGAGATCGCGCCGTTTTCCGTGAAAACGTTGGGGAGGCACATGTCGCCGTGGGTGAAGGCCGCCTCCTCCCGGGGGCGGTTTTCCTCCAGCCATGTGAGCAGATGCTCCGGGTCCCGGAAGCCCCCGGGGGCGAAGGTGGCAGGGTCGGTGTTCTCCACGTCCACCTCTCCCCGCTCCACATGCCCGCGGGCGACGGCCAGTTCGACATCCAGACCGGCCATGTACGGGCAGTCCGAAATATTAACTGAATTTACCATCTCCAGCGCCCGCGCCAGGAGCCTGGCCACGTTGGCGGCGTCCCCAATGACGGCGCTGTGGCACAGCATAGTTCCGGGAAGCCGCGTCATCAGCAGATACTGCCGCCCGCCCTCCCGCGCGCAGGCCAGGACCTCCGGCACCGGGAGGCGCCCCCGCAGCCACGCCAGGATGTCCGCCTCCCGGCGGGCGGTATCGTCGTCCCGGGCGATCTTCAGCACCGCCTCCGGGTAGAGCCGTATTTCCGCGCCGGACATGCCGATGCCGTCCCTCTCAAAGGGAGTGGGACCCAGGATTTTTCTTATTTTCTCAGGAAGTCTCTCCATTTTAATTGAATGTCCCCTTGTTTTTCTCCAAAAGCCGCTCCACGCTCTCCCGGAGGACGGCGTTTTCGGGGCGTCTGAGCTCCGGGTCCTCTGTCAGGAGCTCCCTGGCGGCGGACTGGGCGGTCTTCAGCATATCCATATCGGAGGCGAAGCTGGCGATCTGCATATCGGGAAGGCCGCTCTGCCGGGAGCCGAAAAAGTCGCCGGGGCCGCGGATTCTAAGGTCCTCCTCGGCGATCTTGAAACCGTCGTTGGTCTTGCAAAAGGCCCTCATGCGCTCCCGGGCCAGCTCGCCCCCGCCGCCCTCGAAGAGGACGCAGTAGGACTTGTGGTCCCCTCTTCCCACGCGGCCACGGAGCTGGTGGAGCTGGGAGAGGCCGAACCTGTCGGCGTTCTCCACCACCATGAGGGCGGCGTTGGGCACGTCCACGCCCACCTCGATGACCGTGGTGGCCACTAAGATGTCGATGCTTCCCGCGGCGAAGGCCTCCATGACCTCGTTTTTCTCCTTGGGCCGCAGCTTTCCGTGGACCAGGGCCACCCGGAGGTCCGGGAACACCCGCTCCTGAAGCTCCTTTGCGTACTCCTTCACGGATTTAAGCCCGTCCGGCGACTCCTCCGTCTCCTCCACGGCGGGGCAGACGATGAACGCCTGCCGCCCCTCGCCCACGAGGCGCCGGATGAAGTTATAGATGCGCTGGCGCATGCTCTCCCCCACCAAAAACGTGTCGATGACCTGTCTGCCAGGGGGGAGCTCGTTGATGACGGAGACGTCCAGGTCCCCGTAGACGATGAGGGCCAGGGTCCTGGGGATGGGCGTGGCGGACATGACCAGGACGTGGGGCGTGTCGCCCTTGTCCGTCAGCGCCGCGCGCTGCTGGACGCCGAAGCGGTGCTGCTCGTCGGCGATGATGAGGGCCAGCTTCAGAAATTCCACGTCACCGGAAATAAGCGCGTGGGTGCCTATGACCAGGTCCGCGCCGCCCAGCCTGACGGCCTCCCGGGCCTCCCGCTTGGCCTTCGCCGCCATGCCGCCGGTAAGGAGCGCCACGCGGACGCCCAGGGGCTCCAAAAGCGCGGACAGGGACCTAAAGTGCTGCTCGGCCAGAATCTCCGTGGGCGCCATGAACGCCGCCTGATACCCGGCCCTTACGGCGGCGAAGGCCGCGGCGGCGGCCACCGCCGTCTTGCCGGAGCCCACGTCGCCCTGAATGAGGCGGCTCATGGGGGCGTCCCCGGCCATATCCCGGAGGATGTCGCCGACGGCGCGGCTCTGCGCCCCGGTGAGCTCAAAGGGCAGCGCCCGGTAAAATTCGGTCATGTCCACGTCCGCGATCCGGTACGGGCTTTTTCTGAGCTGCCGGGTCCGCATGAAGCTCAAGGTACAGCTCAGGACGAAAAGCTCCTCAAAGATGAGCCGCCTCCTGGCAAGCTCCAGGCTCTCCATGTCCCGGGGGAAGTGGATATTCTCATAGGAGAAGCAGGTCTGGGCCAGGTGATAGCGCTCCCGTATCTCCCGGGGCAGCCGCTCCGGGAGCTGGTCGCCGCACGCGTCCAGCCCAACGCGGACGGCGTTCATCATCGTCCGCTGATTGAGGCCCGCGGTCATCCGGTAGACGGGCACGATTCGCCGGGTGGCGGCGGGTGTGTTCGTCTCCTTCTCAAAAACGGGATTCGTCATCTCCGGCGCGCCGATTCGCCCGCCGATACGCCCGTAGAAGATGTAGCTCTCCCCGGGGATGAGCGTATTTTTGACGTAGCTCCGGTTGAAAAACGTGACGGTCATCCTGCCCCCGGCGTCCACCACGGGGACCCGCGTGATGTCCAGGCCCTTTCGGATAAAGGAAAGCCTGGGCGGCGCGGCCACGGTGGCGCTGACGCAGCAGGTGTCGCCGAATTGGAGCCGGGGGATGGTCTTCACCGCCGTCCTGTCCTCATAGACCCGGGGGAAGTTCATCACCAGCTCCCGGAGGTTGGTGACGCCCAGCTTTTCAAAGGCCCTGGCCTTCTGCTCCCCCACGCCCTTGATGTATCGAATATCCGTGTCCAGCCGCGTCATACAGTCACCCCGATCGTTTTATGAGCCTATTGTACCACTTTTCCCCCAACAACGCAAGAAGGGCCGCCCGGAGTGAGCGGCTCTTCTTGGGAATAGGGGTCTGTTAATTTTATTTGAGATTCAGATAGGCGTCGATGATGACTGCGGCCTGGGCGCGGGTGACGGGGGCGCGGGGGGACAGGACGCCGTCCGCGGGGACGGTGATGACCTTGTTCATCACGCACCAGCACAATGCCTCGAAGGCCCATTCGTCGATGTCGGCCAGGTCCTTGACGTCCAGGCGGAACATCCAGTTGCCTGTGAAGCCGCCCTTCTTCTCGTTTTGCTCATAGCGGTAGAGCATCAGGGCCAACTGCTCCAGGGTCAGATCGTCGTTGGGCCCGAAGCGCCCGTCGCCGTAGCCGGCGGCGATCTCCATGGCCGTCACGTAGCGCACGGCCTCGGTGAACCACTGGCCCTCCTTCACGTCGGTGTAGAGGAGGAGCAGGTTGGGGGTCTTAAAGCCGGAGGCGCGGTAGAGGATCATGGCCAGCTCCGCGCGGGTCAGGTGCTTTCCGGGCTTAAACTCGCTGAGGGTGACGCCGTTGATAAATCCCTTTTCCGCAAGGTCGCTGACGGCCTCGAAGCAGGGGTCGGAGGGGATGACGTCCCGGAAGTTCTGGCCCTGCCTGCCGGGGAGCCTGGCGCCGGCGTCCGCCGGGGCCTTGTCGGTGAGCTCCAGATAGCCCCCCAGGGAGACGGTGCCGTCGGCGTTGCGGGTGATGCCGTGCTTTATGGCCGCGTCGGTGTCGAGGCTCTTGAACCAGTCCCCGGCCACCTTTTCGCCGGAGGGGAGGCCCTTCAGGTAGTTGGTGTCGTTGAGGTAGTCGGCCTTGACCTGAGCGCCCTGGGCCTTGACGCTGTCGGCGCTGCCGCCCTCATAGGAGATAAAGCCGTGGACGGCGAAGGCGGTGTCGGACTCGGCGATGTTGGTGTAGAGGGCCAGGCTGCCCTTTCCGTTGGCGTAGGCGGTGCAGTTTTTCACCTTCACATTGGGGTTGGAGTTGCAGGTAAAGCCGTTGGCCTTGTTGGCGAAGGCCACGGAATTTTCAATGAGCTGGTCCACGGGGATGTTGCCGCCGCCCAGCTTGAAGCCGTTGCCGTTGCCGGCGTCCACCTCCTTGCCGTCCACGATGTCGTAGCCGTTCTTGAAGGCCACGGAGTTGCGGATGACGACAGGGGCGATCCTATCGCCCCGGGCGAAGAGGTCCCAGCCGTCGTCGGCGTTGTAGGCGGCGATGCAGCCGTCAAAGACGTTGCCCACGCCCACGGTGAGCTTGGCCTCGAAGCCGTCGGCGTCCTCATAGCCGGGGTCGGCGTTGAGCCAGGAGGAGCAGTTGAGGATGGTGTTGTAGCTGGGCCAGTCGGGGATGGCGTCGCCGAAGTTGATACGGGAGATGGACAGGCCGGTATTGGCGTTCCTGTATACGTTGACCCGCTCCACGACGTTGTGATTGCCGCCCACATGGACGCCCTTGGCGGTGGAGCGGGTGGAGTCGAAGCCGTAAAGATACCACCAGTCGCCGTTTATGCGCAGTCCGTTGCCCTTTTCCTCCCAGTCCAGGACGGGCCGGGTCACGGCGTCGTCGGCGGCCTTCAGGGTGATGGGCTTATCCGCGGTGCCGTTGATGCCCCGGTCCACGGTGACGCCGGAGGTCAGGTGATAGGTGCCCTCCATGAGGATGATGACGGCGCCGGGGGCCGGGCACTTGACGGCCTCGGCCAGGGTGGTGGGATCGTCGGCGGTGCCCTTGGCGTCCGCCCTGCCCTCGGGGGAGACATAGATGGTCGTCCTGGCGTCCACGGAGCAGCTGACGGTCACGGAGACGGTCTGCTCACCGTAGCTTGTGAGCTTGAGGCCGCCGGCGGTGAGGGCGTCCTTATCGGGGGTCATGACGGCGGTGAAGGTGTTGGCCCCACCGGCGAGGGTCACGGGCACGGTGAGCTTCTCGCCGGCCTTCACGGCGCCCCTGTAGACCTCAGCGCCCTCACCGTCGGTGATGACGACGCGGCCGTCCACGTTGGAGCGGTAGTCCAGCTCGAATTTCTCCCGGTTGGAGACGACGGGGTTTTTGAAGCTGTAGTCGGGCTCCGCGGCCTTCTCCTTCTCCTCCCCCGCGCCGGAGCCGGAGGCCTCGGTAGTGGTAAAGCTGATGTCGGTGAAGGTCACGTCCATGTGCCTTGCGCAGAACATGCCGACGTAGATGTAGTCGTCCACCTGGCTCAGGGTATCGGGGTACTTGGCGGTGTGCTCCACGCCGTTATGGTCGGTGTAGGTGACAAAGCAGCCCTCATCGTTCTTCTCCAGCTTCAGCTTGAAGGAGGTAAGCGCCGGGGAGAGGCTGGCGCCGCGCTGGTCCAGCTTATCCTGATTGGAGCAGTTGCCCACGATGTTCTTGATGGAGTTGTCGTCGATGCCGCTCAGGTCCGCGATCCACCGGCCGCTATAGGTGGCGGGGACGGAGGCGGAGTACTCGGAAACGCCGGTGCGGGCCAGGGCCCCCACGCCCAGGCGCCTCTTGGCGCCGATGCTGAGGCCCGTGACGCCCAGCATGAAGGAGTTGGAGAACACCGGCGCGGTGCTGCCGCTGACGCCCACCTGGTCCATCACCAAAAGGCCGAAGCCCTCCTGGCCGTTGTCGTACTCCCAGGTGTTCACGTTGGCGGTGGCGGTGAAGACGAAGTTGGTGGTGTCGGGGTCAATGGCGGTGTAGTAGAAGGCCAGGCCGTCCTCGGCGGAGGGCTGGACCTTGCCGCTGCCGTTGATGGAATAGACGCGGACGCTGCCGTCGTCCTTTTTCTCAAAGCCGTTGTTGGTGAGCTTGGTGCTGGTGCCGAAGGCGGCGAAGACCCAGGCCACCTCGGGCTTGTCGGAGACGGCGACCTGAGACTTGGCGGCGGGGCCGGTGCTCTCCCCGCGGACGGCCACGACGGAAATATCCGCCGTCTCGCCCACGGTGAGGCCCGTGACGGTCCCCTTGGTGCCGGTGACGTCCAGGGTCTTCTTCCCCACGGTGAGTTGATAGCCCGTGGCCTCGGCCACGGCGTTCCACTCCACGGTGATGCCGCCCTTGCCGTCGTTGACGGCGTACTTCAGCACCGGCGCCGTCAGGGGCAGGATGAAATCGAAGCTGGCGGTCCTGCTCCCCCGGTGGACGTCCGTCTCGTCCCTGCGGGAGGATGTGACCTCAAAGGTATAGGTCCCGGAGGCGGAGGGGGTGAACTCCAGCGTATGCTCGTCCTTCTCGGCAAGCGAGCTCTTGCTGCCCAGCTCCCAGCCGTCGGCGTCCCGCATGACGACGGTGACGTCGTCGGCCCCGTCGTAACCCACAAGGCCGGAGACGGTGACGGTGACCTTATTGGCGTCCTCCGCGTCCACGGCCACGGAGGCGATCTCCGGCGCGGCCACGGTGTCCCAGGCCGCGGGAGGGGCCTTCCCGGCGGCGCCCTCGGTGACCACGACCTTCATGATGTAGCAGGTGCCCTCGGGGGTGGCGATCGTGTAGGTCCCGGCATCCGTAAGCTCCGTCTCGGTGACGACGGCCTTGTTCTTCTCGGTGCCTTCGGTGGTGACGAAGACCTCCTTGCCGGCGGCGTCGATGATGTGGACGTTCCTGCCGGCGTCGCCGCAGACCCACCAGATCTTAACAGCGGCCTTGCCGGAGGTGGTGAATCGGATGAAGCGGCTGGCGTTGTCCTTGGGGGTGCCGCCGCCGAAGTTGAAGCGCACGCCGGGGACATAGCCGTCGTCAAACTTGGCGCCGGTCTTGTCCACCTTGCCCTTGCTGCCCCAGCTCACGGTGAAGTAGCCGTCGGTGCCCGCCTTCTCGTCGGAGGCGTTGGCCTTATCGACCTCGCCGAAGGAACCGGCGTCCAGGACATACTCCTTCTCGGCGGCGCCCTCGGTGACCTCCACCTTGAATATGTAGTTGCTGCCGGTGTCGCCGCCCAGGTAATAGGTCCCGGCCTCGGAAAGCTCCAGGGTGGAGAGATACGGGGAGTTCTTCACGCTGGCATCACTGGTCTTGACCACCTCCGCGCCGTCCTTGTCCAAGAGCACCATCTGCCTGTCCCCGCCGCTGGCCCACCAGATCTTCACCGTGGCGGGGCCGGAGGTGGTGAATTTGACGGAGTTTTTGTTTGTGGCGGCCTTTCCGCCCAGGTTGATGCGCTGGCCGGACGTGTAGCCGTCGTCCCATTCCTTGCTGCTGCTGTCCACCGCGGAGCTCTTGCTCCACAAGACGGTGAAATAGCTGTCATAGGCGGTGACGTCCCCATCCGCCTTGTCGCCCTTGGAGAAGGCCGTCATGGTGCTGGCCTCCAACACGTGTACGTTGGGGTCCGTCTGCGGCGGCGCCGCGGCGGGCTCGTCCTCCGCCGCCATGGCTCCGAAGGGCAGGACGCCGAGGCACATCGTCAGCGCCAGCACGTAGACCAGCGCGCGTTTTGCCAGATGCTTCATAGCTATTATCCTCCTATATCGTTTTTCCTCCCCGTCCCCTCGGCGGAGGACAGGTCCGGTTCTTACCATTATGCACTATTTTCCCAGTAAAAGCAATACTTTGCCTAAAAAATTAACAATTTAAATCTTCCGATTGTGCATCATGACGCAAATGCGTCCGCCGCCACGTAAATTTTGAAAACACTTGCCAAAACGCGGCGCGGATGGTAAAATAAAGTTTTATAACGACAAATGCGGAGGATGACATGGCCGATATTCTGCTGGACGCGGCTCTTGACGCGCTGAAGCTGCTGCCCTTTTTATTTTTGACATACCTGCTCCTGGAATTTATCGAGGAGCGCGCCGAGGCCGGCTCCCTGAAATTGGTGCGCCAGTCCGGCGTCTGGGGGCCCTTTGTGGGGGCGGCGCTGGGCGTTATCCCCCAGTGCGGCTTTTCCGCCTCGGCCTCCAGCCTCTTCGCCCAGAGGCTCATCTCCGCCGGGACACTCATCGCGGTGTTCCTGTCCACCTCGGACGAGATGCTGCCCATCCTCATTTCCAGCGCCGTCCCGCCGCTGACCATCGTCAAGATTCTGGGCGTCAAGGTCCTGGCAGGCATCGTCGCCGGACTTTTGGCGGATAAGCTCTTCCGGCTCTGCCGGCACGAGGGGGAGCGCATCGACCTACACGAGCTGTGTGAGGAGGAGAACTGCGGCTGCGAGGAGCACGGCATCCTCCTCTCCGCCCTCCTCCATACCGTCCAGATTGCGGGGTTCGTGCTGACCATCAACGTAATTTTGGGCGTGGCTCTCCATTTTGTGGGCGAGGAGACGCTGTCGGAGCTCATTTTGAATAGGCCCGTCATCGGGCCCGTGATCTCCGGCGTGGTGGGCCTCATCCCCAACTGCGCGGCCAGCATTTTGATCACCGAGCTCTACCTCCAGGGCGCCATGACCGCCGGGAGCATGATGGCGGGGCTTCTCTCCGCCTCGGGCGTCGGGATGCTGGTCCTCTTCCGCACAAACCGCCGGGCCATGGCGGACAACGTGAAGATTTTGGGCTACGTCCTCGTTTTCTCCATCCTCGCCGGTATCGCCCTGGACCTTTTGGGGCTGACCTTCTGACACATAATACTAATCCCTGATTAAAAACGCCAACCGAGCGGCGAGGATTTTTTGCGTCAGGCGAGGAAGACGGCGCAGAGAATACTGTATGTATTGTCAAGCCGTCTGACGAAGCATGGCGCAAAAAAGACCGTCGCGAATTGGAGTTTTTGATTAGGGATTAGTATTAGCAGCCATGCCACACAACCCCGATAGCCGGAAATCGTTCATGTAGGGGCCGATGACCACATCGGCCCATTCCTCCGATTCGCGCCTGCTTTCCGGCAAATGATGATTCCTTATTTCCGCTGTACGGGCCGCCGCCCACGGCGGCCCATTTCCCGTTCTTCACCGCGCTCCGTTGAACGGAGGTCGGGAGCGCAATGAAAGCGCGGGCCGATGTGATCCGCCCAGGGGCACTTCCTTCGGTCGTCGGCCCCTACAGGGGCGTGGTGCGATTGATGGAAAACGGGCGGTGAATCGAAAAGACGGGTCGATGAGGTCATCGGCCCGTCCCGGAGCTCAAATTCAATATTTTTTTCAAGGACATGTGCCTTGGAAAAATCCCTTTTGTCGCACAAGTTGGCGCCCGCAGGCGCCATGCAAGCGAGCAACCGCCGCTATGCGGCGGCTCTTAGCGAGTCGTAGCGCCTCTGCGGGGCGCGCGCAGGGCGACAGCAGGGGCATTTTCTCTGAATTTCGCAAAATTCAGAGAAAATGCCCCGCACGTTCCCCCCTGTCGGAAAAGCCCAACAGGGCTTTTTCGACAGTCTGAGGGGCGGGTCCTTGGGACCCGCCCCTGGCTTTTTAGTTGAACCGCTCGCGCGCGGCGTAGGAGGTGTGTAAAAGCTCGTGGGCTTTGTGGCCGCAGGGCTCGCCCAGGTAGTCGGCGTAGAGCTGCTGGATCTGGGTGTTGTTGTGGCTCTGGCGGACGGTCTGGCGCTCGTCCTCGGAATAGAGGGCGGCGGAGCGCTTGGCCTTATAGGTATCCAGGATGTCGATGTCCTCGTTGGGCAGGAAGCAGGGCTTGACGTAGGGCTGACCGCCTCCGGCCACGCAGCCGCCGGGGCAGCCCATGATCTCGATGAAGGTGTATTTGCTCTTTCCCGCGCGGACCTCGTCCATCAGGACCTTGGCGTTCTTCATGCCGTGGGCGACAGCCACATTGACGGTGGTGCCGTCAATGTCGATGGAGGCCTCCTTGATGCCCTCTAAGCCCCGGACCTGCTCGAACTTCACAAGCTCGTGCTCTTTTCCGGTGAGGATGTGGTACGCGGTGCGCAGGGCCGCCTCCATGACGCCGCCGGTGACGCCGAAGATGACGCCGGCGCCGGTGTACTCGCCCAGGAGGTCCTGGTCAAACTCCTCGTCGGGGAGCTTCTGGAAGTTGATACCGCTGCGGCGGATGAGGTCGCCCAGCTCTCTGGTGGTGAGGACGCAGTCCACATCGGGAAGGCCGTCGGCGTTCTTGAGCTGGTCCCGTTCCTTCTCGAACTTCTTGGCGGTGCAGGGCATGATGGAGACGACGAAGATGTTCTTGGGGTCCAGGCCGTTCTTTTCGGCGAAGTAGGACTTCACGATGGCGCCGAACATCTCGTGGGGGGACTTGCAGGAGGAGAGGTGGTCAAGCTGATCTCCGTAATAATACTCGGCATAGTTGACCCAGCCGGGAGAGCAGGAGGTGATCATCGGCAGGACGCCGCCATTCTTGATGCGGCCCACCAGCTCGTTGGCCTCCTCCATGATGGTCAGGTCCGCGCCGAAGTTGGTGTCGTAGACCTTGTCAAAGCCCAGGCGCTTCAGGGCCGCCACCATCTTGCCGGTGACGGGGGTGCCGATCTTCATGCCGAACTCCTCGCCAAGAGCGGCGCGGACGGCGGGGGCGGTCTGGACCACGATGTACTTGCCGGCTTTCTTCGCCTCGTCGATCTTCCAGATCTCGCTCTTCTCCAAGAGGGCGCCGGTGGGACAGACGGAGACGCACTGGCCGCAGAGGATGCAGGGGGAGTCCATGAAGCTGCGGTTCTCGGCGGGGCCCACGATGGTGTTGAAGCCGCGGTTCTCATAGCCCAGGACGGAGAGGCCATGGGCGTTCTGGCAGCGGGCGATGCAGCGTCCGCACAGGATGCACTTGGAGGTGTCCCGGATAATGCTGGGGCTCAGCTCGTCCACGGTGACGGGGGTGCGGGCGCCGGCCTTGTCGATGACGCGGGCGCCGGTCATCTGCGCCACGCGCAGGAGCTCGCAGGAGCCGTTCTTGCCGCACTCCTGGCACCAGGCGGAGTGGTTGGAGAGAAGGAGCTCCACGCTGGTGCGCCGGGCCTGGACGGCCTTGGGGGAAGAGATGGTGATCTCCATGCCCTCGGATACGGGATAGACGCAGGAGGCCACGAGGCCCCGGGCGCCGGTGGCCTCCACGAGGCACACGCGGCAGGAGCCCTGGTTGCACTCGCCGTGATTGAAAGCGCAGAGGGACGGGATGTCGTAGCCGCAGCGCTTGGCGGCCTCCAAAATGGTGAGGCCCGCCTCGACCTCGTAGGGATGTCCCTCGATTTTTATGTTGACTAAAGACATTTCTCGGTTCCTCCCCTATTATTCCTTAATGATGGCCTTGAACTTGCAGGTGGACATGCAGGCGCCGCACTTCACGCACTTGGCGGGGTCGATCTCCATGGCGGCCAGCTTCTTGCCGGGGGCCACGTAGTCGGTGCGGGAGATGGCGGAGGCGGGGCACTGCTTGGCGCACATGCCGCAGCCGAAGCAGGAGTCCTTCACGATCTTGTACTGCATCAGGTTCTTGCAGACGTGGGCGGGGCACTTCTTGTCGTTGATGTGGGCAAGATACTCGTCCATGAAGTGGGTCATGGTGGACTTCACGGGGTTGGCCGCGGTCTGGCCCAGAGCGCACAGGGAGCCGTTCTGGGTCACGTGGACCAGCTCCTCAAGGGCGGTGATGTCGTCGGGCTCGCCCTTGCCCTCGGTGATCTTGGTCAAAATCTCAAGCATGCGCTTGGTGCCGATGCGGCAGGGGGTACACTTGCCGCAGGACTCGTCGCAGATGAACTCCATGTAGAATTTGGCCACGTCCACCATGCAATTGTCCTCGTCCATGACGATGGCGCCGCCGGAGCCCATCATGGAGCCCTTGGCCACCAGGTTGTCAAAGTCGATGGGCTCGTCCAGGTACTCCTTCGTCAGGCACCCGCCGGAGGGGCCGCCGGTCTGGATGGCCTTGAACTCCTTGCCGCCGGGGATGCCGCCGCCGATGTCGTAGATGAGCTCCCGGAGGGTGGTGCCCATGGGGACCTCCACGAGGCCGACGTTGTTGATCTTGCCGCCCAGGGCGAAGACCTTGGTGCCCTTGCTGCGCTCCGTGCCGTACTGGGCGAATTTCTCCCAGCCCTCCCGGAGGATGTAGGGGACGCAGGCCAGCGTCTCCACGTTATTGACGATGGTGGGGCATTGCCACAGGCCCTTCACCGCCGGGAACGGCGGGCGGGGACGGGGCATGCCGCGCTTGCCCTCGATGGAGTTGAGGAGCGCCGTCTCCTCGCCGCAGACAAAGGCGCCGGCGCCGAGGCGGATATGTACGTCGAAGCTGAAATCGGTGCCCAGGATGTGCTCGCCCAGGAGCCCGATCTCCTTGGCCTCCTTTATGGCGATGCGCAGACGGCGCACGGCCACGGGGTATTCGGCGCGGACGTAGAAGTAGCCGTTCTTGGCGCCGATGGCGTAGCCGGCGATGACCATGCCCTCGATGACGGCCAGGGGGTTGCCCTCAAGGATAGAGCGGTCCATGAACGCGCCGGGGTCGCCCTCGTCGCCGTTGCAGACCACGTACTTCTCGTCGCCCTTTTCATTGTAGGCAAACTGCCACTTGCGGCCCGTGGGGAAGCCGCCGCCGCCGCGTCCGCGAAGGCCGGCCTTCAGGACCTCGTTGATGACCTCCTGGCGGTCCATGGTGAGGGCGCGCATGAGCCCCTGATACCCGCCGAAGCCCAGGGCCTCGTCGATGTTCTCCGGGTCGATGGTGCCGCAGCCGTGGAGGGCGATGCGGCGCTGCTTCTTATAGAAGTTGATGTCGTCCTGGCGCTGGACCTTCTCGCCGGTGGCGGGGTCCACGTAGAGAAGGCGCTCCACGATCTGGCCGCCCAGGAGGTCCTTTTCCACGATCTCCTCCACGTCCTCTAACTTCACCATGCGGTAAAGGGTGTCCTCGGGGAAGATCTTGCAGAAGGGGCCCTGGGAGCAGAAGCCGAAGCAGCCCACCTGATTGACGGAGACTTTGTCGTGAAGGCCCTTCTCGTCGATGACCTGCTGGAATTTCTCGCGAATCTCGGCGGAGTTGGAGGAGAGGCACCCCGTGCCGCCGCAGAGCACCACGGCGCGCTTACCGTCCTCGCCCTTGAACTTGCCGTCCAGGCACGCGGAACAGGCGGCGACTTTTTCCCGGAGCTCCTCGGGTGTTTTGATCATTTCCATGTAAGCTTTCCTCCCTTTCCTTACGCGTTCCTGTACGAGGCCACGATCTCAGGGACATCGCTGACCTTGACCTTGGGGTAGACCTTGCCGTTGATGGAGACGGCGGGGGCAATGCCGCAGGCGCCAAGGCACCGGAGGGCGTCCAAGGTGAAGAGCCCGTCCGCGGTAGTCTCGCCGCCCTTGATGCCCAGGACCTCGGAGAACTTGTCAAAGACCTGTCCGCCGCCCTTGACGTAGCAGGCGGTGCCCAGGCAGCAGCCGATGACGTACTTTCCCTTGGGCTTTAAGGAGAAGTAGGAGTAGAACGTCACCACGCCGTAGATCTCGGCCACCGAGATGCCGGTCTTGGCGGACACCAGCTCCTGGACCTCCAGGGGTATGTAGCCGTACTCGTTCTGGATGTCGCTGAGGATCATCATAAGCGGGGTGGGCTCGTCAGCGTATCTTTCGCAGATCTCGCCGATCTTCGCCGCGGCGCTTTCGCTCAAATGAGCCATAGAAAAAACCTCCTGTATTTCGAATTTCCTCTTTCATTAAGGGCCGCGCGCCGCCCGTGGGCGCACGCAGAGCCATTATTGTTAATAGAATAACATTTATACAGGTAAACTTCAATAGTTGTTTTCCGCTTTTTTATGCAGGATGTGATAAAATTTTCAACCAAAATGACATATCGCTGTCCCAAATGGAACAAAAAGTAACACGCGCCCACCGCGACGCTGTATCCGTGTTCCAGCGGGCGGCCGCGTCCTCAGAACATGGCGATGTAGCCCTGGATAAAGACCAGAAGGACGATGACCGGGAGGACATATGCCACGTAGGGCCGCAGCCAGCGGGGAAAGCGCAGGCCCTCCCCGGCGTCGGCCTCGCGGAGGAAGCTGTCCCACCCCCAGCCGTAACGGGAGGTGCAGAAGAAGACGTAGACAAGGCTCCCCAGGGGCAGAAGGTTGTTGCTGACGATGAAATCCTCCAGGTCCAGGACCGTGGACTCGCCCCCCAGGGGGTGGAAGCCCGAGAGGACGTTGAAGCCCAGCACGCAGGGCATGGACAGGACCAGGATGGCGGCGAGATTCACCGCCACCGCCTTTTTCCGGCTCCAGCCCCACAGGTCCATGGCGAAGGAGAGGATGTTTTCAAAGACGGCGATGACGGTAGAGCCCGCCGCGAAGAGCATGCACAGGAAGAACATCGTCCCCCAGACGCGCCCGCCGGCCATGTTGTTGAAGATGTTGGGGAGAGTGATGAAGATGAGCTGCGGGCCGCTCCCCGGCCGGACGCCGTAGGTGAAGCAGGCGGGGAAGATGATGAGCCCGGCGATGAGCGCCACCGCGGTGTCGAGGCCGGTGACGAAGAGGGCCTCCCCGGAGAGGGAGCGCTTTTTGTCGATGTAGCTTCCGAAGATGGCGATGGAGCCGATGCCGATGCTCAGGGTGAAAAACGCCTGGCCCATGGCGCCGAAGACGACGTTGGCAAGTCCCGCCTCCGCGGCTTTTTTGAAATCGGGCTTCAAATAGAAAGCCAGCCCCTCCCCCGCCCCGGGCAGGAGCGCGGAGTGGACGGCCAGGACCACCATGAGGCCCAGCAGGAGGAGCATCATGACCTTGGTGATTTTTTCCACGCCCCCCTGGAGCCCCAGGCTGCATATGCCGAAGCAGACGGCGACCACCGCGGCCATGCAGGCCGTCATGAGCCAGGGCTGCCCCATAAGGGTGGTAAACTCCGCCTCCACCGCCGCGGCGTCCAGGCCCTCAAAGCTCCCGGAGACGGTGCGGATGAGGTATAGGAGTATCCACCCGCCGATGGTGGTGTAGAACATCATGAGGAGGTAATTGCCCGCCATGCCGGTATATTTGTGGAGGTGCCACTTTGTCCCCGCGGGCTCCAGCTTGTCAAAGGACATGGCGATGCTGGCCTGGCTGGCCCTCCCCACCGCGTATTCCATGACCATGATGGGCAGGCCCAGAATCACCAGGAAGAACAGGTAAATGAGCACAAAGGCCGCGCCGCCGTACTGCCCCACCACGTAGGGAAAGCGCCAGACGTTCCCAAGTCCGATGGCGCATCCCGCCGAGATGAGGATAAATCCCAGCCGGGAGCCGAATTTTTCGCGCTTCATGGCGTCCCCTCCTAACTCCTTATTCATTTAATTATTTATTCGCGAAAAAGCCCAAAGACCATATCCGGGTAATCGCTCATGATGGCGTCCGCGCCCTTGGCGGCAAGGTCGGCGGCGAGAGCGGCGTCGTTGATGGTCCAGTACTGCACGGCGATGTTGTGCCGGTGGGCGTAATTCACAAGCCGCGTGGTGCCCAGCTTCACAACGTAGTCCTCGTCGGGAATCTGGAGTGCCACAAAGTGGTAGTACCCCTCCGGCTTATCAAGGCCCAGGAGGGAGTTGAAGTAGAGCTCCACCACCTCCATGACGCCGGCGGAGCGGAGCATATCTGGATAGGTCTTGTCCAGATACTCCGTGACCTCCCCGTGGAAGGTGCCGATGATGGCCCGGGAGAGCATCCCGCGCTCGGATAAGACCTCGTAGATCCGGTCCGCCGCCCGGAAGCCCCGCTCCCCGGAGTCCTTGATCTCCATGATGAAGCGGTACTGGCCATAGCCGTCCAGGAAGTCGAAAAGGTCCTCCAGGCGCAGCACCCGCAGGTCGTCCGGGATGTCCTCCCCCCGAAGCCCCCGGTAGGGCGTCTCCCCCTCCGCGTTCTGGAAGTTCTCCCCCATGTTGAGCTCCCGGAGCTGGGCGTAGGTGTGGTCCGCGGGATAGACATTCTCACCCCCGAAGCGCTCCACGGCGTCGGAGGTCCGGTCCAGCGTCTCGTCGTGGAGCAAAATGAGCTCGTCGTCGGCCGTCAGGGCCAGGTCGAACTCGAAGATGTCAACCTCAAAATCCGACTCCACCACGTTGCGGAAGGCCATCAGCGTGTTCTCCGGCGCGATGCCCCCGCCGGAGCGGTGGGCGGACACCATGGGCGCGCCGGTCTGGGAGATGTAGGGGTTATCGAGCCCCGAAACATCCATGGGCGCCGCCCCGGACCAGTCGTGGGTCACAATAAAATAGACCGCCCCCGCCAAAACCGCCAGCACAAGCAGGGTCATCCCGATGCCCAGCAAAACCTTTTTCAAAACCTTATTCATCGAATCCCCCCGTGGTTCGCTCTTTGTAAAAATTATATCATAGCGGCCGGGCGTGTTCAAGGGGGAAGTTACCCCGTGAACAATAGAATGCCGGGACATTCTATGAGATGTGCGTATTCCTGCCGTTGATTTTTGAATTTGTTCGTACTGTTGATGAACCGTGTTTTTAAGACATACAACAGTTGACTTTACGGGCGTAAAATGGTATTCTTTATGATTGGAGTATTATGAAGATACGGGGAATGGATATTTATGTGGTCTGCGGACAAGTGGAAGGATTATGAGCTTCTGGACTGCTCCTGCGGGGAGCGGCTGGAGCGGTGGGGGGACCGGATCCTCATCCGGCCCGACCCCCAGGTGATCTGGGACACGCCGAAAAAGGACAGACGGTGGAAAAGCGCGGACGCCCGGTATCAGCGCTCCTCCACCGGCGGCGGGGCCTGGGACAAGCGGGACGTGCCGGAGAGCTGGCAGGTGCGCTACGGGGAGCTCACCTTCAACGTAAAGCCCATGAATTTCAAGCACACCGGCCTTTTCCCGGAGCAGGCCGCCAACTGGGACTGGGCCGCGGAGAAGATCAAGGCCGCGGGGCGGCCCATATCGGTTTTAAATCTCTTTGCCTACACCGGCGCCGCCACTGTGGCGGCCTTAAAGGCCGGTGCCAGTGTGTGCCACGTGGACGCCGCCCGCGGCATGGTCCAGTGGGCCAGGGAGAACGCCCAGAGCTCCGGCGTGGCCGGCGGGAGCGTCCGCTGGATCGTGGACGACTGCGGAAAATTCGTGGAGCGGGAGGTACGGCGCGGACACCGCTACGACGCCATCATCATGGACCCGCCCAGCTACGGCCGCGGCCCCGGGGGCGAGATCTGGAAGCTGGAGGCAAACCTCATGCCCTTCACGCGGCTGTGCGCGGGGGTGCTGTCCGACAGGCCCCTTTTCGTGCTCATCAACTCCTACACCACGGGCCTGTCCGCCTCCACCATCCGCTACGTGGCGGAGACGGCCTTCGCCGGCCGCGGCGGCCGCGCCCAGGCCCAGGAGCTGGGCCTCCCCGTCACCGCCACGGGCCTCGATCTCCCCTGCGGCGCGGCGTGCAGGATGGAATTTTGAGATATTTCACGGAGCGATATATGGATAAAACGGCGATCAAAATCGAAAATCTCACCTTTTTCTATAACCCGGAGGACGAGGGGGCGGCGCCGGAGGACGTGCTGTCCGGCGTGAGCCTGGAGATCCGGCGCGGCTCCTTTGTGGCGGTATTGGGGCACAACGGGTCGGGGAAGTCCACCCTGGCGCGGCACCTCAACGCCCTGCTGCTGCCCAAGGGGGGCACGGTGACGGTCTTCGGCATGGACACAAAAAACGAGGACCTGACGCTGGAGATTCGCCGGCGCGTGGGGATGGTGTTCCAAAACCCGGACAACCAGATCGTCTCCAACGTGGTGGAGGAGGACGTGGCCTTCGCCCCGGAAAATCTGGGCGTGCCCTCCCCCGAGATACGCGCGCGTGTGGACGAGGCGCTGAGGATGGTGGGGATGTACGAATTCCGGGACCACGCCCCGCATCTTCTCTCCGGCGGGCAGAAGCAGCGGGTGGCCATTGCCGGGGTGCTGGCCATGCGGCCGGAGTGCGTGGTCTTTGACGAGCCCACCGCCATGCTGGACCCCCGGGGCCGCCGGGACGTGATGGACATCATCGACAAGCTCCGGCAGAAGTACGGCACCACCGTCATCCTCATCACCCACCACATGGAGGAGGCCGCCCGGGCGGACCGGGTGGTGGTGATGTCCGACGGGAGGATCGTCATGGACGGCGCCCCGAAGGAGGTCTTCGTCCGGGTGGAGGAGCTGGACAAATTGGGTCTGGCGGTGCCCGGGACGGTGCGGCTTTTGTATACCCTCCGGCAAAACGGCGTGGACGTGCCCCTCTCCGCCCTCAGCGTGGACGAGTGCGCCCAGGTCCTGGCCAAACACTTTAAGGCGTAATGAAACGGGAGGTATCCCATTGCCGTTTGGGAGCTTCACCGAAAGGAATCATCTATGAACGAACCCATTTTAAAAACCGAAAATCTCTGCCACGTGTACTCCGCCGGGACGCCCTTTGAGCTGACGGCGGTGAAGGACGTGAACATTGAAATATATAAGGGCGAGATATTGGGCGTCATCGGGCACACGGGCTCGGGGAAGTCCACCCTCATCCAGCATCTGAACGCCCTTATAAAGCCCACCTCCGGCGCGGTGCTGCTGGACGGGCGGGACATCAACGCCTCCAAGGACTCCGTTCGCCAGGCCCGCTCCCGGGTGGGGCTGGTGTTCCAGTACCCGGAGTACCAGCTTTTTGAGGAGACGGTCTACAAGGACATCGCCTTCGGGCCAAAGAACATGAAGCTCAGCGAGGCCGAGATCGACGAGCGGGTACGCATCTCCGCCCAATTCGTGGGGGTGGAGGAGGAGCTTTTGGACCGCTCCCCCTTTGAGCTCTCCGGCGGGCAGAAGCGCCGGGTCGCCATCGCCGGCGTCATCGCCATGATGCCGGAGGTGCTGGTGCTGGACGAGCCCATGGCGGGCCTGGACCCCGGCGGGCGGGAGAGCATCATGGAGAACATCCTCACCTACCACAAAAAGACCGGCGCGGCCATCGTCATCGTCACCCACTCCATGGAGGAGGCCGCCCGCCACGCCGGGCGCATGGTGGTTTTAAATCACGGCACGGTGGCCATGGACGGCACGCCGGAGGAGATCTTCTCCCGGGGGGAGGAGCTTCGGAGCATGGGCCTGGCGACGCCCGTGATGACGGACCTCTCCGAACGGCTGGCGGCCCTGGGCGTGAAGCTCCCCCGCACCGTCTACACGGTGGAGCAGATGACCCGGGCGCTTTTGGAGCTGGAGAGGGGGTGCCGGGATGCTTCGTGACATCACGCTGGGCCAGTATTTCCCCGGGAACACCGTGGTACACCGGCTGGACCCCAGAACGAAGATACTGCTGGTGGTCCTCTATATCGCGGCGCTGTTCACCGCCAACAGTTGGGCGTCCTACGGCGTGGTGGTGGTCTTTCTGGCCGCCGCCATGGCCATATCCAAGATCAAGCTCCGGGTCATGCTCAAGGGCATGAAGCCGCTGATCTTCGTTATCGTCCTCACCGCCGGGCTCAACCTCTTTTATACCCGCGGCGAGGTCCTGGCCCAGTGGTGGATCTTCACCGTGACCCGGGAGGGCATCCGCTCCGCGGTCTTTATGGCCGGGCGCATCATACTGCTTGTGATGGGGACCTTTATGCTGACCTACACCACCTCCCCCATCATGCTGACCTACGGGCTGGAGCTCTTGCTGAGCCCCCTCAAAAAGCTGAAGGTCCCGGTCCACGAGCTGGCCATGATGATGAGCATGGCCCTGCGGCTCATCCCCACCCTCATCGAGGAGACGGACAAGATCATGTCCGCCCAGAAGGCCCGGGGGGCCCAGTTCGACACGGGCAATCTCCTGGAAAAGGCCCGGGCCATGCTGCCCATCCTCATCCCCCTCTTTCTCTCCTCCTTCCGCCGGGCCGACGAGCTGGCCACGGCCATGGAGGCCCGCTGCTACCACGGCGGGGAGGGCCGCACGAGGCTCCGGGTGCTGCGCTTTGAGCTCCGGGACTTCGCCGCTTTAGGGCTGGGGCTTTCGGTGCTGGCGGCGGTCATCGTCATAAAGAGGTTTTCGCTGTGAGAAATATCGCCCTGAAGCTGCGCTACCGCGGCACCGCCTACCACGGCTGGCAGGTGCAGAAAAACGACGTCACCGTGGCCGAGACGGTGGAGGACGCCCTTTTTAAGCTCACCGGGGAGCGCTCCCGCGTCACCGGCTGCGGGCGCACGGACGCCGGCGTCCACGCCCTCAATTACTGCGCCAATTTCAGGTCCGGGACGTCCATCCCCCCGGAGCGCTTTCCCCTGGCCCTCAACTCCCGGCTGCCGGAGGACATTTCGTGTCTGGCGGCTGTGGACGCGCCGGAGGATTTCAACGCCATCCTCTCCTGCGTAAAAAAGGAGTACGTCTACCGCATCCGCAACACCCGCATCCCCGATCCCTTTGAGCGGGACCGGGCCTGGTTCTACCCCTCCCCGCTCCGGGAGGACGTGATGCGCGCCGCCGCGGCCCAATTCGTGGGCACCCACGATTTCGCCGCCGTCCGGAGCGTGGGGACGGAGACGAAAACCACCGTCCGGACGGTCTACTGGTGCGAAATCGGGCGGGAGGGGAGCCTTATCACCATGCGCATCTGCGCCGACGGGTTCCTGTACAACATGGTCCGGGCCATCATGGGCACGGTGGTGTACTGCTCGGAGGGCAAGCTGGACCCCCGGGACATCCCGGCGCTTCTGGCTGCCCGGGACCGGCGCCTCACCGGCCCCACCGTCCCGCCCCAGGGGCTCTATTTGAGCCGCGTCTGGTACGACGGCGCCGTGGGGGCCATGATGGCCGCGGAATAAAATATTACTTTTCTGTAATTTGCAAAAAATTAACCATTGTGGTATAATAACTTGTTAAGATAGTATCTGATGCTTTAGTCTGATGCTTTAGTCTGATGCTTTAAGGTGACACTATGGAAACAAGGCGGCAGAAAAAAAGGGGATTTATCAAGGTCCTCTGCATACTGATGCTCATCGCCGCGGCTATACTGGCCGTGGCAATGGCCGTCGCCAGCCAGCGGGAGGGCGGACTGCGCCAGGTCTGGCGGGACCTCCGGGGCGAAGTGGACACCGACGAGTTTTTCTTTGAAAACGCCTCCGGCGGCGCCTTTGCCGACATGGACAACGGCCTGGCCGTGGCGGCCACCTCGGGGCTCTACGTCTACGACCGGGCGGGCGGCGAGGCCTTCACCCGCCTTTACGCCTGGAGCCGTCCGGCGGTGACCTCCGCCGGGAGCTACGGCGCGGCCTGGGACGTGGGCGGCGACCTGGTGCTGTTTTTCGACACCGGGAAGATGATCTCCGAGCTCAAATTCGACAGCCCCGTAGTCTCCGCCAGGGTCAATTCTCTCGGTTATCTCACCGTCTGCACGCAGGAGAGCGACTACATGGGCTCCGCCACGGTCTACAACTCCCTGGGCACAGCCATTTACAGGTGGTCCTCCGGCAGCGGCCGGGTGCTCTCGGCCGCGGTCCGGGACCGGGATGAGCTGATGGTCCTGACCGTGGGCGCCGGCGGCAGCCGCCTGGTGCTGATGGAGCTGGACGACGAGGCCCTTTTGGCCGACTGCACCGTCCCGGAGCTGTGCGTGGACGCGGCCTTTGTGAGCTCCGGCGTTGTGCTGGTCACCACCACCGGCCTTGTGGGCCTTGGCGAAAGGCTGGAGGGGACCTGGAGCTACGATTACTCCGACAGGTTCCTCACCGGCTACGACATCTCCGGGAACGCCGTGATGATCGCCCTCTCCGACTTTCAGGTGGGCGGCGCCAGGACCGTCCTGACGGTGTCGGACTCCGGGGCGGTTTTGGGGAGCCTCCAGGCGGACGGCGACGTCACGGACCTGTCCCTCTCCCAAAGCCGCGCCGCCATACTGGCCGGCGACACCCTGACGGTGTATGACAGGGCCCTCACGGAGCCCGCGCAGTACCAATGCGACTTCGGCGCCGAGCGCGCCATCATAAGGCAGGACGGCACGGTGCTTTGCGCCGGGACCTTCTCCGCCTACGTCTACGGGAAATAGAGCGCGAAACGCATCACATACAACCAACGAGCTTTAAGGAGAAACGTACATGAGCTTAGCTATCGACCTTGTGCTGGTGGGCATCGTGGCGCTGTGCGCCTGGCGGGGCTTCAGGACCGGCATCATCAACGGCGTCTCCTGGATATTGGCCGTCGTCATCGCCATTTACGGGGCAAACTTGGTGGCGAAAACCTACTCCAGGGAGCTTTCCGGGATGCTCCAGCCCTTTGCCATGGGCCTGGTGGACTCCACGCTGAACGGCGGCGGGGAGAATGACGAGCCCGACAGCGAGACGGTCATCGACCAGAATATCTCCATCGACGAGCGCGACAAGTTGGACGTTTTCACCGTCTCCAAGGCCGTGCTGACAAGGCTGGGCCTTGCCTCCGGCGCCGCGGATTCCCTGGCCCGGCAGGCCGCCCAGGAGTTTGAGCACGTCAGCACCGACATGTCCGTGCGCCTCACGGAGCTCCTTTGCGACAGGGCCGCCTATGTGGCGCTGTTCGCCATCGCCTTCGCCCTCATATCCATCGTCTTTACGGTCATCGGAAACGTCTTTGACCTGTCCTTCGGCATACCGGGCCACGAAAATCTAAACCACATGACCGGCGCGGCTCTGGGCGTCATACGCGGCGTCCTTCTGCTGCTGGTCCTGGGGTGCGTGGGCCGGTATGTGGGCATCGTCCTCCCCGGCGGGGTCATGGACGGCACCGTGATCTTCAAAAAAATCGTGGAGGTAAACAAGATAGCGGCTATGCTGAATATCTGACTTGTTTGCCGCCGCCCCGGCATAAGCTGGAACGAGGCCCTTTCAGGGCCCGCACAGCACAGTGAACCGGCCCGTAGGCCGGAAAATGAGGAGACAACTATGCAGCCAACACTTTGCTCCCGCTGCCACAAGAACGTGGCGGTCATATTCGTCACAAAAATCGAGAACGGCAAGACCACCTCCGAGGGGCTGTGCCTCAAGTGCGCCCGGGAGATGGGCTTAAAGCCCGTGGACGACATCATGAAAAAGATGGGCATCACCGACGAGGATCTGGACAACATATCCGGCGAGATGATGGAGGCCTTCGGCGGCGCCGAGGAGCTCCAGGAGTCCCCGGAGGACGGCCTGGAGGGCGACGACGACTCCGGCAAGACCGCCACTTTCCCCTTCTTGGGGCGTCTCTTCGGCACCCAGGACGGCGGCGCCGCCCCCACGCCCCCCACCCCCGGCCGGGACGGCCAGGAGAAGCGCCGGGACAAAAACGACCGGGACAAGAAACGCAAGTACCTGGACACCTACTGCATCTCCCTCACCGCCCGGGCCCAGGCCGGGAAGCTGGATAAGCTGGTGGGCCGGGAGGAGGAGCTGGAGCGGGTGGTGCAGATCTTGAACCGCCGCCAGAAGAATAACCCCTGCCTCATCGGCGAGCCCGGCGTGGGCAAGACCGCCATCGCGGAGGGCCTGGCGCAGCGCATCGCCTCCGGCGATGTGCCCTACAAGCTCCGGGACAAGGAGGTCTACCTCTTGGATCTGACGAGCCTCGTCGCCGGGACCCAGTTCCGGGGCCAGTTTGAGTCCCGGATGAAGGGGCTCATTGACGAGATCAAAAAGGTTGGCAATATCATCCTGGTCATCGACGAGGTCCACACCTTAGTGGGCGCCGGGGACGCGGAGGGCTCCATGAGCGCCGCCAACATCTTAAAGCCCGCCCTCTCCCGGGGGGAGATCCAGGTCATCGGCGCCACCACCTTCAACGAATACCGCAAGCACATCGAAAAGGACACGGCCCTGGAGCGGCGCTTCCAGCCCGTCACCGTCAACGAGCCCAGCGTTGAGGAGTCCATCGAGATCATCAAGGGCATCGCCCCCTATTACGAGAGCTTCCACGGCGTGCGCATCTCCGACGCCATGTGCCGTCAGGCGGTGCTGCTCTCCGAGCGGTATATCACCGACCGCTTCCTCCCGGACAAGGCCATCGACCTCATCGACGAGGCCTGCTCCGACGTGAACCTCAAGTGCAAAAACTACGCGCGCCTCGCCGAGATCGACAAGGAGCTGGCGGACATCGCCACGGAGCGGGATATGCTCTTAGAGCGCCCCGAGACGGACAAGAGCCCCTACGCCGAGGAGGACTACGCACGCCTTGCCAAGCTCCGGGGCCGGGAGATCGCCATTTCGGATGAAAAGCTGAAGCTCCAGGCCCAGGGACTCCCCGAGCTGGGGCTGGACAACTTTGCCCGAATCATCGAGCTCTGGACAAAGATCCCCGCCTCCACCATCCGGGAGGACGAGCACAGGAAGCTGGCGGAGCTCGATAAGCGGTTAAAGGAGCACATCGTGGGCCAGGACGAGGCCGTGGACGCCGTCTGCGCCGCCATCAAGCGCAACCGCATGGGCATTTCCGTCAAGCACAAGCCCGTGAGCTTCATTTTCGTGGGCTCCACCGGCGTCGGCAAGACGGAGCTTGTAAAGCGCCTGGCCGAGGACATGTTCCACGCGCCGGAGTCCCTGATTCGGCTCGATATGTCCGAGTTTATGGAAAAATTCTCCGTCTCCCGGATCATCGGTTCGCCCCCTGGCTATGTGGGCTATGACGAGGCGGGGCAGCTCACGGAGAAGATACGCCGCAAGCCCTACTCCGTGGTGCTTTTTGACGAGATCGAGAAGGCCCACCCGGACGTGATGAACATCCTGCTCCAGATATTGGACGACGGGCGCATCACCGACGCCCAGGGCCGGACGGTGAATTTTGAGAACACCATCATCATCATGACCACCAACGCCGGCTCCGACAGGCGCGGCGCGGGCTCCGTGGGCTTCGGCGGCTCCGCCGGGGACATGGACCGGGAGCGCGTGATGAAGGCCCTCCGGGAATTTTTGCGGCCGGAGTTTATCAACCGCGTGGACGAGGTCATCTACTTCAACCGCCTCACGGAGGAGAATTTCAAGGCCATCGCCGTCCTCATGCTGGAGGAGCTGCGGGCCGGCCTTGCCGAGAAGGCCATGACCTTCACCTGGGACGACTCCGTCATCGACTACCTCACCCGCAAGTCCTACTCCCTGGAGTACGGCGCCCGGAACCTGCGGCGCACCATCCAGAAGGACATCGAGGACAAGGTGGCCGCCGAGCTCATCGAGAACTACGCCCGTGAGCTCACTCACGTGGGCGTCACGGCGGAGGGAGACAACATCACCGTCATCATCGCGTAACAGAATTTATCGAAAGGAAAAAGCCGGGTCTTGACCCGGCTTTCCCCGATTTTATGAACGAGCTTCGAAAAAACGACATTGTGGAGGCCGTCTGCGCCGGCTATGCCTCCGACGGGTCGGGCGTGGCCAGGATAAACGGCATGGCGGTCTTCGTCTCCGGGGGCATCGCCGGGGAAAGATGCCGCGTCCGGATCTTAAAGGTCCTGAAAAACGCCGCCTTTGCCAAGGTAGAGGAGGTCCTGGAGCCCTCCCCGGAGCGCCTGCCCCCGGACTGCCCCCACTACCCCGCCTGCGGCGGCTGCGCCCTGCGGCACATGAGCTGCGCCGAGGAGCTGCGGTTTAAAAAAGAGAAGGTGGAGGACGCGCTTGCGCGAATCGGCGGCGTGGAGCTTGCGCTGGACGCCGTCCACGGCGCCGAAAGGCCCTGCCGCTACCGCAACAAGGTCCAGCTTCCCGTCTCTCCGGGGCCGAAGATCGGCTTTTACCGGGGCCGGAGCCACGACGTCCTGGATGTGCCGGACTGCCTTCTCCAGCCGGAGTGCGCCGGGCGCGTCCGGGCCGCAGTTCTTTCCTGGATGCGGGAATTTTCCGTCCCGGGCTACGACGAGCGATCCCACACCGGGCTTGTGCGGCACCTCTATGTCCGGGTGAGCTCCGCCGGGGACAGCCTCGTGTGCCTGGTGGTGAACGCCCCTGCGGAGCGTCCCCTCCCCCACGAGCCGGGCCTTGTGCGCCGCCTCCGGGAGGCCGAGCCGGGGATCGCGGGCGTGGTGCTCTCCTCCAACACCGCCAAAACCAACGTGATTTTAGGGCCCTCCTATCGGACGGTATGGGGGCAGGATACCTTGGACGAGACGCTGTGCGGCCTTCGCTTCCGCCTCTCTGTCCCCTCTTTTTTCCAGGTCAACCGGGACCAGTGCGAAATTCTCTACGCCCGGGTCCTGGATCTCGCGGGCCTCACGGGGCGGGAGACGGTGCTGGACCTCTACTGCGGCATCGGCACCATCACGCTGTGCCTTGCGAAAAGCGCCAAAAAGGTCATCGGCGCGGAGATCGTCCCGGAGGCCATCGAGGACGCCAAAGGGAACGCCGCCCGCAACGGCATCGAAAACGCGGAATTTTTCTGCGGCGACGCCTCCGCCATCGCCCAAAAGCTGGCCCGGGACGGCGTCCGCCCGGACGTGGTGGTGGTGGACCCGCCCCGCCGCGGCCTCGCCCCGGAGGTCATCGCCGCCATCGCCCAAATGTCCCCCGCCCGCGTAGTCTACGTCTCCTGCGACCCCGCCACCCTCTCCCGCGACCTCAAGCTCTTCACAACCCTGAACTACACCCCCCTCCGCGCCGAAGCCATAGACATGTTCCCAAGAACGGAGCATGTGGAGACGGTAGTTTCTCTGTCCCAACAAAAGCCGGACGATGTTATCCGGGTAGGCTTGGACTTGGATGAGCTGGAGGTCACACCCGCCGAGGCAAAGGCTACCTATGGTGAAATCAAGGCGTATGTGAAAGAGCATACCGGGCTTGCGGTTTCTTCTCTCTATATCGCGCAAGTGAAACAGAAATACGGTATCATTGAGAGGGAGAACTATAATAAGCCAAAGTCAGAAGATGC
>CANROF010000027.1 GCA_947632155.1 uncultured Oscillospiraceae bacterium
TACCACAAACAAAAGAGAGCCGCCACCCCTGGCGACTCTCTTTTTCTGTGTGGGGACTTTTTTCACAGCCCCTTTTTTTGCGCGAAAAATGAAAAATTTGAAAATTTTACAAAACCAATCCCCTTTTGATGCCGCGATGATACATGCTTGCCCTATATTTGCGTGGAAAAACGCGAAAGGGTGTGGGTTGGATGGAGGAATATACAACCACGGTGCTTCTGAGCCCCGGGGAACTGCGCCGGCGGCAGGAGGCGGAGGCCCGGGCGCGGCGCAGGAGCAGGCTCACGGCCATCTGCGCCCTCCTTCTGGCCCTCTCCGCGGGGGCGGCCTTTGGGGCCTCCGTTGTGGAGGCCCGGGGCGGCTTTACGGAGCCTCCCCCGGCGGGGGACGGCGCCGCCCAAAGCTCCGGCCTCCCCTCCGGGACGGTTGGCGGCGGCGTTCCGGCCCCGGAGCTCCCGGACTGGATAACGGAGGACCTGCTGCCCGTGAACGAATACTCCCGCCCCGGGACGCCCCTGACGGAGGTGAAGGGCGTGGTGGTCCACTACGTGGGAAATCCCGACACCACGGCGTGGCAGAACAAAAACTACTTCAAAAACCTGGCCGAGACGCACGCCACCTACGCCAGCAGCAACCTGATCGTGGGGCTGGACGGCGAGGTGATCCTCTGCGTGCCCCTGGACGAGATCGCTTACTGCTCCACGGTCCGCAATAAGGACACCATCTCCATCGAGGTCTGCCACCCGGACGAGACGGGCAAATTTTCCGACACCACCATGGACTCCCTCATACGCCTCCTGCGCTTTCTGTGCGTCCATTACGGGCTTGAACGGGAGGACATCCTGCGCCACTACGACGCCGACGGCAAGGAGTGCCCCATGTGGTATGTCAAAAACCCCGGCGACTGGGAGGCATTGCGGGACAGGGTATTTGAGGACCTGAACGACTATTGACAAACGGTGGGGCCCGACGGTCCCGCCGCTATTTTATGTGTTGAAAAAAATCTATTGCGTGGTCTGCGCCGATAGCGGCCACATCAACGTCCACGAGGCCGGCGCGCCGGAGTTTACCGGCCACAAGGTCCTGCCGCTGCCCCAGCGGGACGGAAAGCTCCCGGCGGCGGAGCTGAGGCCGTACCTGTCATCTTTCTTTGCCAACCCAAATCATGAGCACATGGTCTTTCCCGGGATGGTCTACATCTCCCACCCCACGGAGTACGGGACGCTCTACACCCGGGAAGAGCTCACGGAGCTTTCGGACATTTGTAAAAGCTTCCACATCCCCCTTTACATGGACGGGGCGCGGCTGGCCTACGCGCTGGGGGCGGACTTAGGCGTTGGGCTTGCGGACATAGCGGGGCTTTGCGATGTCTTCTACATCGGCGGGACGAAATGCGGGGCGCTGTGCGGGGAGGCGCTGGTTTTCCCCGGGGGCGCGCCGGAGCACTTTCTGACCGTCGTCAAGCAGCGCGGGGCGCTTTTGGCCAAGGGGCGGCTGTGCGGGGCGCAGTTTGACGCGCTCTTCACCGGCGGGCTCTATGAGGAGCTGGGCCGGCAAGCCGTCCGGGAGGCCCTGCGGCTGCGGGAGGGCCTGCGGGGGCTCGGGATTCCCCTTTACATCGAAAGCCCCACCAATCAGCAGTTCCCCATTTTGCCGGACGGGGCGCTCCGTGAGCTCTCTCAAAAGGTCCGCTATTCCTATTGGGAGCCGCTGGAACGGGGCCGCAGCGTCATACGCCTTGCCACAAGCTGGGCCACCCGCCCGGAGGACGTCACGGAGCTCTTGGGGGTGTTCTCCTCCATTTACAAGCCGTAAGACGCCCGCAAGACACAGGGACCGGGGCGCGGTTTTAGGACATTTACATAACGCCTTTCCGAAATAATCACACAAAACCACAAAAACCGGGCCCCGCGCTTACGCGCGGGGCCCGGAAATGTTTTATGTGGGGGGAAATCAGGCAGCGGGCTTGGGAACAATCAGGATGAATTCAGCCTGAGTATCCTTATTGACGTACACTGTTACATACGCATCCTTTTCAACAGCGTCCGCAACAGTAGGAGCACTACCAGTGGCATCAACGATTACAGTGTCCTTGGTGAGATAAATAACCGTATCGCCGACAACGATGTAATCATTCTCAACGAGGCCAACCTGACTCGCAGTGACCTTAGGAGTAACAGCATTAACAGCGGAAATAGCACCATTCTTGAGGCTCAAATTATAAACCGTACCAGGCTCAAGCGTCTTGTTTACTTCACTTGTTGTAACCTGGAGGTTCGTAGCGCCCTCATAGGTTTCAACAGCGCCATCCACAAAGAACATGTAGTGGGCCTTGTCCGTAGTCTCACCAGGTCCAACATAAATGGCGTAATTGACGGGAGTCTCAGCGGGCTTCGGGGCATCCTCACTATTAGTGGTGACTACATAAATCTTAGTGACGACATTGTTGGAGCCAGCTACAACAACAGCATTCTCATAAGACTTCGCATCAGAGGGGAACTGACCATAACCGTTAAGTGTTGTGACTGTAGTCTTATTCTTCGAGGTATCGAGATAGGAGACTACCACCACAGTAGCGCCGTTCGCATACAAGGTCTTCTTATCAAGCTCGCCGACCTTAGCGGTATTCTTCTTGAGCTCCACCTTCAAAGTTTTGGCAGACTCGCGGATAATGGCAAGGGTGCCGTCAGCAAGCTCAGCATATTCATAGAAGCCAGATTTGAGTTCATCTGCCTTGCCAACCTCATATTCAGTCATCAGAGAGCCGTCAACATTCTTATAGAAGTATCCATCATCGTTGCTCCCTATAGCGAGAGTGACTACTTTGACCTCGCCGGTTTCGGGCATGATAACACGGGCTCTTGAAAGAGCGTTCTGGGCCGCAGTGGGATCCTTGCCAAGAAGCTCTTCATCATCAGTGAGCTCGCCGTCATTATATCCCTGGGAAGCTTCCGTGATGACATAAATATAATTGGTTTCAACGGTAATGGGCTCTTCAGTTGTGGCATAAATGATGTGGCCGTAGTTGTCCTCATAGAAGTTGAACTCGGTATTCTTGTCATAAGCATAACCGGCAGAAGTACCAATGACAGCATCCACAAGTCCCTTTTCCCCGTCAGCCTTGGCGTTGGCGGATTTGTATTTAACAACATTGTCAACGCGGATATAGCCGCTTGCAGAAGAAGCAGTAACCTTACCGGAGAAAGTCTTCGCAACGTTCATATCAACGATGTTGTAGTTGCTTTCATCCTTCTCAACCGCGGTGAAGATGACGACCTGGCCCTTGGTGAACTCGCTGGTTTCCTTGAAGCAGGTGATTGTTTTACCATTTACATTAATGCCGAACTTAACATTGGCTTTTTCCGTTGCGGTAGCCTTGTTAATATCACTGGAAGTGAGCACATGGACATAGGTATCAATTACAATGATCTTAGCCGCTTTGGTGCTGCTGGTGCCCTCGTCATAAACTTCAACGCGCTGACCGGGCTTATAAACGGTGTCTCCATTCGCATCTCCGACTTTATATTTTGTCGCAGCTTTGGGAGTACCGTTAGTTGTAACAGAAACGCTGACCTCATCGCCCGTCTTGTAGCCAAGGGCTTTAAGAGCATCGCTGAGCTTCACGCCGTCAGTGTAGATATTGTTGTACGGAACAGTGAGGGTGGAATAAATGTTGTCTTTCTCCTTACTGCGATCTTTGTATCCATAGGTGGAACGGCCAAAGGTGTCAACATTCTCAGTAAACTGAAGGTGATAGAGTGTATCGCCAATGGAGCCGGTGTTCACCTGGGTTTTGGTGTAAGAAACAACATCATCCTCGTGGGCGTTTTTCCAAGTCTGCATGACCAGAAGCGCCTCTACCAAAGAATCAACCGTGTCAATGGGGCTGTCACTTCCGGCATCATAGGTATCGTTCTCGGTCTTTTCTACATATACGAGATACCCAACCGTAACGGTCCCGTCGGGGGAGTGATTGATGGCCTGCCAGATCATCTGGGCAGTCTCTTCACGGGTCAGAGCCTTGTTGGGGTCCTCAATGACGTCCTCAAGGCCAGTCTCAAAGATGTCATACTCACGGGCGAACTCAACGGCCTTGGAGGTCCAGCTCGCGGTGGCGTTCTTGGGCTCATAGCCGGTGGCCTTCATGAGCATGGTCAGGAGCTCGAAGCCGGTGACGGTGGCGTTGGGGACAAAGGTGGTATCGGTCTTGCCGGTGACGATGCCCGCCTCATAGGCATAACCGATGTTGCCGTCCGCCCACTTGTGAGCCTCGCCCACGTCGGTGAAGGGATGATCGCTGCCAAGCACAGCCAGAGCACGTCCGGCAGGAGTGGTCAGCGTCGCCACGATCAGGGACGCGGCCTCAGCGCGGGTGACAGGCGCAGAGGGTACGAACGCGGTGTCGCTCTTACCGGTGATAATGCCCATACCGGTAAGGGTGGCGACTGCGAGTTCGTAGTCGGGGTCGATCTCGGTCTTGTCATCGAAGCCCCTGTACGTCTCCATGTCCGCGTTTGCGGGCAGAATCAGTACGCCGACTGCCATGACTACTGCCAAGACCAAGCACAGGGTCTTTTTCAGAGTCTTCATGTAGTGTTTCCTCCTTAATAACACCCCAGCCCCCATGCCCCGCCCCAAAACCCGCTGTTCCCAAGGCTTTTCCCCTCAATTTCCAGCTCCGTTGTGTCTTGCGCGAGTGTTGTACATATTTTTCCAATTCGTGTCCTGCGCGTGTCTTGCGCCTGTCCCGGCCGGGGCGAAAAATCCTTGAAAGGCCGGACTTGACAAGCGCTTTCGGGGAGGCTACAATGTAAGCACACTATTCTTTGTAATCAGGAGTCTTTTTTATGGCTAAAGACAAAAAAGTCGAACAGATCACCGATATGGACGTGGATTTCACCCAGTGGTACACCGACGTGTGTACCAAGGCGGAGCTCATCGACTACTCCTCCATCAAGGGCATGTTCATCTACCGCCCCTACGGCTACGCCATTTGGGAAAACATCCAGTCCATCCTGGACGCGGAATTCAAAAAGCTGGGCCACCAGAACGTCTACCTGCCCATGCTCATCCCGGAGAGCCTTCTCCAAAAGGAGAAGGACCACGTGGAGGGCTTCGCCCCGGAGTGCGCCTGGGTCACCATGGGCGGCGCGGACAAGTTAGAGGAGCGCTGCTGCATCCGCCCCACCAGTGAGACGCTTTTCTGCGAGCACTATAAGAACGTCATCCACTCCTGGCGGGACCTGCCCAAGCTCTACAACCAGTGGTGCAGCGTTTTGCGCTGGGAGAAGACCTCCCGGCCTTTCCTCCGCCACCGGGAATTCCTCTGGCAGGAGGGCCACACTATGCACGCCACGGAGGAGGAGGCCCGGGCCGAGACGCAGCGGATGCTCAACGTCTACGCCGACTTCATGGAGAACGTGCTGGCCATGCCCGTCATCCGCGGCCGCAAGACCGACAAGGAGAAGTTCAACGGCGCGGAGGAGACTTACACCGTGGAGTGCATGATGCACGACAAAAAGGCCCTCCAGGGCGGCACCAGCCACTACTTCGGCGACGGCTTCGCCAGGGCCTTCGACATCACCTACACGGGGCGCGACAACCAGCTCCACCACCCCTATCAAACAAGCTGGGGCGTGTCCACCCGCATGATCGGCGGTATCATCATGACCCACGGCGACAACTCCGGCCTGGTGCTGCCCCCGAAGATCGCCCCCATCCAGATCATCGTGGTCCCCGTGGCGATGCACAAGGAGGGCGTCCAGGAGGCGGCCGGGAAGCTGCTGGAGACGCTGAAAAACGCCGGTATCCGCGGGGAGATCGACCTTTCCGACCAGTCCATGGGCTGGAAGGCCGCCCAGTACGAGATGAAGGGCGTCCCCGTCCGGCTGGAGCTGGGGCCCCGGGACATCGAAAACGGCGTCTGCGTGGCGGCCAAGCGCACTGGCGGCGAAAAGCTGACCCTGCCCCTGGAGAACGTGGCCGACACCGTTAAGAAGGTCCTGGAGGACGTGCAGAAGGAGATGTACGAAAAGGCCCTCAAAAACCTCACCGACAACACCTTTGACGCCCACAGCGTGGAGGAGGTCCGGGACGGCTGCCAGAAGGGCGGCTTTGCCCGTATGATGTGGTGCGGCGACGAGGCGTGCGAGGTCAAGATGAAAGAGCAGGCCGGCGTCACCAGCCGCTGCATCCCCTTCGACCAGCACCACATCGGCGATGTCTGCCCCGTGTGCGGGAAGCCGGCAAAGCAGATGGTGATTTGGGGAATCGCATATTAATTTAAATGTATGATCAAGCATCCGGGACGTCACGCGTGGCGTCCCGGATTTATTGTATTATTAAATGTACGGGCCGTGACCGCAGAGAATGCCCTTGGGCACGCCCAGATCGGCCCATGCTGCGACAACCGACAACCTGCAATCAACGCGAACCCCCACCAATCACGCCGTAGGGGCCGGACACTGTGCCGGCCCCTCCCCCGGATTATTGCCATGTCCCGTTGAACGAAGATGCGCGCGAATCGGATGGACGGGCCGATGTGGTCATCGGCCCCTACGGCCGGACGTTGGGTCTATGCGTTCATTGAAAGGAGATTGCAAATCGGGAGGACGGGTCGCCGGGGACGGCGACCCCTACAGCAGAAACGAAGGGTTTTGCGTTTTTCGGTAGGTGAAAGCGTATCGGCGGGGACGGGCGGGTTTGGAACCCGCCCCTACGAGAGAAATGGTAGAATTTTTCATAGAAACAGGCATGTCCGATTCTGTTCGTAGGAAGCGTCTATTTCAACGCAACAACCTTTATCCTCGCCGTAGGGGTCGCCGTCCCCGGCGACCCGTCCCTCAATTCACCACTCAACTCCCAATCATATGAACGACTCCTACTGGCCGCAAAAAAACGCCCGCTGAAGAGGTTTCAGCGGGCGTTATACATTATAAATATACTACCTTCTCCGCTTCGTTCCCCGGCGGTCGGTTTTTTTCATCATGTCGGATATTTTGCCCTCGGAGTCCTTCATGAAGCGCTTGAGCTTGTCCTCGAAGTCGGCGTCCAGGGGCGGCTGGTCGTCGGAGAGGGGCGAGCTCTCCTGGCGGGGCGGGCGCGGGGGGCGGGGGGCGCTCTCCTGACGGGGCGGGCGGGGCTGGGCCTGCTTGATGGACAGGTTGATGCGGCCGTTCTCGTCGATCTTGAGGACCTTCACCTGGACCTCCTGGCCCACGGTGAGGAAATCCGCCACGTTGTTCACAAAGGTGTTGGCGATCTCGGAGATGTAGACAAGGCCGGACTTGCCCGGCGCAAGCTGAACAAAGGCCCCGAACTTGGTGATGCCCGTGACCTTACCGGTGAGAACCGCTCCCTCTTGAATATCCATACGGTCTTTCCTCTCTGTCGTCATTTGCCGGAGGAGTAGATCTCCTCGCCGGGGTCGATCATGCCCAACTCGTCCCTGGCGATGTCGCGGATGACATCCGGGTCATCCTTATTGTTGATGGCGTACAGCATGTCGTCGTTCTCGGCGGCGATGGCGGCCTGCTGGCGGCGCAGATCGTCCAGCTCCGACTGGGCCTCGGCCCGGCGGTCGCTTATCCTGATGAGCGACACCACCGCGTACACCACCAGGACCGCTATAACTATCTTCGTAAGTATACCTGTGCGTTTCAGGCGCATGATTCGTGACCTCCGGAACGGCCCTGCGGGCCCTTTTGCGTTTCTTGTACTCTATTTTATACCATTCCAGCGCAGAATGAAAGAGTTTTTTTATATTTTTACGAAATTTTTCTAAGATTTCCGCCGCTTTTTTAAGAGGCATTAACAAAATCCCCAGTATCCTGGCGATAAGCCCCGTAAAAAGCGCCCCGACGTACAAGACGGCCCTGCTCAGCGTGAGAAAATAGAGCGCCGCGCCAAGGGCCGCCAGGACCTGCATGAAGATCCGCTGCCGCCCGCCCCCGGCCCAGAGGCCCAGCACAAAGAGCCCCGCCGCCGCGCAGCCCCAGAAGAGGATGTCCGCCGCCGCGGTGAGCACCGCGCTCTTCACCCCGCGGCGCAGGATCCGCAGCGCGTCGTACAGCAGCCCCATCGCCACGCCCGCCGAAACGGATATGAGGGCCTGGAGGGCCTGCCCTCCCACCGACTGTTCCATGGCTCACCGAAAGAGCCTGGCGAAGAAGCCCTCGCCCCGGGGCTCAGGGTCCAAGTACTCCATGGCGTCGATACTGCCCGTGACCACCACGTCGCCGCTGTCCACGCTGAGCTTTTCCATGTGCAGGTCCTCCCCCCGGACGGTCAGCGTCCCCCGGGTGGTGCCCATGACGACCTCCTGCTCGTTGAAGCTCTCCACATCCGTGACGCCGGAGACAAGGAGCCTCCGGCGGGAGTCCAGACTCAGGCTGTGGGGCGGCTCCGGAACGGGCCGCTTGTCCTCGATGTTCATTCCTATCTCCCCTCTCCACGTAAAAAGTCCGTTGGCCGGGGCTGTCCCCGGGCCCTATGACAAGCTTATTGGGAGAATCGGCCGGATATTACGGAAATTTCCATTCAATCTTCGCATTTTTACCCCATCCCGGCCTTGACAGACAGGAAAAATAGGTGTATATTTACTTCGTTACTAAATTGTAACCGTTCTGTAACTATCTCTTTCCAAAGATGACAATTCGGTGTCGGGCGGACGATGAGGACCGTGTCCATCCGGGACGGCGCCGTTTTTCAGGGGGAAGCTCATGATCTTCAGGCACTCAAACCACGGCGCGCACGAAAAGCAGGGCTCCGACAAGCGCCGCAAGGCCCTCATGCTTTCGGCTCTGACGGCCTGCGCGCTGGTCTTTTCCCTGTTGTGTGTGTTTTCAAGCTATTCCATCTGCTACGCCGTCTCCTACGGCGGGCAAGTGGTGGGCCAAGTTTCCAGCCGGGCGGAGCTCACCGCCGCCATTGAGGAGGCCGACAGCCTGGCCGGGGAGATACTGGGCGAGGAGCACTACATCTCCCAGTGCCTCTCCGTCACGGCCACGGTGGGGACGGTCCCGGAGTCGGCGGAGGAGCTGGCCGGGAAGCTCATCGAGAGCGTGGACAGCATCGTCAACCGCTGCTGCGTCTATGTGGACGGGAGCATGGTGGGCGCCATCGCGGACGACGGGGAGCTCCAGGACATCCTTGACGCCATCGCCGCCCGCTACACCACCGACAGCACCGTGTCCGTGGGGATACGCGAGAACGTGACATACGAGTACGCGCTTATCAACGCCGAGCTTGAGTCCGACCCTGAGGAGCTGGCTTGGCTTCTTGACCCGAACAACGGTGAGTCCCAATACAGGCTCACCGTTGTCAGCCGGGAGAGCTCCGCCTCCGTGGCGTCCGTGCCCCACGGCACCGTGGTGACCTACGACCCGGAGGGCTACTCCGACGAGGTGGAGCACGTCTCCGACGGGCAGGACGGCCTGATGGTCTGCTCCTACAGCGTGGAGTTGGAGAACGGCCAGGTGGTGGGGCGGCACCTCACCGGCACCCAGGTCACCGTGGAGCCCCAGCCGGAGGAGATCACCGTAGGCGCCCTCCCCGGGTCCCGCACCGACTCCCGGGGCTTCTATATCTGGCCCACCACGGGGCTCATCACCTCCGAGTTCGGCGGGCGCGAGACGGACGTGGGGAGCGCGGACCACTCGGGCCTTGATATAGGCAACACCATCGGCACCGACGTCTGGGCCGCCGACGGCGGCGACGTGATCTACGCCGGCGACACCCACGCCGGCTACGGGCTTCTGGTAAAGGTCCTCCACGACAACGGGCAGGTCACCTGCTACGCCCACCTGAGCCGCATCTTGGTGAGCGTGGGCGACAGAGTGGCCCAGGGGGACGTCATCGCCAGGATGGGCGACACCGGCGACGTCACCGGCCCGCACCTGCATTTTGAGATTCGGCCGGACGGGGAAAACCCCGTGGACCCCATGCGCTACATGACGGGCTGGCCCGAATTCGACCGCTGACACGCAAAAGGCTTTCTCTCCCGGCTCTATGGGCCGGGAGATTTTTTGTCCGCGGGGGACGGGGCCGGGGATTTTAGCGAATAAAGGGGGAAAATGCTTAATGGCGCGGCGTAAAACGGGCCTGTCGTTATTCAATGATACAAGCTTTTCAAACCGGGCTTTTTTGCCCTTGACGCGGGAAAAACGCTACAATATAATATATACATAAGTATAATACTAATCCCTAATCAAAAACACCAATTCGCGACGGTCTTTTTTGCGCCATGCTTCGTCAGACGGCTTAACAATACATACAGTATTCTCTGCGCCGTCTTCCTCGCATGACGCAAAAAATCCTCGCCGCTCGGTTGGCGTTTTTAATCAGGGATTAGTATAAGATAACTTTTGACCCCGCCGCGGACGGCGGGGCGGCGGCGGGACCGGCGGACGTTCTCTGGGAAACAGGCTTTTCGGGGAGGTTCGCTCTTTTTTGTTTTGCCGCCGGCGGCGAAAACAATTTTTTCAGAAAAGGAGCCATTATGAAAAAAGTCGGTATCCTGATGGGGAGCGCCAGCGACCTGCCGGTGGTGGAAAAGGCCGTATCCGCCCTTCAAGAGTACGGCGTACCAGCCGAGGTCCACGTCTACTCCGCCCACCGCACCCCGGAGGAGGCCCGGGATTTCGCCCTCCATGCCCGGGAGCGGGGCTTCGGCGTCCTCATCGCCGCCGCGGGGATGGCGGCGCACTTAGCGGGGGCAGTGGCGGCAAACACCACCCTCCCCGTCATCGGAATCCCCTGCAAATCCTCGGTCCTGGACGGCATGGACGCGCTGCTGTCCACCGTCATGATGCCCCCCGGCATCCCCGTGGCCACGGTGGCCATCAACGGCGCCCAGAACGCGGCGCTCCTGGCCGTGGAGATTCTGGCCGTGGAGAACGCCTCTTTAGCTGAAAAGCTGGACGCGGCCAGACGCGCCGGGGCCGAAAAGGTCCTGCGGTCTGACGCCGAGGTCCGGGAAAAACTGGGCCTGTGACACTTTTGAACGAAGGAGACTACTATGGGCGGTTTTTTTGGAGTAACCTCTAAGCGCAACGCCGTTTTCGACGTGTTTTTCGGGACGGACTACCACTCCCACCTGGGCACCCGCCGGGGCGGCATGGCCGCCTGGAGCCCGGAGTCGGGCCTCCAGCGGGAGATTCACAACATCGAGAACACCCCCTTCCGCACGAAGTTTGAAAACGACGTGCTGGAGCTCAAGGGCGCCAGCTCCATCGGCTGCATCTCCGACACGGACCCCCAGCCGGTGCTCATCCGCTCCCACCTGGGCGTCTACGCCATCAGCATGGTGGGCATCATTCAAAATCAGGAGGACCTGACGAATCGCTTCCTGGACGCCACCTACGGCCATTTTGAGGCCATGGGCGGCGGCAGGGTCAACCAGTGCGAGTTAGTGGCGGCCCTCATCAACCAGCAGCGGACCTTTGAGGACGGCATCCGCTTCGCCCAGGAGAAGATCGAGGGCACGGTATCGCTCCTCCTGCTCACGGACAAGGGGGAGATCATCGCCGCCCGGGACAAAATGGGGCGCCTCCCCATCATCCTGGGCCGAAACGACGAGGGGTACTGCGTCAGCTTCGAGTCCTTCGCCTTTGAGAAGCTGGGCTACACGTATGAGCGGGACCTGGGCCCCGGGGAGATCGTCCGCGTCACCGCCGGCGGCGTGGAGCGGCTGGCCGCCCCCGGGGAGAGGATGAAGATATGCACCTTCCTCTGGACCTACTACGGCTACCCCAACAGCCGGTATGAGGGCTCCAACGTGGAGGTCAGCCGCGCCAAAAACGGCCGGCTCATGGCGAAGTACGACCGGGAGCACGACGGCATCCCCGACGTGGACTTCGTCTGCGGCGTGCCGGACTCCGGCGTGGGCCACGCCATCGGCTACTCCAACGAGAGCTCCATCGACTACGCCCGTCCCTTCATCAAGTACACCCCCACCTGGCCCCGGTCCTTCATGCCCTACAAGCAGGAGATTCGCAACCAGGTGGCGAAAATGAAGCTCATCCCCGTCCACGAGCTCATCGAGGGGAAAAAGCTCCTCTTTGTGGACGACTCCATCGTCCGGGGCACACAGCTTGCGGGGACGGTGGACTTCCTCCGGAATAACGGCGCCCGGGAGCTCCACATGCGCTCGGCCTGCCCGCCCATCATGTACGGGTGCAAGTACCTCAATTTCTCCCGCTCCACCAGCGAGATGGAGCTCATCGCCCGCCGGACCATCAAGACCCTGGAGGGGGACGAGGGCCTTCGACATGCCGACGAGTACGTGGACGGCACCACCTCCCGGGGAAAGGCCATGCGCGAGCACATCTGCAAGACATTGAAATTCGATTCCCTTGAGTATCAGACCCTGGACGGGACGCTGTCCGCCATCGGAATCGACAAGTGCAAATTATGCACGTATTGTTGGAACGGGGAGGAGTAACTGGCTTGAAAGGGCGTTGCCCTTTCAATGCCAAGGGAATACGTGCGGAAAATTATTCTGAATTTTGCGAAATTCAGAATAATTTCCCTGCTGTCACGCTGCGCGCACGGCCCACAGGGCCGCACACTTGCGTGACAAGAGGGATTTTTCCCGACGTACATGCCGCCGGGAAAAATATTGAAATATGGGAGAATAAGGAAAGGATTTTATCTATATGAATGATTCCAAATCCGATTTTTACGCCTCCGCCGGGGTGGACATCACGGCGGGGTACAGGGCTGTGGAGCTGATGAAAAAGCACGTCCGGCGCACGCTCATACCCGGCGCGGACGACGACATCGGCGGCTTCGGCGGGACGTTTGTGCCCGATCTGGCCGGGATGCGCCAGCCCGTCCTCGTCTCCGGCACCGACGGCGTGGGGACGAAGATAAAAATCGCCTTTGACCTCAACAAGCACGACACCGTGGGCATCGACTGCGTGGCCATGTGCGTCAACGACATCATCTGCTGCGGCGCCAAGCCCCTCTTTTTCCTGGACTACATCGCCTGCGGGCGGAATATCCCGGAGAAGATCGCCGCCATCGTGGGCGGCGTGGCGGAGGGATGCGTCCGCTCCGGCTGCGCCCTCATCGGCGGCGAGACTGCGGAGCACCCGGGCCTCATGCCGGAGGAGGAGTACGACCTGGCGGGCTTCGCCGTGGGAATCGTGGACCGGGAGCGGGTCCTGAAGCCCGACTCCGTCCGGGAGGGGGACGCCATCATCGCCCTGCCCTCCTCCGGCGTCCACTCCAACGGCTTCTCCCTGGTGCGCAAGATCCTGGCCGAGTCCGGCACCGCCCTCGGCGACACCTTTGAGGAGCTGGACGGGCGGCCCATCGGCGAGGTGCTGCTGACCCCCACCAAGCTCTACGTAAAGCCGGTCCTGGCGCTTTTGGACGCGGTGGCGGTCAAGTCCGTGGCCCACATCACCGGCGGCGGGTTTTATGAGAACATCCCCCGGGCCCTCCCGGAGGGGCTGGGGGCGAAGATCGACAGGGCGAGCCTCCGCGTTCTCCCCATTTTCGGGCTTCTGGCGCGGCTGGGGAACGTCCCGGAGCGGGAGATGTTCAACGTCTACAACATGGGCGTGGGCATGACCGTCATCGTCGCCCCCCAGGACGCCGAAAGGGCCCTGGAGGTCCTGCGGGAGGCCGGGGAGGAAGCCTACGTCTGCGGCGAGGTCGTCCGGTCGGAAACGAGGATGCGGATATGCTGAGAAAAGCGCGGATCGCGGTGCTTGTCTCCGGCGGCGGCACGAATTTGCAGGCCCTTTTGGACGCGGAGAGCAGCGGTATCCTGACCAGCGGCCAGATCGTCCTGGTCGTCTCCAACGTCAGGAGCGCCTACGCCCTGGAGCGGGCGAAAAACGCGGGGGTGGAGGCACTTTTCCTCTCCAAAAAGGCCCTGGGCGGCACCCAGGAGGGCTTTGACCGGGCGCTCATGCGGGTGCTGGACGAGCGCGGCATCGACCTCATCGTCCTGGCGGGCTACCTCAACATCCTCACCCCCGCATTCACCGCCCACTACCCCGGCAGGATCATCAACATCCACCCCGCCCTGATTCCCAGCTTCTGCGGGAAGGGCTTTTACGGGCTCCACGTCCACGAGGCGGCGCTTGCCTACGGCGTCAAGGTCACGGGGGCCACGGTCCACTACGTCAACGAGGTGTGCGACGGCGGGCAGATCATCGCCCAGAAGGCCGTCTATGTGCGCGACGGCGACACCCCGGAGACGCTGCAGCGGCGGGTCATGGAGGAGGCCGAGTGGGTCATACTCCCCCAGGCCGCCGAAAAAGTCTCAAAAGAGCTCATGGAGGGAAAAGCATGATCAACGATATAAAAAAGCTCCTTTCGGAAAATACCTACCCCGGCCGGGGAATCGTCCTGGGCCGGTCCCGGGACGACAAAAAGGCCGTTATCGCCTACTTCATCATGGGCCGCAGCCAGAACAGCCGCAACCGGGTCTTTGAAAGGACCGAGGACGGCATCCGCACAAGGGCCTTTGACGAATCGAAGATGTCCGACCCCAGCCTCATCATCTACCACCCGGTGCGGAAGGTGGGCAGGACCACCGTCGTCACCAACGGCGACCAGACGGACACCATCCGGGACGCCATGCTCTCCGGCCACTGTTACCGCCACGGCCTGCACACCCGGACCTTTGAGCCCGACGGCCCCAACTGGACGCCACGCATCTCCGGCGTGGTGGAGCCCGACGGAAAATACGCCCTGTCCATCTTAAAGTCCATGGACGGGGATCCCACGTGCTGCTGCCGGTATTTTTACGAGTACGACCGGCCCATCCCCGGCACGGGCCACTTCATCCACACCTACAAACGCGACGGGGACCCCATCCCCAGCTTTGACGGCGAGCCGGAGCGCGTCGCCATCGAGGCGGAGACGGCGGCGGAATTCGCGAAGCTCCTGTGGGAAAACCTCAACGCCGACAACAAGGTGTCCCTCTATGTGAGCTGCATCGACATCGCCACCGGAAAAGACGACAGCGTCATCATCAACAAGAACGTGTGAGGTACGAATATGACCGAATTTGAACTGAAATACGGCTGCAACCCCAACCAGAAGCCGGCGAAAATCTTCATGCGCTCCGGGCGCGACCTGCCCATCGAGGTGCTGAACGGCCGGCCCGGGTATATAAACTTCCTGGACGCCCTCAACTCCTGGCAGCTTGTCCGGGAGCTCCGGCGCGAGATCGGCCTTCCCGCCGCCGCCAGCTTCAAGCACGTCTCCCCCGCCGGCGCCGCCGTGGGCAATCCGCTGTCCGAGGAGCTGAAGCGCGCCTGCTTTGTCCATGACATCAAGGGCCTGGACGACTCTCCCCTGGCCTGCGCCTACGCCCGGGCCCGGGGCACGGACCGCATGAGCTCCTTCGGGGACTGGATAGCCCTGTCGGATGTATGCGACGTCGCCACCGCGAAGATCATAAAGCGGGAAGTCTCCGACGGCGTCATCGCCCCCGGCTACACCCCCGAGGCCCTGGAGCTCCTGCGCCAGAAAAAGAACGGCGGCTACAACGTGGTGAGGATCGACGAGGGGTACGTCCCCGAGCACGAGGAGACAAAGGAGGTCTTTGGCGTCACCTTCTCCCAGGGCCGCAACGACTTCAAGATCGACGCCCAGCTCTTGGGAAACATCGTCACCGCCAACCAGTATCTGCCCGGCTTTGCCGTGCGGGACCTCATCATCTCCCTCATCACCCTCAAATACACCCAGTCCAACTCCGTCTGCTTCGCCGCCGACGGACAGGCCATCGGCGTGGGCGCCGGCCAGCAGAGCCGCATCCACTGCACGCGCCTTGCCGGCGGCAAGGCCGACACCTGGCATCTCAGGCAGTCCCAGCGGGTCCTGGAGCTGCCCTTCATAAAGGGCATCGCCCGCACGGACCGGGACAACGTCATCGACGGCTTCATCAACCACAACGAGGAGGACGTCACCGCCGACGGCGTGTGGCAGCGGTACTTCACCGAGCAGCCCCGGTACTTCTCCCCGGAGGAGCAGCGGGAGTACCTGGACAAAATCACCGACGTCTCCCTGGGCTCCGACGCCTTCTTCCCCTTTGGCGACAACATCCAGCGCGCGGCCAAGAGCGGCGTCAAGTACGTGGCCGAGCCCGGCGGCTCCGTGCGGGACGACAACGTCATTGAGGTCGCCAACAGCTACGGCATGGCAATGGCTTTCACGGGAATGAGACTTTTCCACCACTGATCTGGCTTTGAAGGGCTGACGCCCTTCAAATGCCAAGGGGAACGTGCGGAAACCCAGACCTGAATTCTGCGGAATTCAGGTCCGGATTTCCTGCTGTCACGCCGCCCGCGCCGCCGTAGGCGGCACAAGCGGCGCGACAAAAGGGATTTTTTCCAAGGCACATGTCCTTGGAAAAAATATTGAAATTGGGATTATAAAATCGGAGGCGTTTTAATGAAAATTCTTGTGGTGGGCGGCGGGGGCCGCGAGCACGCTATTATCAAGGCCATTCGGAAAAATCCGGCGGTGGACGTCGTCTACGCCCTGCCGGGGAACGGCGGCATCGCCGCGGACGCGGTGTGCGTGCCCATCAAGGCCACGGACATCCCCGGCATCGTGAAATTCGCCTCGGACACCCGGGTGGACTACGCCGTTGTGGCCCCGGACGACCCCCTGGCCATGGGGTGCGTGGACGAGCTGGAGGCCATAGGGGTCCCCTGCTTCGGTCCTAAGAAGAACGCCGCCATCATCGAGTCCAGCAAGGCCTTTTCCAAGGCCCTGATGAAAAAATACCGCATCCCCACGGCGCAGTTCCGGACCTTCACCGACATGGGCGAGGCCATAAAATACGTGGAGCTCATGGGCGCGCCCATCGTGGTCAAGGCCGACGGCCTGGCCCTGGGCAAAGGCGTCACCGTGGCAAAGACCGTCTTAGAGGCCAAGGAGGCCATCCGGGAGATGATGGAGGGCGGCAAATTCGGCGCCTCCGGCTCCACGGTGGTCATCGAGGAGTACCTGGAGGGGCCGGAGGTGTCGGTCCTCTCCTTCACCGACGGGAACGTGGTGGTGCCCATGGTGTCCAGCATGGACCACAAGCGCGCCGGGGACGGCGACACCGGCCCCAACACCGGCGGCATGGGTACCGTGGCGCCAAACCCCTACTACACGCCGGAGGTGGCAAAGCGGTGCATGGAGGAGATCTTCCTCCCCACGATCCGCGCCATGAACGCCGAGGGGCGGACCTTCAAGGGCTGCCTCTACTTCGGCCTCATGCTCACCGCTGACGGCCCCAAGGTCATAGAATATAACTGCCGCTTCGGCGACCCGGAAACGCAGGTGGTCCTGCCGCTTTTAGAGTCCGACCTGCTCACCGTCATGCGGGCGGTGACGGAGGGGCGGCTCTCCGAGACGGAGGTCCGCTTCTCCCACAAGTCCGCCTGCTGCGTGGTGCTGGCCTCCCGGGGCTACCCCGTGAAGTACGAAAGCGGCTTTGAGCTGGTCCTGCCGGAGACGCCGGAGGGCCGGGAGATATACGTGGCCGGCGCGGAGGCGCGGGACGGGAAGCTCCTCAGCCACGGCGGCCGGGTCCTGGGCTGCGTGGCGGTGGAGGACACCCTGCAAAGCGCCGTTTCCGGGGCCTACGCCTTAGCCGACAGCGTGAAATTCGAAAACGGCTTCTGCCGCCGGGATATAGGAAAACGGGCGTTGGCGGCCCTGCATGGATAAGAGGTAAGTGAAATGGTATACAGAGTATTTGTGGAGAAACGAAACGGCCTCACCCAGGAGGCCGATTCCCTGGCCGGGGATCTCAGGGAGCTTTTGGGGATAAAAAATCTCCGGGGCGTCCGGGTCCTCAACCGCTACGACGTGGAGGGCATCGACGAGGAGCTTTTCAAAAGGTCCGTGGCCACGGTCTTTTCCGAGCCGCAGCTTGACGTGACATACCCGGAGCTCACGGCCCAGGGGACCGTTTTTGCCGTGGAGTACCTGCCGGGGCAGTTCGACCAGCGCGCCGACTCCGCGGCCCAGTGCATCCAGATCCTCTCCCAGGGGGAGCGGCCCACGGTCCGCACGGCCAAGGTCTACGTCCTCCGGGGGAAGCTCACCCGCTCCGACCTTGAGCGGGTGAAAAAGTACGTCATAAACCCGGTGGAGGCCCGGGAGGCGTCCCTGGAGAAGCCCGAGACGCTGAAGACCGACTACGCCATCCCCACTGTCGTTGAGACGCTTGCGGGCTTTACCTCCCTGACCCACGGCGAGATCGAGGACCTCGTCCAAAAGTACGGCCTTGCCATGGACGCCGACGACCTTATGTTCTGCCGGGACTACTTTAAGTCCGAGGGCCGGGAGCCCACCATCACGGAGATTCGCATGATCGACACCTACTGGTCCGATCACTGCCGCCACACCACCTTCCTCACCCACATCGACAGCGTGGAGTTTGCCGACCCCCTCTGTCAGGAGGAATTTGAGGTGTACCTGGCCATGCGGGACTACTGCGGGGACAGAAAGCCCCTGTGCCTCATGGACATCGCCACCGTGGGGGCCAAATACCTCAAAAAGCGGGGGCTCCTGCCGAAGCTGGACGAATCCGACGAGATCAACGCCTGCACCGTCAAGATAAAGGTTGACGTGGACGGCGAGAGCCAGGACTGGCTGTTGCTCTTCAAAAACGAAACCCACAACCACCCCACGGAGATCGAGCCCTTCGGCGGCGCGGCCACCTGCATCGGCGGCGCCATCCGGGACCCCCTCTCCGGGCGCAGCTATGTCTACGCCGCCATGCGCGTCACCGGCGCTTCGGACCCCACGGTCCCGGTATCCGAGACGATGGCGGGAAAGCTCCCCCAGCGCAAGCTGGTCACCGGCGCGGCGGCGGGGTACAGCTCCTACGGCAACCAAATCGGCCTTGCCACCGGCATCGTGGACGAGATCTACGACCCCGGCTACGCCGCCAAGCACATGGAGATCGGCGCCGTCCTGGGCGCCGCCCCCGCCGGGAACGTCCGCCGGGAGGTCCCGGCCCCCGGGGACATCGTGATTCTCCTGGGCGGCCGCACGGGCCGCGACGGCATCGGCGGCGCCACGGGCTCTTCCAAGGCCCACAACGCCCACTCGGTGGAGACTTGCGGCGCCGAGGTCCAAAAGGGCAACGCCCCGGAGGAGCGCAAGCTCCAGCGGCTCTTCCGCAATCCCCTGGCCACCCGGCTCATCAAGCGCTGCAACGACTTCGGCGCCGGCGGCGTCTCCGTGGCGGTGGGCGAGCTGGCCGACGGGCTGCTCATCGACTTAAATCAGGTCCCCAAAAAGTACGAGGGCCTGGACGGCACGGAGCTGGCCATCTCCGAGTCCCAGGAGCGCATGGCCGTGGTGGTGGACCCCCAGGACCGGGACGAATTCCTGCGCCTGGCGGAGAGCGAAAACTTAGAGGCCACCGTCATCGCCGTGGTCACCGCCGAGCCGCGCCTTGTGATGGAGTGGAACGGCAAAAAGATCGTGGACATCTCCCGTGAATTTCTGAACACCAACGGCGCTTCAAAGCACACGGACGTGAAGGTGGAGGCCCCCAGGTCCGTGGAGACGCGCCTTACCGGCGATTTTGAGCGGGACATGACGGAGCTGGTGTCTGACCTTAACGTCTGCTCCAAGCGGGGCTTGGCCGAACGCTTCGACTCCACCATCGGCGCCGCCAGCCTCCTTATGCCCTTCGGCGGCAAATACCAGCTCACGCCCATTGAGGCCATGGTCCACCGCCTCCCCCTGGACCGGGGCCGCTCCGACGACTGCTCCTTCATGGCCTGGGGCTACAACCCCAAAATAACCGAGGCCAGCCCCTTCCGCGGGGCGTATCTGGCGGTGGTGGAGTCCGTCTCCAAGCTCATCGCCGCGGGCGCGTCCTTTGAGGACGTGTACCTCACGTTCCAGGAATATTTCTGCCGCCCCGGCACGAACCCTGAGCGCTGGGGACAGCCCCTGGCGGCGCTTTTGGGCGCCCTGAAGGCCCAGAGGGAGCTGGGGATAGGCGCCATCGGCGGCAAGGACTCCATGTCCGGCTCCTTTGAGGACCTGGACGTGCCCCCCACGCTTGTTTCCTTCGCCGTCACCATGGGCAAGGAGCGGGACGTCGTCTCCCCCGAGTTCAAGGCCCCCGGCCACGACGTCATCTGGCTGAAGCCCGCGTACAAAAACGGCCTGCCCACGGCGGAGAGCCTCAAGGCCCTCTACGCCCGGGTGACGGCCCTCTTCCGGGACGGCAGGGCCGTCTCCGCCTGGACCCCCGCCTACGGCGGCGCGGCGGAGGGCGTCTTTAAGATGGCCCTGGGCAACGGCATCGGCTTTGCCTTCGCCCCGGAGGCATCGGCCCAGGACATCTTCGCCCACTCCTACGGCTCCTTCATCGTGGAGCTCACCGGCAAGGCCCAGGGGGATCTCCTGGGCGTCACCACCGCCGGGCCCGCCATCACCCTGGGCGATAAGAGCGTCCCCCTGGACGCCCTCAGAGGCGCCTGGGAGGGCAAGCTCGAGCGCGTCTATCCCACCCGGGCCGGCGAGACTGTCCCCGCCCCGGAGTACAGCTTCACCGCCATCACCCGGGCGGCCCCCAAGGCCGGCGTGGCAAAGCCCCGGGTGCTCATCCCCGTCTTCCCCGGCACCAACTGCGAATTCGACACTGCCCGGGCCTTTGAGGCCGCCGGCGCAGAGGCGAAGATCTTCGTCATCCGCAATCAGACCAGCTCCGCCATCGCCCGGAGCGTGGAGGAGTTTGCCCGGGACGTCCGGGACGCCCAGATCGTCTTCATCCCCGGCGGCTTCTCCGGCGGCGACGAGCCCGACGGCTCCGGCAAGTTCATCACGGCCTTCTTCCGCTCCGCCGCGGTGAAAAACGCCGTCAGCGACCTTCTGGACCGGCGGGACGGCCTCATGGGCGGCATCTGCAACGGCTTCCAGGCCCTCATCAAGCTGGGCCTCGTGCCCTTCGGCAAGATAACCGACACGGACCCGAGCTGCCCCACCCTCACCTACAACACCATCGGCCGCCACCAGTCGCGCCTGGTGCGGACCCGCGTGGCCTCCAACAAGTCCCCCTGGTTCGCGCTCACGAATCCCGGGGAGGTCTACATGGTGCCCATCTCCCACGGCGAGGGCAAGTTCCTGGCCTCCGCCCAGACCGTGGCGCAGCTCGCCGAGCGCGGGCAGATTGCCACCCAGTACGTGGACCTGGAGGGCCGTCCCACCATGGACGTGTCCTACAACCCCAACGGCTCCGTGGCCGCCATCGAGGGCATCACCAGCCCCGACGGCCGCGTCTTCGGCAAAATGGGCCACTCCGAGCGCGTAGGCGGCCTCTACAAAAACGTCCCCGGCCAGTTCGACATGCGCATCTTCGAGGCCGGCGTCAAGTATTTCAAGTGATTCCCTTTCCGCCAATCCTGTTCGGGCCGCCGCCCAGGTCGGCTCACAGGCTGTCGCAAACCCCCACATCAATATTTTTTCCGGCGACATGTGCGTCGGAAAAAATACCTTTTGTTTTGCTTAAGTGTGCGGCCCTACGGGCCGTGCGCGGAGCAAAACAGCAGGGAAATTATCTCTGAATTCCGCAGAATTCAGAAAAATTTCTCGCACGTTCCCCTTTGTCGGAAAAGCCCGCCAGGGCTTTTTCGACAGTCTGCGGGCCGCCGCCCACGGCGGCCCACTTCTTATGTTTCCCTTGACAAAATTTATAAAAAGTTTATGATTATGCTATAATACCCTAACATTTTGAGGTCATACTTATGCAAGAGAATAAAATGGGCGTTATGCCGGTGGGGAAGCTCCTTATCACCATGTCCCTCCCCATGATGGCGTCCATGCTGGTCCAGGCGCTGTACAACGTGGTGGATTCGGTGTTTGTCAGCCGCGTCAGCGAGGCTGCCTTCACCGCGGTATCCCTGGCCTTCCCCATCCAGACGCTGATCATCGCCTTCGCCAACGGCGTGGGCGTGGGCATGAACGCCCTCCTGTCCCGGGCCCTGGGCGAAAAGCGGCCCGACGAGGCAAACCGTGTGGCCCGCCACGGGCTTATCCTCATGGCCGCGTCCTTCCTCGTTTTCCTGATCTTCGGTCTGTTCCTCACCCGGCCCTTCATGCGCACCCAGGTCACCGCCGACACCGACCCGCAGATATTGGAATACGGCGTGCAGTATCTGTCCATCGTCTCCGTCTTTTCCTTTGGCATCTTCGGCCAGATCTACGCCGAAAGGCTCTTTCAGTCCACGGGCAAGACCGTCTGGTCCATGGTCACCCAGGGCGTGGGGGCCGTCATCAACATCATCCTGGACCCCATCATGATCTTCGGCCTGCTGAGCTTTCCCCGGATGGAGGCCGCCGGCGCGGCCGTCGCCACGGTCATCGGCCAGATTACCGCCGCCATTCTCGGCATTGTGCTCAACTTTTTTGTGAACCGGGAGATCAAGCTTGAGCTTCGCAGGCTCCTTGAGCTGGAGGGCCGGGTCTTCCGGCAGATGCTCCTCATCGGCATCCCCACCACCGTCATGCAGGCCATCGGGTCCCTCATGAGCTACGTGATGAACCGGATCCTCATGGCCTTCAGCTCCACCGCCGCGGCGGTGTTCGGGGCGTATTTCAAGATTCAGTCCTTTGTCTGTATGCCCGTGTTCGGCTTGAACGCCGGGATGGTGCCCATTATCGCCTACAACTACGGCGCCCGGAGCAGGGAGCGCATCACACAATGTATCAAGCTCAGCGTGATCTTCGCCGAGGCCATCACCACCGTGGGCTTTCTCGTATTCCAGCTCTTCCCCCAGGCGCTCCTGCGCTTTTTTGACGCGTCGCCCTACATGCTGGAGCTGGGCGTCCCGGCTCTGCGGATCATATCCATCCACTTCCTGCTGTGCGGCGCCTGCATCGTCATCGGCTCGGTATTTCAGGCCCTGGGGAACGGCCTCTACTCCGCCATCGTCTCCTTTTTGCGCCAGGTGGTGGTGCTGCTGCCGGTGGCCTATATCTTCTCTAAGACCATCGGGCTCTCCGCCGTGTGGTGGTGCTTCCCCATCGCCGAGGCCGTGTCCCTGGCCACAAGTCTCTTCCTGCTCGCCAGGATCCATAAGAACGTAGTTTCAAAACTCTGACGGCCATCGAGCCGGGATTGGAGCGTTAAAATGGAATATTTCAGCACCCGCGACTTAAAACGTCGCGCCAAGGCCACCATCAGGCGGCGCATGGGCGCGCTGCTGCTGACGGCGGCGCTCTTCATCGTGTTAAACTTTCTTCTGAGCTACCTGGCGGACGAGCTCACCGGCATCAACGCCTGGAACAGGGAGTTCAGCCGGCGGCTCCGGTCCTATATGGACGAGATTCAGGGTCTGGCCGGCACAAATGATCTCTATTCCCTCATCGACCGCCTCTCCATGCCGGACATCTCGTTTTACTCCAAGGGCGTCTTCGCCACGGTCCTGGCGGTGCTGGTGTACCTGATGAGCGTTCCGCTGAGCGTGGGCTACACCTTCCACGTCCTCACCGAGGCCCGCGGGGCGGAGACGAAGGCAAGCTCCATTTTCTTCGGCTTCCGGGTGATGTGGAAGGCCCTGGCGATAAACCTGCTCTCCGGCCTCCTTGTGGCGCTGGGCTCGATTTTGTTCCTGATTCCCGGCATCATCCTTCTCCTGCGGTACTCCATGGCCATCTACATCCTCATCGACGACCCCACCAAGGGCGTGATTCAGTGCATGCGGGAGTCCGGTTTCCTGATGCGGGGGAACAAGTGGAATTATTTCAAGCTGAATTTCTCCTTTATTCTCTGGTATCTCCTGTCCTCCTTGGTCACAGGCACGGTGGGCGCGCCGCTTTTGAACATCTACCTCACCCCGTATATCAACCTCACCACCTCGTACTTCTACATCGACCTCCTCCCGGCCCACAACGGCCCGGACTCCATAAGCTTCTAAAGCAATGCCCCCGCCAAAAACAGCGGGGGCATTGACATAATCGGCCGGATATTGTATAATATAGAGGCCCGAAAGGGCAGGGAGCCGCGGAACGGCGACATCCAAGAAATACGGCGGCGGTTTTGGCTACTCTCCTTAAGGAAGGAGGGGATGTTGATGCCTGTTATGACATTGACTATTCACTACAAGGGATACATATTCACCCTTTCCGTGAAGAAAGACAAAAACCGCCACTCCGACAAGTGACGGTTTTTGCTTTGCTGTGGTGAAATAACCATGGCAAACTAAACTCTCGCAACTCAGAGCCAACCGCAGGTCGTGGATAACCGTTACCGCGGCTCCCTCTATCTATTATTATACAGCCCCCCGCGCCGCTTGTCAACAGCGAACCCCCGCCCGGCGGGCTGTTTTTTTTCGCCAAAATCGCAAGACACGCGCAAGGCACAGTTGATTGATGCAAGTTTTGAATATTAACAATACTTATGTCACAACAATTCGGGCCCCGCGCTAACGCGCGGGGCCCGGAAATGGTATGCGGAGATAAGTTCAGGGGATCACTCAATGCTGTCAATCACAACAATGACGATGTAATCAGTATTGGTGGAGCCGCCCTTCTCATACATAGTGACAGTAGCGGTCTTATCGGACGGATAAGTCAAAGTCTCCACAACAGCTCCAGTCTTCGCATCAAAGAACACAACACTGCTGTCAAGATACTTGATACCGTCAGTCTCAACAACGATATAGGAACCGTCCTCAAACATGGTGACTTTTTTACCATCAACAGCCTTATTAGCGGCTTCAACATCCTTGAGAGTGCTGTCGGAGTTAAGGGTAAGAGTCATAACAGTACCGGCCTTAGTGAGATTGTTGAGCTTGCCAAGGAGTGTTTCATTCGCAGAAGTATTGGCAACGGTGAAAGTAACAACCTTGCCATCAATCACGAAGTTGTACTCAAAGCCCGCGCTTGTTTCGACACCCTTATTTACAAAGATACCGTAAGTATTTGCAGTCTGAGTATCAGGCTGAACAGGAGCCTTAGTAAGAACATAGATAGTGTTGGGAACAGAACTGTTGGTATTGTTCACAACAAGTGCAGCCTCGACATCAGTGCTTGCAATCTTCGCAAAGCTGGTATAACCAGTGTAGGTAGTAGCCTTATAGGAAGTCTTTGCAGTGTTGGGCTCAATGACAACCAGCTTGGTATCCTTGGTGGCATATTCTGTCGTTCCACGCTTAAGGGTAACAGTAGCCTTACCTTTTTCAATGGAGAACTCGTTGGGAACACAGTTGGAAGTAATCGCCTTAAGAGCTACCTTTCCATCGACAAGAGCATATTCATTGAAGCCAACAATACCGCCAGTGGTCTGAATAATTCCATCAGCACTCTGGACTTCAGTGCCCTTAGTGCTATCGGGGAGGGCATAATAGGTCTTGCCGCCGTCGGTCTTAAGCGCTATATCGACCATCTCAGTCCTGCCATCCATGTAGAGAACCAGAGCTCTTACCTGGGTGCTGGTAGCACCAGCAAAATAATCCGAGCTACTTCCCTCCTTAACCTGATAGCTAAGAACATAGATGTAATCGGTAGCCACTACAACAGGCTGATTAGTTTCATTTACGACGTTAGCAATATAGCCCTCTCTGTTGTAGTAAATAGTGTAGGCATCGGTAAAATTAAGATCGCCAACATTAGCAATGCTGTCTTTGAGAACGTTAGTTCCAAAGTAGGCCTTGTTGCTTCCAAAATTTACATAAGGATCATTTTCTTGATCCGGACCCCTACTGGTGAGCTTCTGGCCCACTTGAGCAGTAAGAAGCTCAACGTCAGCAGCGACGGAAGCCTTGTCGCCTACCTTTTCGGTCTTGTGATAGTTGACGATGTCATCAGCCTTGAAATCAGCCGCATCGACAACAACATCCTTCTCGAGGGTAAGCTTGCCATCCTTGATGTCATCGCCAGCTATCTTTTTGACGTAATTACTCATGACAAGAATGTCATAAGTATTGGTGTCAACGAGATAGACTTCAACTGTATCGCCTGCCTCGCCGTAATGATATCTTGTATCTGTCACAGGAACAGTGGAGTATCCATCCTCGCCGGGCTTATCAGTTTTGTCCTCGCCATTGACAATGTAACGGATATAGATGTTTGAAACTTTCTTGGTGTCAATGCCAAGAGCCTTAACGAGGGTAGCAGTATCCTTTATTTTGGAGCCGCTTACAATAGGAGTATCGTCGAATTTGGAGTAAACGACCTCATTTTTATCTCCCTCGGGCTGACCATTGGTGTAAGTGAAATACCAACGACCGAAATCATCCGTTCTCCGATAGGAAGACAGGTTATAAACCTGACCGGCAATAGTGCTGCCGCTGGTGCCAGTGGGAACAATCTTAACATCCTCGTCAGTCTTGGCAAGAGCCTTCAGCATAATTGCAGTGTCAAGGGAAACGCCGGTATAAGTCTCTTTCTTACCATCAGCCTTAGTGATAACCACATCATAGGTACCGGTCACGCCCTTGTTGCTGGGAGCATTGATGGCGTTCCAGATGATCTGGGCGGCCTGCTCACGGGTGGGAACGGTGTCGGGGTTGGCAAACAGAGCCTCGAGGCCTTCGGTGAAGATGTCGGAAGCAGCGGCATACTTCATTGCCTCGGCGCGCCACTCGGCGTCACCGGAGACGTAACCGTTCTTGATCTCGGCGACCCTGCGGAGCATGGTCAAGAGCTCATAGGTGGTGAGTGTAGCGTTGGGGACAAATTTGTCCTCGGTCTTGCCGCTAACAACGCCCAGAGCAGCCAGATAGTTGATCTCTTTACGAGCATAGGTGTCGGAGCCGGCAATGTCGGTGAACCTGTCGCCGTAGCCCGCGAGAGTCGCGGCCTTCTTGTCAGGCGTTACCATGGTATTGACTATCATGATAGCCGCCTGCTGACGACGGAAAGTGTCGTCAGGCGTGAAGGTGGTGTCGCTCGTACCGCTAATAATGCCCATACCGGTAAGAGTCGCAACCGCCTCCGTGAAGTTGTCGTTGATCTTTTCAGCGTCAGTGAAGTCGTCGTACGCCGCGTTTGCGGGCAGGATCAGTACGCCGACCGCCATGACTACTGCCAAGACCAAGCACAGGGTCTTTTTCAGAGTCTTCATGTAGTGTTTCCTCCTTAATAACACCCCAGCCCCCATGCTCCGCCCCAAAACCCGCTGTTTCCAGGGCTTTTCCCCTCAATTTCCAGCTCCGTTGTGTCTTGCGCGGGGATTGTACAGGATTTTCCAATTCCTTGACGAAATATGTATTTTCATGATATAATAAAAAATTTTAAATATTCGATTTTCCCGGTTCACGAAAAATATTAATTCAATTTTAATTGACAAATATGATGTATTGCTGTAAATTGTCAATGTATGATTTCTCATCAATCGGAGGGAAAACCTATGGATATATTCAAAAAATTAGTTCACGGCAACGTTCAGGCGGAGGAGGCCCGGCGCTTGGGCATCTACCCCTATTTCCACGCGCTGGAGTCCCGGCAGGACGTGGAGGTCATCATGGAGGGCAAGCGCCGCATCATGCTGGGCTCCAACAACTACTTAGGGCTCACCACCAACCCCCGGGTCATCGAGGCCGGGATCCGCGCCATCGAGAAATACGGCACCGGCTGCTCCGGCTCCCGGTTTTTGAACGGCACCCTGGAGCTCCACCTCCAGCTTGAGGACAAGCTGGCCAAGTTCCTGGGCAAGGAGGGGGTCGTCACCTTCTCCACCGGCTTCCAGTCCAACCTCGGCATCATCTCCGCCGTGGTGGGTCACGGGGACTACGTGATTTGCGACCGGGAAAACCACGCCAGCATCTACGACGGCTGCAAGCTCAGCTACGGCACCATGCTCCGCTACCGCCACAGCGACATGGAGGACCTGGAAAAACAGCTCCAGAAGGTCCCGGAGGAGTCCGGATGCCTCATCGTCACCGACGGCGTTTTCTCCATGGGCGGCGACATCGCGAATTTGCCGGAGATCGTGCGCCTTGCCAAAAAGTACGGCGCCCGGGTGATGGTGGACGACGCCCACGCCCTGGGTGTCATCGGAAAGGGCGGCCGGGGCTCCGCCAGCTACTTCGGCCTGGAGGACGAGGTTGACATCTACATGGGCACTTTCTCCAAGTCCCTGGCGTCCCTGGGCGGCTACATGGCGGCCAGCGCCAACGTCTGCGACTACGTGCGCCACGCCTCCCGGCCCTTTATCTTCTCCGCCTCCATCACCCCGGCGAGCTGCGCCACGGCCATGGCGGCGCTTGACGAGCTTGAAAATCACCCGGAGCTGGTGGACAACCTCCAGCACATCTCCGCCTATTTCCGTAAGCAGCTCACGGACCGGGGCATCAAGATAAGAATGAGCGAGACGCCCATCATCCCCATCTATACATACGAGATGATCGACACCCTCACCATCACAAAACAGCTCTTTGACCAGGGCGTCTATGTCAACACCTCCATCCCGCCCGCGGTGGCCCCCCACGAGTGCCTGCTGCGGACCTCGCTGATGGCCACCCACACCGAGGCCCTTTGCGATGAGGCCGCGGACATCATCCAAAAGGTCCTGAAGGCCAACGGGCTATGCTGAGAGAAAAAAAGGTCGCCTTGGTCACCGGGGGGTCCAGCGGCATCGGCCTGGCCGCTGTGAAGGCCCTCCATGAGGCCGGCGTCACGGTCTATGAGACGAGCCGCCGGGACATCGCGCTTCCCGGCGCCGTCCACCTCCCCGGGGACGTCACCGACGAGGCGGCCATGGCGCGGGTGGCGGACGCCGTCCTTCAAAGGGAGGGGCAGATCGACATTCTCGTCTGCTGCGCCGGGTTTGGCATCTCCGGCGCCGTGGAGTTTACGCAGCTCGAGGCCGCGAAGCGCCAGCTCGACGTCAACTTCTTCGGCGTGGTGAACGCAGTGAAGGCCGTGCTGCCCCACATGCGGGAGCGCAAAAGCGGCAGGATCGTCGTTGTCACCTCCGTGGCCGGGGCCATCTCCATCCCCTTTCAGACCTACTACTCCGCGTCCAAGGCGGCGCTCAACGCCTACGTGGCGGCGCTGCGCAATGAGCTGCGGCCCTACGGCGTCACGGCCACGGCGGTGATGCCCGGCGACATCGCCACTGGCTTTACGGACGCCCGGGAGAAGTCGCCCGCGGGGGACGATACTTACGGCGGGCGTATCGCCCGCTCCGTCTCCCGGATGGAGGCGGACGAGCGCGGCGGCATGAGCCCCGCCGTGGCGGGGGCGTACATCCGCAAGATGGCCCTGCGCCGCTCCGTCCCGCCCTCCTCCAGCATCGGCGTTTCCTACAAGGCCCTGGTGATGCTGACGCGCCTCCTGCCCGCACGCCTGGTGAGCCGGGTGGTGTATATGCTCTACGCAAAATAAAAATCGGGGCCGCCCGTCAACCGGACAGCCCCGACCCCACCGGAAAAAGCTTGACATTTACCCGGTGGGAGGATATAATGTAGGCAAAGGGGTCGCCTGCTGGCACAGGCCGGCCTTCCTCACAAGATTTATAGTCAGAAGAAATGGCCGATCCTTGTGCTAACGGGGGCGGTTATTTCTTTTTTGTTGTCAGATTAAGTATGCCAAAAACCACGACGGCGATGAAGTTGAGGAGAAGGATGATCTCCGAGACTGACATCTTTTCACCTCCCTGATCAAGGAGGTTGGCCGTCGCCCCTTTGCCCGTCCCCATCATACCCCATTTTTCGACGCCTTGCAAGTATATTTCTCCCCCATTTTTCCCGGCCGCACCTTCGGCGCCGGGAAAAAATTTTGAAATAATTTGATTTCGGTATTGACAAACGCGGTTAGTCATGGTAAACTCTCGGATGGTTAGTGAGAGCTAACCGTTTATATCAGCCGATAGTTAGGGTTGCCTAACCGTCTTTAAAGGAGCGCACATGATTCCGCTGACTGCATCCGGTAACGGTGACACCGGGACGATCATGAAGATCACCGGCAAAGACGACGTCCGCCAGCGTCTGGCGGAGATGGGCTTCGTCATGGGCGCCAGGGTGGCGGTGCTCTCGGAGATCTCCGGGAATATGATTCTGGAGGTCAAGCACAGCCGCGTGGCGCTGGACAGGACCATGGCCGCAAGGATCCTGGTGGACCCGGACTGATACTAATATCCAATTAAAATGAGCCATTCGCGACGGCCTTTTTTGCGCCGCTCGGTGTCTCATTTTAAATGGATATTAGTATGAGCATAATAAAACGAGGAGGTACATACATGAAAACACTGAAGGACGCCGCCGTGGGCTCCACGGTCACGGTGGCAAGGCTCCATGGCGAGGGCGCCCTCAAGAGGCGCATCATGGACATGGGCGTCACCCGGGGCGTTGAGATCTTCGTCCGCAAGGTGGCTCCCCTGGGGGACCCCATCGAGGTCACCGTCCGGGGCTACGAGCTCTCCATCCGCCGGGAGGACGCCGGGAATATTGAAATTACTTGAGCACCTTTTTTCATGTCCCATAGTTAGCCTTATATAATTATTTTTAGGTTTACCTAACTAATCTCACAGGAGGAAACGCAAATGGAAGTGAAAATCGCCCTTGCCGGGAATCCCAACTCCGGCAAGACGACCATGTTCAACGACCTCACCGGCTCCAACCAATACGTAGGCAACTGGCCCGGAGTCACGGTGGAGAAAAAGGAGGGGCGGCTCCGCGGCCACAGGGACGTGACCATTCAGGACCTGCCCGGCATCTACTCCCTCTCCCCCTACACCTTAGAGGAGGTGGTCAGCCGCAGCTACCTGGTGACGGAGAAGCCCGACGCCATTTTGAACATCGTGGACGGCACAAACATCGAGCGGAATTTATACCTCACCACACAGCTCATCGAGCTGGGGCTTCCCGTGGTGGTGGCCCTCAACATGACGGACCTGGTGCGCAAAAACGGCGACCGGATCGACGTGGAGAAATTGAGCCGCGCCCTGGGCTGCGAGGTGGTGGAGACTTCCGCCCTGAAGGGCGAGGGCTCCAAGGAGGCGGCGGAGCTGGCCGTCAAAGCCGCCCGGGAGAAGAAGCCCGGGGAGCTCCCCTCCGTTTTTCAGGGCAGCGTGGAGCACGCCATCGCCCACATCGAGGAGTCCATTGAGGACAAGGTGGACCCCCAGTTCGTCCGCTGGTATGCCATCAAGCTCTTTGAGCGGGACGAAAAGGTCCGGGAGGAGCTGAAGCTGCCGGAGGAGCTTTTGCGCCACATCGACGAGCACATCGCCGACTGCGAGGCGGAGCTGGACGACGACGCGGAGAGCATCATCACCAACCAGCGCTACGCCTATATCGCGGGCATCGTCTCCAAGGCCGTGAAGAAAAAGAGCTCCGGCAAAAAGATGAACGTCTCCGACAAAATAGACCGCATTGTCACCAACCGCGTCCTGGCGCTGCCCATCTTCGCCTGCGTCATCCTTCTCATCTACTTCATCGCCATGGGCCCCTCCCCCCAGGCCCTGGTGGACGGCTCCTGGAGGGACGGCGAGTCCTGGGGAATCGGCATCGGCACCTGGGGCACGGATTTCGCCAACGACGTGGTCTTTGGCGAGTGGGTCCCCGGCCTTGTGGACAAGGCGCTCTTGAATTCCGCCGGCGAGCCCGTTGTCGCCGACTGGCTCTACAGCCTCATCCAGGACGGCATCGTGGCCGGCGTGGGCGGCGTCCTGGGCTTCGTGCCCCAGATGCTGGTGCTCTTCCTGATGCTCTCCATTTTGGAGGACGTGGGCTATATGTCCCGCGTGGCTTTCATCATGGACCGCATTTTCCGCCGCTTCGGCCTCTCCGGCAAATCCTTTATCCCCATGCTGGTGGCCACGGGCTGCGGTGTGCCGGGGCTCATGGCCTCCCGCACCATTGAGCAGGACCGGGACCGTAAGATGACGCTGATGACCACCACCTTCATGCCCTGCGGCGCGAAGCTGCCCATCATCGGCCTCATCGCCGGCGCTCTTTTCAACAATTCCCCCTGGATCGCCGCCTCCGCCTACTTCATCGGCATGGGCTCCATCGTGGTTTCCGGCATCATCCTCAAAAAGTTCAAGGCCTTCGCCGGGGAGCCCGCCCCCTTCGTCATGGAGCTGCCCCCCTATCACGTCCCCAGCGCCACCGGCGTTCTCCGGGCCACCTGGGAGCGGGGCTGGTCCTTTATAAAGAGGGCCGGGTCCATCATCGTCATCGCCTCCATCTTAGTGTGGTTCCTCCAGTATTTCGGCGTTGAGAACGGCAGCTTCGGCGCCGTGGAGGACCAGGACAACTCCCTCATGGCCGCTGTCGGCTCCGCGATCTGCTGGATCTTCGCGCCCCTGGGCTTTGGCAACTGGCGGGCGGCCGTGGCCTCCATCTCCGGCCTTGTGGCCAAGGAGAACGTGGTCAACACCTTCTCCATCCTCTACCACTACGCCGGTGAGATCAGCGAGAACGGCGACGAGATCTGGGGCCTTGTGGCCGCGGACTACACCGCTTTCTCCGCCTTCTCCTTCATGGTCTTCAACCTCCTGTGCGCCCCCTGCTTCGCCGCCATGGGCGCCATCCGCCGGGAGATGAACAACTGGAAGTGGACCCTGGCGGCCATCGGCTACATGTGCCTGTGGGCATACATACTGGCCCTCATCGTCTACCAGGCCTCCGCGCTCATCGGCGGGGAGATCGGCTTCAACGTCTTCACCGTGGTGGCCGCGGCGCTCTTGGCGGGTATCCTCTACCTGCTCTTCCGCAAAAACCCCTACGACGCCAGCGGTAATCGCCTCAGCGACAGGAAGGCCGCCGCCCATGCTTGATTTTCTCTCCGAAAACCTGGCCACCGTCCTGGTCGCCGCCCTCGTGGCCGCCGTCGTGGTTTTCATCATCGTCCGCATGGCGCGGGACGCCAAAAAAGGCGGCAGCTCCTGCGGCTCCGCCTGCTCCGGCTGTCCCAACGCCGGTATCTGCCACGCGCACGCCCCGAAAGACCGCTGAAAACTCTCTCCTTTATTCTTTCCTCTTTCATAACCTCCATTTCTCTCCATTTCCAAGGCGGTCTTCCTTTCCCCCTCCCCGGCTCCATGCCGGGGAGGATTTTTCTTGATTATTCCCGCCGGCGGTATATAATAATCCCGGAGGCGATTTTATGGACGAAAAAAAGCCCGTCAGCGTAGTGGCGGCGCTCATCTGGCGGGGGGACAGGTTCCTCATATGCCGCCGCCCGCCCCACAAGGCCCGGGGAGGGCTCTATGAGTTTGTGGGCGGAAAGGTGGAGCCCGGGGAGACAAAGCCGGAGGCTCTCGTCCGGGAGTGCCGGGAGGAGCTGGCCGTCCAGGTGCGCCCCCGGGACATCTTTATGGAGCTTGTCCACCCCTACCCCGACATGACCGTGGACCTCACCTTATATAACGCCGACCTCGTCTCCGGCGAGCCGCGCCCTCTGGAGCACACCGACATCCGCTGGATTCGCCCCGAGGACATCCCCCTCTACCCCTTCTGCCCGGCGGATAAGGAGATTTTGGAAAAGCTCAGAAAACGTCCTCCTCGTCATCAGCCATGAGATGGGCTCCGGCTCTTATGAGCTCACGGCGCAGAGCGTCAAACTCGACGGCGACACCCTGGCTGTGACGCTCACCGCCCACAACCCCACAGCCCCGTACATCACCACGGACCTCTGCCAGTGGTGCGTCCTTGTGGAGTGCAACCGCGTGGACGGCGTCCCCCAGGTCACCTGGGACCTTTTACCTGAGCAGGAATAGCGCGAAGGGCGGCCGCGGCCGCCCTTCCTTTTTATTCGTTCAGAAGATACACCCCGAAGTTTAAGTACCCAGCGAAGGTCACCCAGAGAAGATACGGGATGATGAGCGCCCCGGCGGTCTTGCACAGCTTGTGGAAATACGCAAGCGTGGCTATCACCATCACCCACAGCGCCACAAGCCAGAAAAACGCGAACAAATAGAGCTCCAGCCGGAAAAAGAGTATGGGCCAGAAAAAATTCACCGCCAATTGACAGGCGTACACCGTCAGCGCCGCCTCGATGTCCTCCTGCGGCCGCCGGCTCTCCGGCACAAGATAGGACGCAAGGCCCATCATGAGGTAGAGCGCCGTCCACACCACCGGGAACACCCACCCCGGCGGCGTCAGGGCGGGCTTTTGAAGCTCGTCAAAGGCCCGCATCCCGGACATGGACAGGAGCGCCGCCAGCCCTCCCACCGCAAGGGGTATCGCAAGGCAGATCATCAGCTTTTTCGGTTTGAATTTCATATGCCGTCACCTCTTTACCGCCAGTATATTCCCGGCCGGGCGCCAATATTCTGGCAAGTCCCGCGCATAAATCTGCCTTACGGAGGCATACTGACATCGAGGTGATTTACTATGAGCTCCAAGGAATTGCTCTATATTGAGGACGCCCTGGGACACGCTGAATTTCTCTCCAAGCAGTGCCAGGACGCCGTAAACGCGCTGACCGACCCCCAGCTCAAGGCCCAGGCCCAGCAGTTGGTGGACAAGAATCGCCAGATCTTCGGCCGGTTCTACGCTCTCGTGTAAGGAGGAAGCAAAATGGACGACAAGACCATCATGGAGAATATTCTTCTCACCACCAAGGGCGTGTGCGACCTCTTTATGCACGGCGCCATCGAGTCCTCCACGCCCAAGGTCAACTGCGCCTTCAAGGACTCCCTCAACGACGCGCTCTGCATGCAGGACAGCATCTACCAGCAGATGTCCCAGAAGGGCTGGTACACCACCGAAAACGTGCCCCAGTCCAAAATCGACCAGGTCAAGCAAAAGTTCACCAGCGCAAACTGAAAACCAAGCAAAAAGCGCCGTCTTTCAACCTGTCGAAAAAGCCCTGACGGGCTTTTCCGACAAGGGGAACGTGCGGGAAATTTTCGCTGAATTTTGCGAAATTCAGCGAAAACTTCCCTGCTGTTTTGCTCCGCGCACGGCCCGTAGGGCCGCACACTCCGCAAAACAAAAGGGATTTTTTCCAAGGCACATGTCCTTGGAAAAAATATTGAAATTGAGTTTTTTGACAACCTGATTCCCGGGACCGACACTTCGGCCCCGGGGTTTTTTGCCATCAAGGGAATGGGCCGATGTGGTCATCGGCCCCT
>CANROF010000028.1 GCA_947632155.1 uncultured Oscillospiraceae bacterium
GGGGATGGGCTCATTTTTAACGGCCAGGAAAGAGGGGGCGCAGACGACTCCGGGATAAGCGTCCGTGTCCATGTCATCCTCAAACCCGTAGTAGAACAGGATGGGCTCTTCGAGCTTCTGGTAGCCCTCGGGGGCCTTGGTTTCTACCAGGATGTAGTAGTTACGCGGCTCAACTGCATTGCCGCTGATGGTGAAGCTTCCGGTAGCGTCGGTTTCGTAGTTCCGCCAACTATCCTCGGTGTAAACGCTGTATGTCTTATTGCCGACGGTCATTTCCCCGGTTCCTGTAAGCTGAGAGTCCTTGCTGCGAATGACGTATAAATCGAATTTTGCGCCCGCAAGAGACTTCTCACCGGTTTCGTCGGTCTTCTTGACTGTCAGCTCATAGGTGCTGCCGCTGCCGGAGCCGTAAATTTTGCTCACGTTCAGCGTCTCACTGTAGCCGCTCTCAGACAGGGCCACGCCGTCGATCGAGGCCGTGTTGGAAACCGCAATGCCCGGGCCTTTCTCCAGAATGATGGCGTCATAGGTTATCGTCAGGGCCATCTTGTCGGGGACCTTGAGCTTGAACTGGCTGCCCTCGGCGGGAAGAATTTCATAATCAACCTTCTCACCGGCGGCGTTCTTCACCTCGATGGTGTCCGTCCGGATCTCAAGGTTGGTGCTCGTGTCGGTGACGATCAGGTTTTCGTTCTCGGGGTCGTAGTCCACGCCCTCGGGGTTTATCGCTATGGTGAATCTCAGGAGGTTCGCGTCCTCCTGCACCTGCTCGGCCTTCTTGGTGAGCTTGGCGGGGTAGTACTCGATTGTCTTATCCGCAGACCAGTGTTTGATCTCTTTGTCTTTAATCTCGGCGTGGTTGTTCACCGGGACAGGATCGCTGGCCGTAGCGTGTTCCTTCAGCCACTCATCAGTTGCCTTCAGAGTGTAGTGGAACTCGAGCGACGTCATATCACTGCCTACGAACCAGTTGAGCAGCTCGGAGTTTTCGCTATCACCACTCATGTCTTGGAAAGCAGCCAAAGACACGCAGATATTATTCTCGTTGTCCAACGGGCTGCCACATTTGAGTGTATGAAATTTCTGTTCGTTATACTGTCCGAATGCAACGGCGTACAGGCTTCCATTTACATACTCCCAACCCGCGGGCAGCTCGTCGTAAAACACCGCCTGCATACTATGGGAATACATATTGTCGAAGTCCCACTGATATATCTTTAGATCATAATACCACTCTGTCACCACATCGTGAAAATACTTTTTGACGGTGCTGTCGGTGGTGTTGATGGTGACGGTGTAGTCGATGGTGCCTTCTTCCTTGTTCAGCTCGCCGGTCTTGGTCATCGTCTCGATGTTGTTGAAGAACACCGAGTAGCCGGGGAAATAGCCGCCGTAGCGGAGGTTGACGTTGTTGGTGATTCCTGCCTTCAGAACTTCCTCCGGGGTCCGCTCCAGATCAGTCGTAATCGTCCTGTCTGTAGTATATTCATACTGGTGAAGCGTCATCGGGTCTGTTGCGGACATATCCAGGTCGTACTCGGTGATGATGAGCCGGTCCGTTTCGTACTCCCATGTGCCCCAGTCTCCCCAAGTTTCGCCTGGTTCGCCGAAGATGATGTACAGGCTCTTTTGGTCAAAGTAATAGAGGTAATTATCCTGGCTGGAAGAGTCGTATCCCTCCACCTTATTCCAGCCGTCGTACTGATAGCCTTCCAGCTCCACGGCCTCGCTCCTGAGCTCCTGCATATCCGCGATCTTATCGGAGGCAGAGGTGGAATCGCCCCAGTCGAACCAGTCCGGCACGTCCACGGCGCTGACCGTCAGATTCTTGACCTTGCCGCCGAACTCCGAGAGATACCAATTCTCGCCGTTGTACTCCGTATACATATCGTCGTAGATATTGAGGGGGGTCCACTTACCGGCGGGGACCACCGTGTAAAGTGTGTAGTGCAGGGTCTTGGTAGCCTCGCTGTAGCTCTGGTCCTTGCACACCACGCCGTGGCCGGCAGGGGAGACGCGGAATTCGAAGTTGTCGGTATCCTGCTCCTCCACGGGGATGTCCGTCTCTGTGCCAGAGTGGTCCGGGGCCTCGACCGGCATATATCCGGTGAAGGTGGCAACGTTCTGGACGTTGGCCCAAAGGTGGAGGTTGGGTTTGGTCACATTCGCTGCGTAGGTGTAGGTGACGTACAGCACGTCGCCCTCCTGCAGGGGATCGCTGATCTTTACCTGGAAGGCCTTGCCCTGGGGATTATTCAGGCCGCCCTCCGTCTCTTCATAATTGTAGCCGCTGCCTGCTGTCAGGGTTTGCTTTTCGCTGCCCCGCTCGAGCGTAACGGTGACATTGTTCGGTCCCGCCAGCTCGAATGCGCTGTTCTGGGGTGGTGTGAGAACGTCCTTGATCGTCGCGTCGTAAAGCTTGCCGTGCTCCACGGTTACCTTCACGGTGTATGAAAGGGTGCCGCCGGTATGGTCCTCGTACTCCGTATAAACGCCGTTCTTTTCCACCTTGACCCGGGGCTGGTCCGTGACCTCAAAGGTGAAGTCCTTGCCCGCGCCGCCGAAGTTATCGCCAACGCTGCCGCTGCCGTCGGATTTTTGAGCCGTGGCCTCCATGTCGAAGGACAACGTGACGTCATTGGAGCTTTTAAATGCCTCGCGGGCCTCCTCGGGGAGGGTTATCGTGAGCTTTCCGCTCTCGTCAACGGAGTACTGCAACTTATAGTCTTTTTCGCTAATAGTAACAACTATGGTATCTTCCTTGGAATCCATCTTAAAGAAGCCGGGGAACTGATAGGTCAGGGTCCCCTCGGTGGAGAACTGGAGGCCCTGGAGGCCGTCCTCACCAAACTCGATGTGGATTTTGTATTTCTCGCCGACCTGAAGCTTGCCGTCCTTGATCTCATTCCCGTCTTTGTCGGTGATGGTGACACCTGTCACCATGTCCCAAATGTCGGACCTCTCATTGGATTTCTCGGTGCCCTCGCTTATAACGGCGATGCCGCTGTTCTGGGCGTAGCAGGCGTCGGTGTGGGTGTGCTCCGGTTTTTCGCAGGTGAGGACAGTCTCGGTCTTGTAGCACTCGTCGGTGTGCCGGTGGCCCTGGGATTCCTCCAGCTCGCAGGTGAGGGTGCTGGTATAGCACGCGTCGGTGTGGGCGTGGCCCTCGGACTCCTCCAAGCCGCAGGTCAGGGCGCTTTCGGTGGTGTAGCAATCGTCCGTATGGGTGTGGCCGTCGGACTCCTCCTGTTCGCAGACAAGGGTCGTCTCGGTCTTGCAGCATTCGTCACCGTGGGTGTGCTCCTCAAGGCCGCAGACGGGCTCGCCCTCGCTGTCGGCCAGGGCGGAGGTGCCCAGCATACCGGCGCACATGGCCAGCACCAGGACAAACGCCAGGAGCCTCTTGGTGATGGGCTTTGTGTTTTTCATGGCTCTTCTCCTTTACAAATACCGCATGGGCGCCTTGCGCCCGCATCCAAAATATTCTCTGTCCCCGCCTCTGGGGTCCAAAAGGGGGGGACTACTCCCTTGGTTAATTATAGGATATACCTCTTTTTGATCAAATGCAATAACCAGTTAGGAAAAAAATCCTACCAGTTAGGAAATGGAGGGGCCCAAAAGGGGCAAAACGGGCCGCCAGAGAGGCGGCCCGCAGGCTGATATTGGGATTTTTGAAGGGTCCGGCGGGGATGGGGCCGGCCTGTGTTACTTTTCCCGGCGGTTCTCCGGCGGGGCGTAGAGCATACGGGATTTTTTCAGGGCAGGCTTCAGGGCCGGATAGAGCAGCGCCGCGCAGACCGTGGCGATGACGCCGTTGGCCAGGGTGGTGGGGAGCTTCACCGACAGCGTCTCCACGACGGACACCTGCCAGGTAAAGCCCCGGACCAGGACGCCGGACAGGATGTTTTTCGTCACGTACAGCACGCAGTAGGTCAGCGTCCCGGCGAGGCCCGCCAGCCACGTGCGCAGGTTCTCCCGGCCGAAGCGGAGCTTGTGCATGACGAGCCCCGCCGCGAAGGTCATGAGGAACTTATTTATGAACGTCATCCAGAAATCCGCCGCCCAGGTGGGGTCCATCAGGTCCACCAGGGCGTTGCCCAGCCCCGCGGCCAGCCCGCCGGTGAGCGGCCCGAAAAGCAGCGCCGAGAGGATGCACATGGCGTTGCCCACGGACAGCGCCGTCCGCCCCAGAGGACTGGGGATGGGGATGCTCACAAATTTGGTCAGCACGAATATGGCCGCCGCCAGCACGCCGATAAGCGTTATGTTCCGTATGGTGAAAAACGTCTTCTTCTCCGGCATTTTCCGGTCCTCCCTTATCCGTTCGTTTCGGTATAAGGGTATTATAGCGCCTTCTGATATTATTTAAATGCCCAGAAAAGAATAATTTTCTATGGTCAGTTCAGGCCAGCGTCTCCGCCAGCCACTCCCGGGCGGAGGGAAGCCACCCGCTGTTCCGGGCGGCGGCGGGGGTCAGGGCGTTGTTGGTCTGCGCGTCCGCCGTGGCCAGGCCGTGGACGCCCTGGGGGTAGATGTGCAGCTCCATGGGCACGCGGGCACGCGACAGGGCCATGGCGTAAAGCAGGGAGTTCTCCACGGGGACGTTGCCGTCCGAGGCCGTATGCCACAAAAAGGTGGGGGGCGTCTTGTCCGTCACCAGCTTTTCGCAGGAGAATCTGGCGGCGGCCTCCCCCTCCGGGTACGCGCCCAGCAGGTATTCAAAGCTCTTTTTGTGGGAAAACGCCGGGTCCGTGGTGATCACCGGGTAGCACAGCACCGAGGCCGCCGGCCGGTGGGCCCGGGGGAAGCGGGCCCGGACCTCCGGCCAGTCCCGGGCGCCCACGTAGTGGGCCGCCAGGTGTCCCCCCGCCGAAAAGCCCATGACCGCCGTCCGGCCCAGGTCACAGTGGAGCCTGCCGGCGTTTTGCTCCATCCAGTCGAAGGCGGCGGCCACCTCCAAAAGCTGCGCCGGGAACCGGTGGGGCGCCACCGAGTAGGTCAGCACGAAGACGTTGAAGCCCGCCGGCAGAAAGTGGAAGGCCACGGGCTCCGCCTCCCGCCCGCTGCACATCATGTAGGCCCCGCCGGGGCAGATCAGCAGGCACGGGCGCCTTTGGTCCTCCCGGCGCAGCTCCGCCAGGTTGTCGGGCAGGTAGAGGGTGAGGAGCGGGTCGCGCCCGTCCTCCCCGGTAAACGGGTAGAAATCTTTTAAATGGACGGTTTCGTAAAGCATCTTACTTCCTCAAAAAGACGGCCTTGTGGCCGTACAGGGTCCCCGCGAAGGGGGCCGTTCCAAGGGCCCGCGAGAAGGGCTCCTCCGGTGTGAAATCGTAGGGCGTGTGGTTTATATAGAGGACGCCGTTTTCAAAGGGGACCCGCTCGATGCCGCGGCGGACGCCGCCGGAAAGGCCAAGCTCCGTCACCCACGCCTCCACCGGCGTGCGCCGGAGCACGGTGACGGGGTACTGGGCGCGCCTTCCGTAGGCCGCGGGCACGGGCTTCTGGGGACGCTCGCAATAGCAGCGGCCCAGGTCCAGACCCGCCAGGTACACCCTGCCCCGGCCCAGCGTTTTTACGGCCAGGGCGGGCTTTCCGTCCCCGCACCAGTACGCCAGGGGCCCGGCGTTTTCGAAGGTCACGTAACACTCAGAAAAGTCCGTCACCTCTTCCTCCCAGGCGAAGGAATCCGGGGCGTGGGGCAAGACCCGGACGCCGAAGATCTCCTGGAGCCCGCAGGACGCCCCGGCGATGACCGTCCCGCCGTTTTTCACGAATTCCAGAAGCGCCGCCTCCAGCGCCGGGTCCGGAAGATACCTGTACCAGGGGTCCGCCGGGAGGATCACGAGCTTATACTCCCCCAGCGCTCCCACGGCGATCTGCGACCGGTCCAGGATGTCGGCGTTTATGCCCAGGTCCGTGAGCTGCTGATAATAGCCCAGCGCGTCGTTCCGGCCGGCCCGGAAGCACGCCTCATGGAGCCGCCGGTCCTCCATGGTAAAGGACGCGCAGGGGAAGACGATGGCCGCCGTCTTTTCGGATACGCGCCTGCCGGAGACTTCCCGGACGGCGGCGAACCAATCGAGGCCCTCCTTCACCGATCTTTTACGGTCCGCGTCCCACTTGGCGAAGTTCCCGCCGTCGTCCAGGCCGCTGTAGCCGTAGAAAAACATGTCCGTGGCCCCGGCGCCGAGGCAGGAGGCCATGGCCTCGGCGGGGGTGACATACCCGTAGATGTCGTTAAAGAGATACCGCCCCAGGAAAAGCCCCGCCGTCAGGTCCGGCGTCCGGGAGGCGCTGCGCAGAATGGCGTTCTCAAAGGAGACGGCATAGCAGTTGGCCTCGCCGCAGGCGTCGGCGGGGAGGGTGTAGAACGAGGGGCAGTCCAGGTACTTCCCCAGCCGCCAGATGTCCAGCCCCCGCCCGCTTATCTCCACCCAGTCGGTGAGGAAATACTTCCACTGGGAGAGGCAGTCATATAAATAGATGTTGGGGATCCGGGCCCGGACGCCGCGGGTCAGCTCCGCGTAGAAGCGCTCCAGCATGTCCTGCCGGAAGAGCATGTTGTCCCGGTGCATCCGCATCCTCGCGGTCATCCCGCCGGCGGCGTAGTCCGCGGCGGTGAGCTCCGGCCAGAGGGCGGGCATATCCAGCGCCTCAAAGCTCTCCGCGCTCATGCCGTACTCGCTGTTCAGAGCGTCGATGCCGCCGTACTTATCGGCGAGCCAGTCAAGATACACCCGGCGGCCGTCCTCGTCGAAGGAGGGCATCAGCGCGGGGCTGTGGTAAAAATAGCAGGGAGTGCGCCTTTCGCCGTTTTCGTCCGCCGCCGCGGCCCGGTGCTCCCCCGCCAGCTTTTCGTAGAGGTTTACGGTGTGCTCCACCATGGCCTCCGTCTGCGCCCGGTCCCAGTGCCTGTAGCCCCGGAGGGGCTTTCCGTCCCGGCCCACGACGGGGTTTATTATGTCGGGGCGGCTGTCCCGGATGTGGGGATAGAGGTTGTCGCCGTTGTAGAAGAGGGTGAGAAAGTCCACTCCCATCCCGTTCCGGGCGCACTCCTCCACCATGTACCGCTGCATGGCCACATACTCCGACTCCCGCCCCGTGGCGAAGAAGGCGGTGAAGTCCTCCCAGAGCTTGGAATCCAGGATAACGGCGTTAAAGCCCATGCCGGCGATCTCCCGCATCCCCTCCCGGACCAGGTCCCGGCGGGAATAATAGGGCTCAAAAAAGTTGCCGAACCACAGGGCAAAATACGGCCTGTCCCTGCCGCCGGTACAGTCCTCCTTACTGAACAACAAGTCGATCCCTCCGTACTATAACGTCATCAGAAGCGTCTTTATCTGCTTGGGCGCGAAGGTGAGCGGGATGCCGCCGTCAACGGGCGCGGGCTCCGTGACGGGCCTCTCCAAAAGGTCCGTCTCCCGCCAGGCCCTCACCGGGGCGTCCGTGTGGAGCACGATCCTGTTCTCTTCCCCGCGGGTGTTGTAGAGCCTCAGGATAAGGCCGTCGCCCGCCTCCCATTTTTTGAGGGCCGTGCTCCAGACGCCCGCGCCCTCCACGGAAAAGAGGGACCGCGCCGTACATCCCTCCCCCGCGCTCCCCGCGGCGGAGGGGTCGAGCTGCGCGGCAACCATATCCCCCGAGGCGTACTGGTAGGCCTCGCGCTCCGCCCCGTCAAGGTCGTCCGCGGGGCCGACGCGGAGCGTATACGCGGCGGTGTTGACGCCCAGGCACTGGGCGTCCGGCGTGGAGAACACGCCCCAGTCGCCCATTTGGTCCACGCACCGGAGCAGGTTGACGCAAAGGGTATTGCTGCCGTCCCGCAGGACCTCGTACTCATGCAGGCCCCGGGTGGCCACGACCAGGGCGTTCTCCCGGTCCCGCAGCGCCGCAAAGGACTGCATACGCTGTTCGTTGGTGGGCCACGTCCAGGCGGGGCGCGTCCGGATCTCGCGCTCCAGGATGTCGAACTGTCCGCTTGCCAGGACGGTCCGCGTCCGGATGCCGTTCCTGAATACGGCCCGCAGTCTATGGCACCCGGAGGCGTTGCGCATCTCAACGAAAATGCCGATGCTTCGGCTGAAGCTGGTGAGCGTGACGTCCGTCTCGATCCGGAAGGGCGCCTTTTCCTGGGAATACGCCCCGCTGACGCGGTCATAGCCGGTCGAGAGATACAGCGTGTGGCTGACGCGGAAGGTCACGTGGTCGCGGCCGGCCTCCTTGAGCGCTATCCCCGCCCGGCTGTCCTCCGAGGTCACCGCCGGGGCGCCGTTGCCCCTGTACAGGTACTCGTCGCCCACGTCGGCGGTGTCCTCATAGAGATTGAGGTCCCGCCAGACCCTGCCGGTGGCCTTGTCGGTGACGGTCAGGCTTCCGTTATCCTCGATGTAGAGGGACACCCACCTGTTTTCCGCCGCGCGGCCGGTGTGGCGCAGCTCCCGGGGCTTTACGGGGCGGGAGGTCACGTAATAGATCCCGCAGCCAAAGGCCGGGACATCCCGGGCGGCAAAGCGGAACCGGCATCGCTTTACATAGGTCACCTTGCGGAACGAATCCCGGGGCAGGCGGTATGTAAAGGTGTGGGGCAGGACCTCCAGGGGCGCGGCCAGCGCCGTCCCACTCCGGTCGGTGATGACAAGGTCCTCCGTGTCGGCCGTCTCGGGCAGGTCCACCTCCGCCGTCACCAGGCCGCTGCGGGGGTAGATGGTCGTATTGAATACCGCCACCGGCACTCCCAGCCCGGGACGGACCGGGAGCTTTTCCGACAGCGTCTCCAGGGCCCGCTTTACGATGCTGTCGCTCACCTGCAGCACCTTTTCAAACCGGGGGAGCATTTCCCGGTGGACCTCGTCGAGGCCGCATCCGCAGATGGAATCGTGGGCGTGATTTTTGAGCAGCGTCTTCCAGGCGTAGTTCAGGAAATCCCCGGGGTATTCCCCCGAGACGAGATACGCCATGGCCCCCAGGGGCTCGGCCCGCCGCTCCAGGGCGTTCTGGGCGGCGTGGTTTTTCTGCTTGAGGTAGATGCGGGAGCTGGCCGTGGAGATGAGCAGTCCGAAGCCGTTGGTATTCTGCCCGGCCAGCTCCTCCCGAATCACCGGATACCGGTCCATGTCCGGCCTCAGGGCGTCAAAATATTCCGACAGATTGCTCAGCACAAAGCGAACGCCCTGGTCCGCCGCGGCGTTCATCGCCCGGAGCGCCCGGGGCAGGTCCGTCTGCACCGGCTGATGGTCCCCGCCGTTCATGCCCAGATATTCCCGTGTCTTAGAGGCGCCGCGGAAGGCCCCCAGGAGCTTGCTCCCCCGGGCCCCCGCCGCCGTCCTTTCCACGGGGAGCTCGGCGGCGTTGTTGTACCAGGGCGTGAAATGCCCGCCCAGGACCCGGCTGCCGTCCGGCGCCTCCCACTGGACCTCCGCCATATTCGTCACACCGCGGCCAAAGACCACCGTGTCGATGCCGCAGCCCCGCAGGATCTGGGGCATCTGGGATATATTCCCAAAGCTGTCCGGCAGGTAGCCAGTCCTCTCCACCGGTACGCCCAGCTCCTCCCCCAGGCGCAGGCCCATCATCATATTGCGGACGTTGGCCTCGTCGCTTGTCAGGTACTCGTCCTGAAGGATGTACCAGGGGCCGACCCTTATCCGTCCCTGACGGATAAGGGCCAGGAGCCTGTCCCGCATATGGGGCTTTATCTCCAGGTAATCCTCTAAAACGATCATCTGGCCGTCCAGGTGGAAGTACTTGAATTCGGCGTCCCGCTCCATGGTATCCATGAGGCTGTCCATCAGCTCCACCAGCCGGAAGCGGTGCTGCTCAAAGGGCATGTACCACTCTCTGTCCCAGTGGGTGTGCGGTACGATATGGACGATCTCTTTTTCTGCCATTCTGTCACCAATTTCCAAATTGTTTATATCCCCGCCCGTCAGCCGGCCGGCTGTCTGGTGGAGTTGATGACCTCGTCGATGAGCGTCTCCACCACCGTGCGGTTGGATTCGATCATGCTGGCGGCGTCGGCGGCGGGGTCCCGGGCCACGGGCTTGAAGATGGGGGTGATGGTGCTCTGCTCAAACTCGGTGGCGATGCGGCTGTACATGAAGAGCGGGTCCGTCACAAGGTTGGGCAGGATATACTCGTCCAGCATCCGGGCGGACTCGTCGTCCCGGTAATAGAGGTCGGAGACTTCCTTCTGCCAAATGTCGTACTCGGAGTACGAGCAGGCCGCCAGGGCCTCCAAGATGAGGCCGGTGGCCTCCGGGTTGTCGATGGAGCGGGGGACGCAGACGATGGGGGTGTTGTGGTCGATGGCGCTGTAGTACCGGTCCACGTCCGGGCCCATGGGGATGGGCACCAGGCCGAAGTCGTCCTCCATATCCCGCAGGGCCTGGCCGCGGGTGGTGAGGTTGAAGTAGAAGGTGACCTGGCCGTCGATGAACCGCTGGGTGCACATGCTGGAGTCGCCGCCGCCGTAGTAGTAGGTCCCGGGGGTGGAGAACATGTTCTTCATGGTGGTGAGGGTGGGGATCACGTTCTCGTCGGTCATGGCGTATCTCACCATACCCTCGTCGTCCACCCGGAACATGCTCTGGCCGTTTGCCAGGAACATGGCGGTGAAGGCGCCGTCCAGGCCCCCGGTGACGGAGTAGATGTCGCTGTTGCCAAACTCGCCGTCGCCCTCCACGTCCTTCATGCCGTGGCTCAGAAGCTCCCCGAACGTCTGCCAGTTCCAGTTGCCCTCCGCCATCAGGTCGTAGGGGCTGGTGAGATTCAGCTCATCCACCAGGCGCTTGTTGAAATAGAGGCAGAAGCCGTGGGTGTAGGGGTTGGCGAACATGGCGGAGGCGCCGTGGCGGACGCCGGACTTCAGCACGGCGGACTCGTCATAGAGCTTCAGCCAGTGGTCCTGGGTGAAGTCCACATAGGGGAGGGTGCTCATGTCGTAGAGGTAGTCGCCCACCTGGAATTTGCCGAAGTTGAAGAGCGTCACGTCCATGATGTCGGCGATCTTCTCGCCGGACATGATGAGCATGTAGTTTTCGTTGAAGAAGCTGGTGGGGTCGTAATATTCGTAGGTGATCTTGCAGTTGAACTTGTCCTCGATGGCCTTGTTCCGGGCCAGGATGGCGTCAGAGAGCTCGGAGGCGCCGGGCTCCATGATGGGGCGGTCGTCCACGCCGTAGTAGGCGGCCTCGGCGATAACGAACTCATAGCCGCCCAGGTCCACGTCCGGCATGGTATCAAGGTAGGCGTAGGGGTTTTCCGGCGCCGGGTCCTCCCCGCCGGGCTCCTCCGGGTCCTGGCCGCCGGGGTTGGGGTCCGTGCCGGGGGTATCGCCCGGCGTACCGTTCATGTCGGAGGGCGTCTGGGTCCCGTTCCCCCCGTCTCCGGCGGTACCGCCGCCTCCGCAGGCGGCAAGGCAGGCCGCGAGCATGGCGGCGCAAAGAAGTAAGCTTATGACCTTTTTCATGGGTAGTCTCCACGCCGGAGCGGCACCGGCAATACATTTATAAATGAAAACGGACGCCGCGAAATTATCCGTTTCCATGCTGGACCGGATCACTGTCCCACAATACCGCTTCGCTCGATGCCCTGGATGAGCTTCTTCTGGAAAATCAGGTAGAAGATGAAAAGCGGCGTCACGGTCATGATGACCGCGGTGTTCTGCATGATGGAGGACATCTTGGTCCCCTTGGTAATGGCCTCGGTGGAAATGGCGGTGACCTTGGTCAGGATCGTGGGCAGCACTGCCATGTTCCGGTTAAAGAGCCCGGAATAGAAGGTGTCCGTCCATTGCCAGGCGAAGGACAGCAGGAAGATGGAGATGAGCATGGGCTGGGCGACGGGCAGGATGATGCGGAAGAACGTCCTGATGGGGTCGCAGCCGTCCAGGGTAGCGGCCTCGTTCAGCTCCCGGGGCACGCCCTTGAAAAACTGGCGCATGACGAAGATGTAGAGCCCGTTTTTCAGGCCCGTGGCCGTCATGGACAGCATCGCCGAGGGCAGCACCGTCTCCACCAGCTTCAGGCTCCCCACGCCCGCCGCGTCCAGGAGCCCGTAGATGTCGAAATACCGGAACTCCATGTAGAGGGCCAGCGAGATGGTCTGGGGCGGGATGATGATGGTGGCGATGGCCATGAGGAAGAAGAACGTCCTGCCGCGGAATTTGAATTTCGCAAAGCCGTAGCCCGCCATGCAGCACACGAAGGTCTGGAGCGTGGCGCAGACGGTGGAGATAATGAGGGAGTTCCGGAACGCCGGCCAGTACCCGCCGTACTGAAGGACCCTCCGGATGTTGTCCAGGGTCGGCGCCTGGGGCACCATCCAGACGGTGGGGTTTTGCAGGTCCGCGGGGCTCATGAACATCATGACGATCTTCTGCATGAACGGGAAGAGGATCACGTAGGAGAGCCCAAGGAGCAGGATGAACCGGAAGGCCGGCCACACCAGCCTTACAGGCGAGGGCCTCGGTTTTTTTGTTTTCATGACAGCACCTCCTAATCCCGCTCCTGGTAGAACGTGAACCTGTAGCAGATAAGGGCCACGCCCGCCAGGACCACCACCACCAAAATGAGATAGAGCCACGCCATGGCGGAGGCGGCGTTGTAGTTCATCTTGTTGAAGCCCACGTCGTCGATGAGCGCCATGATGGGGTTATCCGACCGGGTAAAGCCGTCGATGACGGTGTAGATGATGTTGACGAAAATGATGGGGCTCAGCATGGGGACGGTGATCTTCCAAAAGGACTCCCACCCGCTGGCGCCGTCCACGTCGGCGGCCTCGTAGATCTCCGGGGAGATGCTCTGGAGGCCCGACAGGAAGAGGATGATCTGCACGCCGGAGTAGTTGACGATGCTGTAGATGTTGTTCACCAGCTCCACGATGAAGTCCACCACGGCGGCGGGGATGTACATCTGCTGGAGCATGAATTTGATGTTGGAGATGTCAAACCCTCCGGCCACGGTGGTGGAGGCGCCCGTCTCGATGCCGGCGGCGCTGCCCATGCTCTCCAGCATGGCGTTGGACATGTCCGCCTTCAGCACGATGCCCGTGGTCACGATGACCGGCAGGAAGAAGATGGCGCGGAAAAAGCCCCGGCCGCGCATCTTCTGATTCAAAAGCACCGCGATGAAGAGGCTGAAGAGGATGATGGCCGGGCTTTGCAAAAGGAGCTTGCCCAGCAGCTCCAGCGTGTCCCGCAGGAAGGTGGGGTGCGTGAAGAGGGCGTAGCTGTAGCCGGCGCCCCCCACCCAGCTAAGCTCATAGCCGTCCGCCCCCATGGTGATGTCGTTGAGGCTGTACCGGAAGGCGTTGACGATGACCGGAACGTAGATGAGCAGGAAGCCCACCACGAAGGGCGCGATGAAAAACCACCCGTAAAGGCCGTTTTTGCGCTGAAGAGCGCCGGTCCGCTGCTTTTTCGTTTTGACGCGCTTCATTCCGCCGCCTCCCTGTCCACCCGGACGTAGTCCTGGGCCTTCACCGTGACCGCGCCGTCCGTGTAGTCGCGGTCCGTAAAATTCACGTAGATGACCGTGCCGTTCTGGTACTCCACCCGGGAGACGCCCTCCGCCAGGTCCCGGTGGGAAACCATGACCACGTCCCTCAGGTCCCCGACGGCCCGGTCCACCTGCCTGTAGCACTCCAGGAGCTTGTCCCGCCAGGTATCGTAGTCCACGGAGTAGAGGTCCGCCTGGCGGCTTATTTTCAGCAGGTCCGTATTTTCGAACGCCAGCTCGATGTAGAGCCCGGCGCCGCCCTCGATGGTCTTCAACAGCTCCGTCTGGTAGTCTCCGGAGAGGTTGATGGGGGCGGTGGTGTAGTCGATGGTCCCGTGGAGGACCATCTGGAGGAAGGGCACCGAGCCGTCCGCGTCCGGGTAGCCGCTGGCCGCCAGGGGCGCCTCCAGAAGGCAGGAGACGTACTCATACACATACCGGTTGGTCCCGACGGTCATGAGGTCGTAGCTCCCCGAGGCCCGCCGCAGGAGCTCCTGGACGTACCTCTGGGCCTCCGCGCGGCTGACGCCGTGCCGGGTGCTCTTGTCGCTGTTGAGATTTCCGCCCAGCGTCCCCACCGAAAGGCCCGTGAGGCCCAGCTTGCCGTAGGAGGCGTCGAAGCTCTCATAAAACTCCAGCATCGCCGCGGGGCGGAGGGTATACTTGAATTTCCGCTCGTTCATAAGGCCGGAGCTCAGGCGGACCTCGTTGTAGCCGGAGCAGGTCTTGTCCAGCATCCGGCTGGTGTCGGAGGCGGCGGTGAAGCCGTCGAAGAGGGCGGAGCCCCCCACGTAGGCGAAGTCCGCGTCGAAGTAGAGCCCCACGCCCAGCTCCGAAAGGGTCCCCTCCAGGTCCCGGAGGGCGGACTTCCCGCCCAGCACCCGGGGTATTTTGGCGGAGGTATACGCCTTTTCGTCAAGCCCGGAGGAGGTCCACCCCAGATACCGCAGGTCCAGATCTCCCACGCCGCCCTCCGTGAGCTCCACGGCGATCTTGCCGGCGTCCTCAAAGGACGTGAGGGGAGACTTGCGGGTGACGGGGATGAAAAGGAACTCGTCCTCGTGCTCGACGCTGCCGTAGAGCCCCACCACCAGCCGGAGCCCCTCCCCCTCCACCCGGGGCGCCAGCGCCAGGCTCTCCCGGTAATAGGCCGCCATCTCCGAATAGCCGGAGCCCCGCGGCATGGGGACATAGGCTACGCGGTAGGTCCCGTCGTAGGGGGTCCTGTCCGCGATGGTCCAGGCGTACTGGGTGTTCACGTCCTTGTACTCAAAGCTGTCATAGTCGTGGTAGGACATCGCCGTGCCCGCTCTGGCGTAGCCGCTGACGTTCCCGCCGGAGTTGGCGATGATGTCCGTCATGGCCGCCCCCTCCTCCACCACGGCGAAGAGCGACCCACCGTCCGTGACGATGCCGAACACCGGCAGGGACGCCGTCATCAGGTGCTCATAGCCCGGGGTGTAGGTCAGCGCCCGGTCGTAGCCGTAGATGGGGATGCGTATGTCGTTGCCCAGCTTGTCCCCGTCCCGGTTGAAGCCCATGACGGCGCCGCTGCCGTCGGGGATGAGGATGTACCCCTCGTCGGTATACGGGGCGGCGCCGAAATACTCCAGGACCCCGATCTCCAGCAGGGTAAAGTTCTCCTCGTCGTAGGAGATGAGCGAGGTGGGGACGCTGACGTTGAGCCGCCCGTCCTCCAGCTCGTACTGGACGGAGATCTCAAACCGGGGGCTCACGGTGACGTTCTCGGCGGCCCCCAGGGCCTCCAGGTCCGCGTCCATGTCCTCAAAGGTATACCCCGCGGTGGCGAGATACCCCTCCAGCTCGGTCTTCTCCCGTTCCGTCACCGTCCGGAGGACGTAGATGGCCTGGGTGTCCACCACGGGGAAGCGCTCCCGAATCAGCGCCAACTGCGATTCCTCCGTGGTTTCCGGGTCATAGAGCCGGTAGAAGACCTTCATGCGGGATACGCCCCGGGAGGGCAGCAGCTCCAGAATGCTCTCAAACCGCGCCGCCGGAAGCGCCTCCGGCAGGAGCGTGCGCTGCTGGGCCCGGCCGATGACCATATTGACCCGCAGGCCCTTTTCCAGGGGCTCCACGGTGTACTGGCCCTTGGCGATACACTCCGGGAAGCTGAAGATCTCCGCCGTCTTCTGCTGGCTGTCCATGTAGGAGAGCCTTATCTGAGAGGCGATGCGCTGCTTCTGGCTGTCCACCGTCCTGGCGTTGGCGGCAAGGTCCCAGGGCGTGGAGAAATAGACGGACTCCCCTGCCCTGAGGGCGATGTCCCCGGTGGTTTCGTCAAAATAGAGGGTCAGGTCCCCCTCCGCGGCCGCCTCCGTCATGGCCTCCAGCCGCTCCTGGGCGGAGGCGTAGTCCGGGAGCTTCTCCGCGTGGGTCCTGGGGGTCCGGGCCTCCCCCGCGGCGGGGGACGCCGCCTCCGGCTCCCTGGGCGGCAATGCAGGGGCGCCGCCGCAGGAGCTAAGGAGGAGCGTCAGGAGGCAAAGGGCCGCGCACAGCCTTCGTTTTTTATTCATATGCCTTCACCTCCCCTTATAGCCTGAACGTGATCTCGTTATAGACGTTGGTCACCGTGGAGATCATCTGTCCAATGAGATTGACGAACAGGAGCATCAAAAAGACGATGACGATCATGCCCACCAGTGTCAGGGACACGGCGATCACATTGGAGCCGAACTGGTAGTCGTGGGTGGACAAAATCGCGCAGAACAGGAGGAACGCCGCCCACAGATACCCGATGGCGAAGAAGAAGTCCACGAACATGACCTCATTTCGCGTGATGAAGTTGCTCAGCACCACCGCCGGGAGGGTGAAGAACACGATGGGCAGCAGCGCGTAGCAGGAGGCGACGTACACGTCCTTCAGGCTCCCCTCCCCGTACATGAAGCTGGTGAGGCACCGGTTGGCCACGCACCAGATGGCCACGGCCCCCAGCATCACCAGGAGATTCACCGGCAGATTGTAGTGTACCGACGTCCGGCCGGTGTATACATAGCCCATGGACACGCCCCGGAAGAGCAGGGAGATCAGCGTCAGCGCCAGGATGACCGTGGCCGCCCGGACGCTGCCGCGCCTGGCGCGCTTTAAGTCCCAGAAGCCCTTGAAGGGGTGGAAGATCACGTAAAAGGCGTACATGAGCTCCTGCCCCATGGTCCGCCTGGCGCCGGCCTCGGTGGGCGTTTTGCCGTTGTACCGGCCAGCGAAGCGGAAAAAGCGGGAGATGAGGAAGCACAGGAGCACCACTGCCACGGGGATGAGCAGGATGTGATCCCCCAGGATCCCCCTGCGGTACTCCGAGTAGGCCCGGGAGTAGTCCTCCACGTCGTTGGCCAGCTTGAAGTACCGCATGGCCTCCTTATATTCGCCCTTTCGCAGCATGGCCGTGCCGATGCCGATGTTGGCGATGTCGAAGTTGGCGTTCTCCAGGAGGATCTGCCGGTAGACGGGCACGGATTCCTCGTACTGCCGCGCATTGGTCAGGTGTATGGCCTCCTGGACCAGGGCCCCGTAGCCGGTGGGCTCGAAAACGGTGACCTCCCCCGCCGTCTTGTCCAGGGCGACGATCCGGTTGGCGCCGTCATATTCAATGGCCGCCAACTGCCGGAAGAGGCCCTCCTGCTGGCCCGTGCCGCCGAAGGCGTAGAGGAGGCTCCCCCGCTCGTTGTAGCAGAAGATCTTCCCGCGCTTCTGGTCGGCCAGGGCGTACACCCCGTCGGAGCCCACGGCCACGTCCACGATGCTGGAGGGGCCGTAGTAGATGTCGGTGTTGGTGGTGTTGCCGTCGCTGGAGACGGCGATCTCCACGTCGCCGCCGGGCGGGAAGGCGTCGCCGCGGACGAGGACGTCCTCGCCGCTGGGGTTGAGCTTCTTGATCATGGCGTACCGGTCGTCCGTGCTCCCGGTCTGGATGGTCCGGATGACCGCGTCCAGATTGGAGTAGGTGGCGGTGACGTAGAGGAAGCCCTTTTCGTCGATGCTGATGTTGTTGTAGTTGGTGGGGACGTAGCTCTGGGTCCGGCGGCGCTGCTCCTTGGTCATGAATTTCCGCCAGAGCCGGTCGAGGACGGAGACGCCCACCTTCTGGGCGCCGATGAAGGTGGAGAACTCTCCCCGCTCGTTGAGGGCCACCACGCCGTAGGTGTTGCCCGCGGAGACGATGAACATCCGCCCCGCCTTATCCACGGCCAGCTTCGTGGGGATGTAGGAGAAGTCCGCCGGCAGCAGGCTCGACTGGGGCCTTCCGATGACGCGGGTGCAGTTGAGCTCCCGGTCAAAGACGTAGATGTTGACGCCGGTGGAGTCCGCCACGTAGAGCTCGCCCCCCTCGGTCATATAGAGCCCCGTGGGCGCCTTCAGGGAGTACTCCGTCCCCTCAAAGGTGAAGCCGGAGACTGTCCTCACCGCGGAGAAGTCGGCGCTCACCGCGATGACGCGCCCGTTGCCGGTGTCGGCGATGTAGATGTTGCCGTCGCTGTCCAGGCACAGATCGTCCGGCGACGACAGCGCCGAGAGCCCCAGGTCGGAGCCGCTGACGATGCGCCCCGGCACGTAGGCGTGGGGCGAGGGCACCGGCTCCCCCTCGTAGCTGTAGGAGTAGGTGGAGTACGGCACGTTGTTGACCGCCGAGGAGGCCAGGGGCATGGACAAAACGGTCGCTAAAAGCGTCAGGCAGAATACGGTCCTTTTTAGCCTTTTCACGGTATCCCTCCGTTTCCTCAGTCCTTCATGCCGGACGTGGACAGAGTCTCCACGATCTTCGACTGGGTGAACACAAAGAGGACGATGGGCACGATCATCATCAGCACCGCCGCGGCGGCCGCCGCGCCCACCCGGGTCACGCCCCCGGAGAGCACCTGGTTGAGGGCGTAATTCAGGGGCTTCAAGTCCTCCCGGTAGATGTAGCTGGTGTTCGCCAGATTCCAAAGGCCCTGGAAGGAGAAGATGATCAGCGTCAGCCACGCCGGCCGCACCATGGGCATCACGACCCGGAAGAAGATGCGAAACTCACTGGCCCCGTCGATGCGCGCCGCCTCTAAGACGCTGTCCGGCACCATCACCTCCATGAACTGCTTCATGAGGTAGAGGCCCAGAGACGAGCCGAAGGCCGGGACCACCAGCGACCACAGGGTGTCGATCCACCCTAACTTCGACATCACCAGGAAGTTGGGGATGGCGGTGACGGCGGTGTTGAACATAAGGGACAGCACCACCAGGTTAAAGAGGAATTTCTTCCCCTTGAATTTGAGCTTGCACAGGGCGTAGGCGCACATGGAGGACAGCACCACATGGCCCAGGGTACCGGCAATGGACACAAAGAGCGTGTTGGCCAGGTACCTGGAAAACGGCACCACGGAGTCGTCCAGGATGCGAAAGAGGTCCTTGAAGTTGGAAAGGGTGGGATTCTCCACGAAGAAGCGGGGCGGATAGACCCACAGCTCGTCCGCCGGCTTGAAGGCGGTGCATATGGCGTAGATCATGGGCAGCGCCATAAACGCGCCGAAGATAAAGAGGAATATGCCGATCCATATGTCTCCGGCCAGGGACCTGTTCAGGCGCTTGGGGCGGTATTTCACTTTTTTCATATCAGTTCCCCACTTTCGAGATCAGCTTCCGAATCACGTGGTTGCTGACGATCATGACCACGAACAGCACCGTGGCGATGGCCGAGGCTATCCCCAGCTCATAGCGGGTGGAGCCGTAATCCTGCAGGTGATTGATGACCGTATGCGCGGCGTAATTGGTGGAGGGGAACCCCGCGAGCTGCGTCACGATGGTCCCCACGCCGAAGGCCGAGGTGATGCTGAGCACCGCGCTGAGGATCATCTGGGGCCGCATGATGGGCAGGGTGATGTACCACAGCTCCTGCCAGCGGTTTTTGATGCCGTCCAGGGCGCCGGCCTCATAATAGGTCCTGTCCACGCCCTGAAAGCCCGCGATGAACGTCAGGAAGCTGGTGCCCAGACTGCTCCACAGGCCCACGACGGCCACGATGGGCAGGATATACTGCTCGTCCCGCAGCCAGACGATGGGACTGGAGATGACCCCCAGCTTCATGAGGAAGCCGTTCAGATACCCGTAGGCGTCGCCGCTGAAGATGGCCCGCCAGACCAGGTACATGCTCCCCGTGATGGACGGCGCGTAGAAAATGAGCGTCACGATGGCCCTGGCCCGGGGGCGGAGCTCGTTGATGAACCAGGCGAACATCAGGCAGAGGAGATACCCGATGGGCCCGATGATCAGCGCCAGGATGAAGGTGTTCCCGATGGATTTGATGAAGATGTTGTCCTCCAGGAACAGCCACTCATAGTTCTCCATAAAGACGAAGTCCGGCTTTTGCATCCCGTTGAAGTTCGTGAAGCTGATGCAAATGGAGATGATGACCGGGAGGATGGTAAAGGTGAAAAACACGATATAATACGGCGCCACAAACGCCAGGATGGTCCCCGGCTTTGTGCCCAGGCGGCGTTCTTTTTTCTTCACGCTGTCCACCTCCTCAATCCAAACCGAATTCCCGTCTCTTGCGGGCGATCTCCTCATTGAGCATCTGCACCTGGGACAAAAGCGAGGTCGCCGGGTCCTTCCCCGCCGTATAGACGTCGGCAAAGGCGAAGTCGATAGCTCTGACGGTGTAATAGCCGCCGGGGACCTCCGGCGTGCCCCGCAGGGCCCCGATCTGGGCCTTCAGGGCCGCGTACTCGCTGTCCGTCCAGGACATGCTCTCCATGGCCGCCAAATTGGCCGTGGCCTGCTTGGCGGCCACGCCCAGGACGCTCTCCACCTCCTGGGCGTACCGGGACTGCGTCTCCTCCCGGGTGACCCACTCGATGAATTTCCAGGCCTTGTCCCGGTCCTTGGCGGCGCTGAGCATCATGATGCCGCTGGCCGCCGCGGGAGAGGTGTTGTTGACGGCGCCGTCGGGCATCACCGTCCCGGGGACCGGAGCCATGGCCCAAAGGCCCTTTATCTCCGAGGCGAAGATGGTCAACTGGTTGTACATGGTATATTCCACGATGCCCACAGGCATCTCGCCGCTGCGGAAGCGGTTGGCGAAGTCGTAGTCCACCGGGAAGCGGTAGAGCGTAAAGAACTCCGCCATCCGCTCAAAGCAGCTCACGTCCAGGTCCTCCGAAAGGGCGCTGGCGGAGAAGCTTTCGTTGTACAGCGACCCGCCGTTCTGGTAGAGGAACAGCTCCAGCCCGTAGAGATTCATGTTGGACGCGGTGGAGGTCTTGGCGTTTACGGGGAAGCCCACGTCCAGGTTTTGCTGCTGGAGCTCCCAGACCACCTCGTAGAACTCGTCCCAGGTGGCGGGGACCTCCAGGCCCAGCTCCTCAAAAATGTCGGTGCGATAGAACATCATGAGGAAGGTCATCGTCTCCGGCAGGGCGTAGGTGCTCCCGTTGAAGGTGAAGGGCGTCATGGCCGCGGGGTGGAATCTCTCGACGACCTCATCGAAGCCCGGCATGGAGCTCAGGTCCACCGCCTGGCCGCGGATGGCGAAGTCGATGGGCGTGTTGGAGCCCACGTTCATCATCACGTCCGGGCCCGTCCCCGCCAGCACCGAGGGGATCAGCGCGTCGGCGGACACGAGCTGGATATTCACCTTGAGGCCCGTCTCCGGCGTGAAATACTGCTCCGACAGCCGCTGCATGATCTGGGCCTGCTCCCGTCCGTTGGTCATCCAGACGGTGATGACATTGCCCTCCTCATAGTCCTCCCTGGTGAGCTCGGCGGCGAAGGACTGGTAGTCTTCAAAAAAGCTGAGAAAGAAGCGCTTGATCTTGAAAAGGAGGTTGGAAAAGAAGCTGTCCCCCGCGTCCGGGACCTCTTTGGACGCCGGGACGAAATAGATGCGGTCCACGTCCAGCGGCTGGGCCATGACCTCCTGGAGCCAGGTGCCCAGGGAGGAGAGGTTGTCCTTGTAGGTGGTGAAGAGCTCGGAGATCATCTCCGAATCGTCCTCGATCTGGTCTAAAATGATGAGGATCTTGTTGATGGCGTTGGTGAAGTCCCCCTTGACGCGAGTCTCCTCATGGAGCCGGTCCACGGCGGCCTGGAGCGCCGCCCGCTGGACCCGGAAGTCCTCCAGCACGTCGGGGATCTGTTTCTCGAACTCATAGGTGCGGTAGATGTCCGGCGTGGGGCCGGTGAGCATCAAGATCCGGCGGTAGTCGGCGTTCAGCGCCGTGAGCGACGCCTGGACCCGGGAGATGATGTCCGCCAGGTCCCCCAGGACCACCTCCATGCTCACGGTGTGCGTCCCGGCCGTCAGGTAAAAGAGGTACGGCGTGTCGCCGCCCAGGGGCGCGACCTCCCAGGAGGAGGTGTAGTCGAACCGCAGGACGGCGGCCTCCGCAAAGGGGCACCGGCCGTCGATGTAGAGCTTCCGGGAGACAAAGCCGCCGGAGTAGGCGTCCTGCTTGAAGCGGGGGGCGATCTTGTAATAGCCGCTCTCGGGGACCTGGATCTCCCAGGTCAGCGTCTGCCCGGCCTTGCTCCACTTCTCGCCGCTGATGATGTTGAGGCGCGTCTTCACCGGGTGCTGGGGGTAGGTGGCGGAGGAGCTCTTGTCGGAGGTGGGGTAGATGGTGAAGGTGGATTTCTTCAACGTGTCCTCCGCCTCCACGCAAAGGATCTCCGCTTCCCCGCCGGCGGCGTCCTCCCCCGCGTTTTTGAGGTATTCCTCATATGTGGGCAGCTTCACCTCCGGGTAGAGCCGGAGGCCGTAGATCTGCAGCCGCTCCTTGTTGGCCTCTAAGGCGAGGGTGTGCTCCCCCGCCGTCAAATAGAGGGCCAGATCCTCCGCCACAAAGCCGTCGGCGTCGTGAAGCACATACGTCATCCGCTCCGGCTGCTCGATCTGCCGGGGGGTCACGTCGTTGCCCTTGGAGTTGCGGGTGATCTCCCCGTCCACGTAGACCCGGGGGAACTCGATGTACCGCGCCTCCTCATAGGGGACCTCGCCGTCCAGAAGCAGCGTCCGCTCGATGGAGCCGCCCTTGGACACGGTGGGGTAATAGTCCACCGCCAACTGGTAATAGCCGGGCTCCTCCACCCGGAACCGCCACGTGACGGTGCTGTCGCTGCCCGTCAGCACCGAGCCGTCCCCCGCGTCCGTCACGTCGCCTTCGCTCCGGGCGTAGGAGGCGGCGTCCAGCAGGAGCTCCCGGGAGGCGGACGGCGCCTGCGTATGGGCGGCGCGGTAGTCGCCGTAGCTTTCATACCGGCTGCCCAAAAGCCGCGGCGAGGCGCCGGCGCTCTCCTCCTCCCGGGCGTCCGCCGCGCCGGCGGACACCGGCAGCATGGCCGCGCACACGGAAAATACCAATAAAAGCGTCAGCGCCCGCACGGCGCGTCTGTTCCTGCCCACGTCAGATCACCACCATATTTTTTCATATTCTTTCATATTTATATCATATGCCGTTTTTCGTTTGACAAAATTTCCTGAAGTTTGTATTATATTTAAATAAATTTATATAATTTCCATGTTGGAAAGGGGAAAAAGCGCTTTGTCGCGGTCTTATGTCTTATACCGGGAAGAAGCTCTCCGCAGTAACGGACTATCTGAATGACTACATACGGGAAAACGCGCTGGAGAACGGCGCGCGCCTCCCCACCGAAAACGAGCTCATGGAGCGCACCGGCGTCAGCCGGGTGACCCTCCGCAGGGCCCTGGCCAATATGCAGGAGGAGCGGCTCATATACAGCATCCAGGGCTCGGGCTACTACGTCGGCGAGCTCCGCGCGTGCCGGACGGACACCATACCGCTGGTCATCTCCTACGACCAGGAGAATTCCAAGATCCTGAACGTCGTCCACGGCGCCCAGGATTACCTGAATCACCGCAACTGCAAGTTAGAGGTACACATTTCCAGGCGCGACCCCCAGACGGAGCGGGAGATGATCACGCAGCTCTATGACGACGGCCACCGCTGCATCATCGTCTTTCCCGTTTCCAGCGAGGACAATGTGGATTTCTACTTTCAAATGATTCAAAAGGGCATAAATTTCGTGTTCATCGACCGGCGGCCCCAGTCCGTAAAGTGCTGTAACTTCGTGCGGGCCGACAACAACACCGGCGGATACCTGGCCACCAAGCACCTCATCGAGCAGGGGCACAGGAACATCGTGGTATTCGGGCTGGAGCCGCTTACGCGGACCTCCGCCACCTTCGAGCGCTTCTTCGGCTACCAGATGGCCATGCGCCAGTTCGGCCTGCCCCTGCCGGAGCAGCAGTATTTTTACGCGCCCTATCGGAGGCTCACCGAGGAGGTGCAGAAGATCCTGCGGCCCGAAAATAAGATCACCGCGGTCTTTGCCATAAACGATCACGCCGCGGTGGACATAGCGACCCACGCCATCAACCAGGGGCTCTCCGTGCCGGAGGACCTGGCTGTCATCGGCTTTGACAATCTGGACATCACGTCGATCTTTACCCCGAATTTGTCAACCATCGACCAGCCCTTTACCCAGCTTGGCGAGAAGGCCGCAGAGCTGGCCTACAAGCACATCACCAACGCCCTTGACGGCTACATGCAGCTCATGCTGCCCATACGGCTCATCGTCCGGGAATCGACGCAGAAGTGACGCGCCATTTTAGGTGACGGGGCATCTTCTCTTATTGGGAGGATGCCCCGTTTTCGCGTATCAGAGGGGCTGTTTACTTCTTTTCGGTGCTTCCGCCGTCCTTTTTGCCGGACCTTTTGCGCAGGACGACGATCACCACCGCCGCCACAGCCGCCACAGCCACGATGATGCCGATGATGAGGCCCACGCTGCTGCCGGACTCGGGCTCTTGGGTGGGCTTGGTGTCGGGCGTGGTGTCGGGCTCCACAGGGGGCTGCTCGGTTTCGCCGGGCTCCACAGGGGGCTCTTCGGTTTCGCCGGGTTCCACGGGAGGCTCTTCGGTTTCGCCGGGCTCTACGGGAGGCTCATCGGCGGGGCCGGGCTCCACCGGGGGCTCCTCCTCGCCCGCGGGGTGGTAGTTCACGGGGTTATTGGTGAACTGGATGTTGTCGATGCGCATGGTGTAATCCGGGGTGGTGCTGATGGGGTCCACGGAGTAGAAGCGGAAATAGTTGAAGTTGGCCTTGTTCAGCTCCCCGTTGGCCTTGCCCTGGGGGTTGTCCAGCTCCAGGACGAAGTGGTACCAGCCCTCCTTGCCCTCCAAAGCGCCAGTCTCGAAGAGCGGCCGCATGGCGCCCTTCATGTAGCGGTTGGACTCGAAGTCGCACTTCCCGGAGGAGGTGAGCTCGATCATCACGCCGCCGCAGTCCTCAAACCAGGTGAGGTCGCTGAAGTAGATGTCAAATTCCACATATTTGTAGGCGGAGACGTCCATGGGGCTCTCGGGCATGAAGACGATCTGGTTGAGCTTGCCGTTGATGGCGGTGGCGCCCACGGAGCCGGTGCCCTCGGTGAAGTTCTCGGTGTCGCCGGTCAGGGCGTCCTCGCCCTGGCTGTTGGCGGACCAGAGGTCGGTGGTGTCGCAGCTGCTCATGACCAGGTTCACCTCACCCGGCTCAGGCGCGGGCTCGTTGGTCTTGGGGGTGTTGGTGAAGCGCATGTTGTCAAAGCGCACGGTGTAATCCGGGGTGGTGCTGATCTGGTCCACGGAGTAGAAGCGGAAGTAATTGAAGTTGGCCTTGTTGAGCCCCCCGTTGGCCTGGCCCTGGGGCGCGTTGAGGTCCAGGACGAAGTGATACCAGCCCTCTTTGCCCTCGATGGCGCCGTTTTCAAAATTCGGCCGCAGGGCGCCCTTCATAAAGCGGTCGGACTCCACGTCGCACTTGCCGGAGGAGGTGAGCTCCATCATGACGCCGCCGCAGTCCTCAAACCAGGTGAGGTCGCTGAAGTAGACGTCAAACTCCAGGTAGTTGTAGCCGGAGATGTCCATGGGCGCTTCGGGAAGGTAGACGATCTCGTTGAGCTTGCCGTTGGTGGCGGTGGCGCCCACGGAGCCGGCGCCCTCGGTGAAGTTTTCGGTGTCGCCCGTCAGGGTATTCTCCCCCTGGCTGTTGGCGGTCCAGAGGTCGGTGGTGTCGCAGTTGGTGAGGATGAGGTCGTCGTCCCCCTCCGCCATGGCGGGGACCGCCATCGCCAGGAGCATCACGGCCGCGATCAGTACGGACAGTATTTTTTTCATGTTTTTTCCTCCTCATTTTTCTTTATAGACGGTTGCTGCGAAGTTTTTTTCGTGACATTCCCCCTTTTTCGTCAAATCAGGACCACCAGGTGGCGATCTCTTCCACTGACGCGCCCTCGTTGAGGACCGTGACCTCCACGTCCCCCGACGGGGCGATGAACGACAGCGTGCGCAGAGCCACATTGCCAATAAGGAAGACCTTTGCGTCGCCTGAAGCCTTGACCTGATATGTCTTTGGCGGCATCATGGACACGCAGTAGTACACCTCGCCGCCGGAGGCGTCCACCAGGTTGGCCGTTTTTTCCATGTTCAGATAGGACATCTGGTTGATGACAAGGCGTCCGCCCTCCACATGGATGGAATCGGGGGTGGGCTGGGCCCACATCATGGTGTTGAAAAGCGCCACGGTCCCCGTTACCGATTTTTTCATGACGATGTGGTGCATATCGCTCACACCGTTCATGGAGACGAGCTCGGCGTTGATGAATTCCACCGTGTCCGCCTCCTCCGCCACCAGGGCGTTCCGGCAGCCGTCGGAGCCGTGGCCGATGACCGTGCCGTTGAGGCCCCCCTGGCCCTGGGAGATGAGCGTCAGCAGGTTCCGCCCGCCGAAGGCGAAGTTCCCCAGCATGTGCTCGGACCGGTTGTCGCCGACGATAAAGACGTCCAGCGTCTCGTTGATGGCGTTGTTGAGCTCCTCCGCCCCGGCGGGCAGGTTCGCCACCACCGCGGCGCGCTTCCAGTAGTGGGGGTTGAATTGGCAGTTCTCCACCCAGCCGTTTTTGTCGTTGTTCCCCACGAAGACGCCCTTGGAAAGCGGCGCGCCGCCGCAGTAGCTGATATAGTGCCCCGCGGAGGGGTTGGTGCCGAAGTCCAGGGCCTGATAGGAGTTGATAAAGACGGTGTTCACCGCCCAGCAGTTCTCCCCCAGGGACCGCACCGTCCAGGGGTAGGGGATGAAGTCGGTGAAGCTCTGCTCGGGGTAGTAGAAGCAGATCCCGTTGACGCCGGAGCCGGGCTCCAGGCTTATGAGGGGCCGGCCGCCGGCGTCGCCCTTCCCCAGGGTCGTGGAGATGACGGAGCCCATGGTCACGCTGTGGGTGGGCACGTCGTAGATGCCCCGGAGCTCCACGCCGGCGGGCACGGTCAGGGGCTCGCTGAGCCCATACTCCCCCGCCGGGACGTAGACGATGCCGCCGGTCCTCCCCGCCGCCTCCAGCGCGGCCTTGAGGGCCTCGGTGCAGTCGGCGCCCTTCTCCGCGCCGAAGTCCGCGATGTTGTATACGGCGTCGGAGGCGGCGGTGGGGATGGACCGCCGGTAGACGTGCAGCCGCCCGCTGCTGACGGGGAGGCCAAGGGGCGTGTGGTCGATGAGGACGTACCCCTCCCTGCCCGTGTCGTACCGGATATCCGCCTCCCCGCCGAAGACACAGCCCAGGACGGAGACGCCGCCGCATTTGGGGTCAATGTCGATATGTCCGGCGCTCCCTGTAAGCTCCGTCTGCTGTACGCTGGCGCCGCCCCGGCGCAGGGCGATGGCACAGGTCCCCTCCCGCCAGTCGGAAAAGCGGCTGTTGACGATGGTGGTGTGGCCGCTGCCGGCCTGGAGGAGCTGCTGGCCCATGGGGCCGGAGACGCGGGTATTCATAAATTCGCAGGTGGCCGTAAAGCCGGTGTTCAGCAGTATCCCGTAGGCGCAGCGCCCGTCGCCCGTGATCTCCACGTCGGTGAAAGCGCATCCGATGTCGTTGGTGGCCTGGATGTCGATGGCGATCTTGCAGTTTTGGATGCTCAGCTTGCAGTACTGGGCGTTGGCGGCCCGGTTCTCGCTGTTGCGGAGCTGCCGGATGGCGCAGCTCAGGCCCCGGGCCTCAAAATCATAGACGTACTGCCAGTCGGAGCGCTGCATCCAGAGGCCCACCGCGTTGTCGAACATGTAATCGGCGATGGCCTGCCGGTCCTCCCGGGAAAAAGCGGACACGGCGTTGCCGGTGAAGTAGTCCGGCGCCAGGTGGACGCCCTCCAGACGCCCGATGTCGGTGACGTTGTCAACCATGATGGCGTTGTTGAAGGCCGAAATATAGACGTTCTTCAAATAGTGGAGCTCGCTCCAGTTCAGGTTGCCCTGGTAGCCGTTCCAGCACCCGGCGATGGTGGTGTTCATGACGGTAAAGCTGTCCCCGCCCTGCTCCTGGACGGCGGCCGGGTACTTGGCGATGTCCCCCGCCGTCTGGTCCGGGTAGAGGATGGTCACGTTGCGCAGTCCCGCGCCGTGGCGGAGCTTGATGAAGGGGGTGCCGCTCTCCCGGCCGCGGCTGGCGCTCTTCACGAGAAGCACCGTGCCGCAGCTCCCGGCGGGGGCCGCGTCGGGGCTCACCCACTCGCCCCGCAGGGTCACGCCGGAGGGTATCTCCAGGGCGTTTTCGCACAGATAGACGCCCTCCGGGATGTAGACCACGCCGCCGCCCAGCTTCGAAGCCTGGAGCAGCGCCTTCTGAATGGCCGGCGTGGCGTCCTCCGTGCCGTCGGCGCAGGCGCCGAAATCCGCCGCCGCGTCGTAAACGGCCACGCACACGCCGGTGCCGTCCTCGTACTTCACGTCCACGGCGTAGGGCTCGCCGGGGACGCGCTCCTCCGCCTTTACCTTCCGCACCCTCTCAAAGGGCGTGGTGTCGTCCACGAAATTTAAGTCTTTTAAAAACATATTGTCCTCGATTCCCTCCGGCCTCTCGGCCTTCGTGCTCTCCCCCTCCGGGCAGGGGCGGCGATATTCCTGGCCCCCGGCTCCGGCGCCGTCCCCGCCGCACCCGCCCGCCGTGAGCGTGAGCATGACGCAGCACAGCGCCAGGGCCGCCGGTCTTTTCCACATGAGCCGCACCTCTTTTCTTTTTTATTTCAGCCTGTAGGATATAATATCAAAGGGGCGATAGGCGACGCGCTCCGCCGGGGCCTCGAGGTCCCGCTCCGCAAGGTCGCACAGCACCGGCGGGACGCCGGTGAGGGCGGTGGTGAGGCGGCCTTCGGCGCTTCTGCCCGCCGCCTCGTAGGTCCGGACGATGAGGTCGCCGCTCTCCTCCGCCTTTTTGATGCCGTCCACGATGACGCTGCGGGCGTCCACCGACAGGAAGCTCCCGGTCAGGGCCGTCTCCGCCCCCTGTGTTGACGCCGGGACGCAGACGGGCTCCACGTTGAATTCCCATCCGGCCCGGACCGTGGCGGTCATATCCGCCCCGTCGTCCGCGAAGACGCCGTATTTGAACGTGTGTTCTCCCAGATCCAGCCGGACCGCCGGGTAGTCCGTCCCCCGGACGGCGTTGAGCTCGATGACGTTGTCGTTTACGCTGTAGCCGTATTTGCAGTCGTTGAGGATCGCCACGTTCAGCCCCGGGCGGCTGAGGGATACCCACCGGTGGGCCGCCATTTCGATCTGCGCCCGCTCCTCGGACGTGTTGGCGCGGGTGGAGCGCCGGACATACCCAAACTGCGTCTCGCAATTCACGCGGTCGGTGTCCACGCTCGTCGCGAAGGCGACGCGCAGCATTTTGTGCTTTTCCCGCCAGTCGAGACGGGCGCTCACCGTGAGCACCCGGTCGTTCTCCCCCAGGGACAGCCGCAGCTCAATGGCGGACTCGCCGTACCGATAGCTCTGCGCAAGGGTCACGGTCCCGTCAGCGCTCTCATACCCGCTGTCCGTCAGCACCGCCCGCTCCGGCTTCTGATTGCGGTAGTCGTACTGCAAATTCCAGGCGTTTTCGATGTCGTCATAGACGTAAAGTATGTTGGAGGGCCCCCGCAGCAGCTCCGCCCCCAGCTCCTTCTGGTAGATGCCGCCGATGCTGCCGTCGGGGAGCACCGTCACCCGCAGGTATCGGTTCTCCAGGGTATCCCGGCGGCTCTCCGTGTGCCTCGCCTCCGCAAGGTCCACCACCGCGTAGCCCATGGGCGGCAGCGTCACGGGGAGCACGCCCTTTTCGGTCCTCAGCACATACTCCCGCTGAAAGGACAGGGTATTGAACACCACCGCGGGCCGGCGCATCCGCGGCGCGGAGATTCCCCGCGCCAGGGCCCGCGCCGCGGCGTCCCGGAGCTCCGACGCCTGGCGGTAAAGGACCTCGTACCGGGCCAGGGCCTCGTCGTAGACCCGCTGGATGGAGGAGCCGGGCAGAATGTCGTGGAACTGGTAAAGCAGCGTCTCCTTCCAGATCTCCTCCAGCCGCTCCTGCGGGTAGGCCGCTCCGGCGACCCTGAGGGCCACGGCCGAAAGGATCTCGGCGTCCCGAAGCGTCAGCTCCATCAGGCGGTTGTATTTTTTGTTTCTGGCCGCCGAGGTGTAAACGCCCAGGTGGCGCTCAAGATAAAGCTCGTCGTTCCAGACGGGGAAGTCGTCGGCCCTCTTCTCAAACCGGTCGAAAAAGTCCGCCATTTTGCCCTGCCGGATGGGGCAGAGCCCGGGGAGATCCTCCTCCCGCCGGAGGTATTCCAGGTGGCAGGGACTGGGTCCGCCGCCGCCGTCGCCGATGCCGAAGGGCAGCAGCGCCTCCCCGTACTGTCCGTTTTCAAAGAGCCTCCGCTTTATTTTCCTGACGGACCTGGCCGTCCCCTCGCTGAGATAATTCCCCTCCGGCGGCATGTGCACCAGCACCTCGGAGCCGTCGATCCCCCGCCAGCGGAAGTTGGTATAGGGAAAATCGTTGATGAGATTCCAGGAGATCTTGATGGTGGCGAAAAAGTCTATCCCGGACTTTTTGAATATCTGCGGCAGGGCCGCGGAATATCCGAAGGAATCCGGCGTCCAGACGAAGCGCACCGTCCTGCCCAGCTCCTTTTTCCAGAAGGCGTTGCCGTAGAGTATCTGCCGGACGACGGATTCGCCGGAGATGAGGTTCATATCCGGCTCCACCCACATCGCCCCCAGGGGCTCCCACCGCCCCTCCGCCACGGACGCCCGGACCTTTTCATATAGTTTTGGATAGTCCCGCTTTACCCATTCGTAAAGCTGCGGCTGACTTGCGCCGAACATGTACTCCGGGTAGCGCTCCATCAGCGCCAGCGCCGTGGAGAAGGTCCGCGCGCCCTTGCGCTTCGTCTCCCGGATGGGCCAGAGCCAGCCCAGGTCGATATGGGCGTGTCCGAAGGCCGTGAGGCTCAGCTCCGGGCTGTCTCTGCCCTTCAGGGCCAGACGCCGCCGGGTGATGTCCAGGCACTCCGCCATCTCCGCCCCGCTGTAGGACGTCAGCGTCCTCCGGCACCGGTTCAGCACGTCCAGCAGCTCGTATCGCAGCGGGTCCTCCGGCAGGGTGTTCTCGGCCTGGACCATCAGGACCGTCATGTCGTAATAGAGGTCCCTGGCCGTATCGTCGCAGGCGGCGATATACGCCTCCTTCACCGTGCCGTTTTCCTGTAGGTTGCCGGTCAGGTCGTTGCAGCCGGCGTCCATCCAGAAATCCGCCCGCTCTCCCCCCTGGGCCCGCTCCAAAAAGGGCACTATGCGCTTGCCCGGATTGCCCATGGCCCGGTCGAAGGCGGAGTTGACGTTGGTGATCCCGCGGCGGGGACAGCCGTCCTCATCGAATAAAAGCCCCTCGCCGTTGATGTCGATGACATAGACCAGCTTTTCCCCCGCCGCCTCCGGGGGGACGGCCCCGGTGCAGTGGAACCACGCGCAGTCAAAGAGGCCGCCCCACTTCTCCCCCACCTTAATTTTACGGTACGCGCCTGTTTTCCGCAGCGCAAAGGGCAGCGGCTCCGGGGATGCGTAGATCTCCAGCTCCAGATCCGCGACCTTCCGATAAACGGCGCTTTTCACGCGGCTGATACAATCGTGTAAATTTTCCAACACATATTTTTCAAATCCCAAATCGTTCGCCTCCTTGACTTGTATTATTTTTTATATTGAATTTGTATTATAATTGTGTCTGTATTGTTCTTGGATTATAACATATCGCAAAATATCTGTCAACATTTCCCGAAAAATTTAAACATTTTTTCTATAAGCTCTTGTCTTTTGAAAAAGATGGTGTTATAATCAAGAAAATTTGTATTATTGTAGGAGGCCCTTATGACCGTCCAATATAAAATGAATTTGCCGGTAAAATATGACGTGGATGTGTTCGTGGCGGGCGGCGGACCCGCCGGAGTGGCGGCGGCGGTGTCCGCCGCCCAGTGCGGCGCCAGCGTCTTTCTGGCGGAGAGCTTCGGTTCCTTCGGCGGCGCCGCGGCCGGCGCCCTGGTCCCCGCGTTCATGCAGTTTACCGACGGCGTCCGGTTTTTGGCCGGCGGCGTGGGCCGCCGGGTCCGGGACTACATCCGGGCCAACTGCCCGGAATCCAGCAAAAAATACTGCCCCGACAGCATCCCCATCGAAACGCTGAAGCTCTGCTATGACGAGATGGTCCTGCGCTCCGGCGCGCGGTTTGAGTTCTTCAGCCACGTTTCGGGCGCGATGGTCGAGGACCGGCGGCTCCGCTATGCCGTCTGCACCGCCAAGGGCGAGACTTACGCCGTTAAGGCCCGGCTCTTCATCGACTGCACCGGGGACGGGGACCTGGCGTTCCTGGCGGGGGCCGGCTATGAGCAGGGCGACGAAAACGGCGACACCATGGCCGCCACGCTCTGCGCCCTGTGGAACGGGATCGACTGGAGCCGCGTGGTAAAGCCCGACAGCCGCTGTCTTGACCGGGCCTTCGCCGACGGGGTGTTCGCAAACGAGGACCGGCACCTCCCCGGCATTTGGCCCATCAGCACCTCCACCGGCGGCTCCAACGCCGGCCATGTCTACGGCGTTGACGGCACCCGGGCCGATTCCCTGACCCGCGGCATGGTGGAGGGGCGCCGGCAGCTCCAGGAGTACCGGCGTTACTACAAAAAATATCTCTCCGGCTACGAGGCCGCGGAGCCCGTCATCAGCGCCGCCCGCATCGGCATCCGGGAGACGCGCCGCATCACGGGCGACTACGTCCTGAACATCGACGACTTCCTGTCCAGGGCCGTATTTGAGGACGAGATCGGCCGCTACGCCTACCCCATCGACATCCACTCCGGGAAAAACACCGCGGAGGGCTATGCCGAGTACGAGAGGAAATTCGCATGTCTCCGCTATGAAAAGGGCGAGAGCTACGGCATCCCCTACCGCTCCCTTTTGGTGAAGGGCTTTGACAATCTCCTCACCGCCGGCCGCTGCATCTCCGCCGACCGCTCCATGCAGGCCTCCGTGCGCGTGATGCCCTGCTGCTTTATCACGGGCGAGGCCGCCGGCATCGCCGCCGCCCTGGCCGCCGCCTCGGACGCCGATACCCGCCATGTGGACGTGCCCCGGCTCCAGGAAAAGCTCCTGCGGCTGGGCTCCGCCCTTTCAACACGCCGGACGCCATCCGTCCCGGCTGATTATCAGGAGGATCACAGATGAAACGTTCTCAAATCAACAGGGCCCTTCGGGAGATGGAGGCCATGTGCGAAAAGCACCGCTGTTATCTGCCGCCCTTCTGCGGCTTCACCCCGGAGAAGTGGCGGGAGCTGGGCCACGAGTACGACGAGGTCCGGGACTGTATGCTGGGCTGGGACATCACCGACTACGGCATGGGGGATTTTGACAAGCTGGGCTTTTCCCTCATCACCATCCGCAACGGCAACCGGGCCATGGCGGACAAGTACCCCAAGGTCTACGCCGAGAAGCTTTTGTACCTGAAGGAGGGCCAGTACGCCCCCAACCATTTCCACTGGTACAAGACCGAGGACATCATCAACCGCGGCGGCGGCAATGTGCTCATCCGGGTGTACAACTCTCTGCCAAACGAGGAGATCGACTACAGCTCCGACGTCACCGTCCACACCGACGGCCTGGCCCGCACCGTCCCCGCGGGGACGCAGATACGCCTCACCCCCGGGGAGAGCATCCACATCCGGCAGCGGCTCTACCACGACTTCACGGTGGAGGCCGGCGCCGGCCCGGTGCTCTTGGGGGAGGTCAGCCAGTGCAACGACGACAACACCGACAACCGCTTCAATCCCCCCATGGGCCGCTTCCCGAAAATCGAGGAGGACGAGCCCCCCTACAGGCTCCTGTGCAACGAGTACCCGGCGGCGAAATAA
>CANROF010000029.1 GCA_947632155.1 uncultured Oscillospiraceae bacterium
ATTATACCACAAACAAAAGAGAGCCGCCACCCCTGGCGACTCTCTTTTTCTGTGTGGGGACTTTTTTCACAGCCCCACCGGCCGCAGTTTTGCCCCCGCCGTCTTTCGACGCGGGGGCTTTTTTTGCGCACGGTGTTCCGTTTATCCCCGGGCACTTGACACCCGGGGCGGGGGAGTTTATACTGTAAACACAGTAAAAATCAGGGGGCGGAGAGCATGAGGATAAAAATCACCGCGGACAGCACCTGTGACCTGTCGCCGGAGCTGGTGGAGAGCCGCGGCATCACCGTTACGCCCTTGAGCGTCACCGTGGCGGGCGGGGTCTACCGGGACGGCGTGGATATAACGCCGGAGGGGCTGTATGAGAAGATCGCCGCCTGCGGCCAGCTCGGCGTCACCTCCGCCGTCAACGTCCAGGACTATCTGGACGTATTCGGGGCGCTTTTGAGGGAGTACGACGCCATTGTGCATTTTACCATCAGCGCCTCCATGTCCTCCTGCTATCAGAACGCCTGCATCGCCGCCCGGGAGCTGGGGAACGTCTACGTGGTGGACAGCAAAAATCTCTCCACCGGCATCGGGCATCTGGTGCTGGACGCCTGCGACATGGCCGCGGCCGGGGTAGAGCCCGGGGAGATCCAGCGCGCGCTGGACGAAAAGCGGGAGCGGCTGGACGTGAGCTTCGTGGTGGACACGCTGGATTACCTGCGCCGGGGCGGGCGCTGTACGGCCCTGGCGGCCATGGGCGCCAACCTTTTGAAGCTCCACCCGTGCATCTACGTCCGGGACGGCGCCATGGGCGTGGGGAAGAAGTACCGCGGGAAGCTGGCCGCCTGCATCGAGGCGTACATACGCGACAGGCTCGCCGACCCCGGGAGCGTGGACGCCCGCCGGGTGTTCATCACGGATTCCGGCGTCAGCCAGGAGTGCCGGGACATCGCCGAGCGGACCGTCCGGGAGCTCGTGCCCTTTGAGGAGGTCATCCACACCCGCGCCGGGTGTACCGTGTCCTCCCACAGTGGCCCCGGGACGCTGGGCATACTTTTCTATCGGAAAAGCCCTGGCGGGCTTTCCCGATAAGGGGAACAAAAATATTGAGATTGAGTTTTTTGACAAGCTGCGGCGCCGCCTCCGTGTGAGGCGGCGCTTTTTGATTTATAATTTGCAAGAATATGCCATAATTCTTGCGGCGGTGGCGGTTCTATTTTATAATAAATGATGAAAAAACGGCCCTTTGGCCGGGGGGAGGCAGCAAAATGAGCAAGATCAGCCGCAAAAACTGGGCGCTCATCTGGATTCTCGGCATGGCCGGGCAGATCTGCTGGAACATCGAAAATTCCTGGTTTAACAACTTCGTCTACGACCGCATCGCGCCGGACCCGTCCATCGTCTCGTGGATGGTGGGCGTCAGCGCGGCGGTGACCACCTTCTGCACGTTCCTGGTGGGGACCTGGAGCGACCGGCTGGGGCGGCGCAAGCCCTTTATCTGCGCCGGGTACATCCTCTGGGGGCTCTTCACCTTCCTCTTCGGCGTCACAGAGAAGCTGCCGCGGGACCCGCTGTTCATCGCCGCCGCGGCGGTGGTCATCGCCGACGCCGTTATGAGCTTCTTCGGCTCTGTGGGCAACGACTCGGGCTTCTCCGCCTGGACCACGGACATATCCGACACATCAAACCGCGGAAAGCTCGGCGGCGTGCTGGCGGTGATGCCCGTCTTTGCCACCATCTTCGGCGCGGTGGTGTCCGGGGTGCTCATCGAATGGATGGGCTTTTTCGCGTTCTTCGCCATGATGGGCGCACTCGTGGCCGCCATCGGCGTTTTCGCCATCTTCACCCTCCGGGACGCCCCCACGCTGAGCCCCAAGCGGGACGAGCGGGGCTTTTTCCGGCAGTTCATGGAGGTCTTCAACTGGAGGACCGTCACGGGCAACCGGGAGCTTTTCTGGGTGTTTCTGGTGATGACCGTCTATTTCATCGGCTTCAACGTCTATTTCCCGTATATTACCATCTACTTTGTCAACTACCTGGGCTACGACTACGGCATGACCGGCGTCATCCAGGGGGTGGGGCTGCTGGCGGCGTCGCTGCTGACCATCCCGGCGGCGAAATTCATCGACCGGGGCCGGCCGGCGGAGGTCATTTTGGCGGCCCTGGGCTTCAACACCGTGGGGCTGGTGCTGGTCAGCGTCTCGGAGGCTATGCCGGTGCTGCTGGCCGGCGTCTTCGGCGCGGGGGTGGGGTACATTCTGGTGCTCCAGTCCCTGACGGCGTGGATGAAAAACCTCTATCCCGAGCACCAGCGCGGGCAGTTTGAGGGGATAAAGCAGATCTTCTTCGTCTGCGTCCCCATGATCGTGGGCCCCGCCATCGCCACCCAGGTCATCGACCGCCTGGGGGTGGAGATGGTGGTCAACGGCGTGCCCGGGATGGTGCCGCGCCCCAACCTCTTCGCCATCTCCGCGGCGCTGACCGCGGTGACGCTTCTGCCTCTGCTGGTGGCCGGAAGGCTGTGCCGCCGGAGGCTTTCAAACGAGAGGAGAGAAAAATAATGGAAAAAGAACTCACACAAAAGGGCCCTGTGCTGGACAAAAAGGGCCGCCCCATCCCGGGATTTTCCAGGAGGAGCACCTTAGAATACCGCCGGAGCGCCATCAAGGCCCCGCCCTGGCGGATAAAGGAGTGGGATTTTTACCAGATCTCCAACGCGAACCTGTGCCTCCAGATGACCATCGGCCACGCGGCCTACGCCGGGCAGGTGAGCTTGATGCTCTTTGATTTTATAAAGGGCGAGAAGTACCTGGACGTGTGCTATACCCTGCCCCTGATCTTCGGGCGGCTCCACATGCCGGAGAACGCCGAGCGGGACAACACGCTCTCCTGGTCAAATGGCGGCTTCGCCATGCGCTTTGAGGCCGCGGGGGACGCCCGGACGCTGACCTGCCGCCGCGCCGCCGCGAAGGGCGAGCCGGAGCTGGAGGCCCGCATCCGCCTTGTCCGGAAAAACCCGGATTCCCTGGTGATCAACCTGCCCTTTGACGAGTACGCCCACGCCTTTTACTACAACCAGAAGATCAACTGCATGACCGCGGAGGGGACCGTCCGCTCCGGGGAGCGGACCTGGACCTTCGACGCCGCCGACTCCTTCGGCATCCTGGACTGGGGCCGGGGCGTGTGGCCCTTCCACAACGAGTGGTACTGGAGCAACGGCGCGGGGTATCTGGACGGGGAGCTCTTCGGCTTCAACCTGGGCTGCGGCTTCGGCAACACCGACACCGCCAGCGAAAATATGCTCTTTTATAAGGGCCGGTCCCACAAGCTGGGCAAGGTGGACTTCACCCTGGGCCGGGAGTATATGGACCCCTGGCGCCTCACGGACCGGGAGGGGCGCCTGGACCTTAAGCTGACCCCCACCTACGACCGGACCACGAAAATCAAGCTTCTCTGGGTGGACAACTGCACCCACCAGATGTTCGGCGCTTTCGAGGGCCACGCCGTCCTGGACGACGGTACCCGGCTGGAGGTCAAAAACGTCCTCTCCTTCGCCGAGCACGCGGTGAATAACTGGTGATCACGCGAAAAAGACGGCGGATGTCTGCCGGGTGACGACCCTATCGAAAGGGAAAATTGTACAAGTTATAGGAAAACTCCGGAGGGGGACGGTGAAATAGAGGCAGTTTAGCACCTTGAATCCGGCGCGTTCGGTGTGATATAATCAGGGTGACAGCGCATGGCTGTTGGATAAAATGGAAATGAATGACAATATTACGCTGTGGAGGTGCCACATGTCAGTTGAAAAAGAGGAAAAGGCCGCGAAGGCCGCCTCCCCCGCCCCGGAGGAGCCCAAGCCCGCCAAAAAGCCCGCCCGGACAAAGGCGTCCGGCGAGACGAAAACCGTAAAGGCCGTAAAGCCGTCCACTCCGGAGGCCAAGCCCGCCGGGGCGAAAGCCGCCGAGGCCAAGGCCGCAAAGCCCGCGGCCTCCCGCAAGCCCAAGGCGGACAAGCCCGCCGATGCCAAGCCCGCCGCCGGGGACAAGCCCCGGGCCAAGAGGGCCCGCGTCCCCAAGCCCGCGCCGGCGGAGGAAGCGCCGTCGGAGGCCGCCCCTGTTGAGGCCGTCTCCGCTGAGGAAGCCCCCGTCCGGGAGGCGACCCCCGCCCCGGAAGTCCCTGTTCAGGAGCCCGCCGCCGTCGAGGAGGTCCCCGTCGAGGAAGCCTCCGCCCCCGGGCCGGAGCCTGTGCCGGAGACGCCCAGGCGCAGCGTGGCGTTCATCGGCTCGGAGTGCTGGCCGTTTGTGAAGACCGGTGGCCTGGGCGACGTGATGTACGCCCTGCCCCGGGCGCTGGTGAGGCAAAACTGCGACGTGAAGGTCATCCTCCCCCGTTACCGCTGCATCCCCTGGCAGTACCAGGAGAAGATGGTCTACCGCGGGGCCTTCGGGATGGACCTTACCGCCGACGGCCGGTCTTTTTACGTGGGCATCATGGAGTACGTCTGGGACGGCGTGGTCTACGATTTTATAGACAACGAGGAATTCTTCAGCGCCGGGAATCCCTACACCAATCTTGTGGACGACATCCCCAAGTACTGCTACTTCTCCAAGGCGGCCCTGGCGGCGCTGAACTTCCTCGACTGGACCCCCGACGTCATCCACTGTCACGACTGGCAGGCGGCCCTGGTGCCGGTGTACCTCCGGACGCTCTTTGCCGGGACGAAGCTGGCCCGGTCCAAAGCGGTCCTCACGATACACAACCTGAAATTCCAGGGCGTCTACAACATCCCCACCATCCGCTACTGGTCGGGACTGCCAGACTACGTATTCAACAAGGACGCCCTGACGGTGAAGTGGGTGGACGCCAACATGCTCAAGGGGGGCCTGACCTACTCCAACGCCATCACCACGGTGAGCCCCACCTACGCCTGGGAGATCCAGACCCCGGAGTACGGCGAGGGCCTGGACGCCCACCTTCGCTACCACTCCGGGAAGCTCCGGGGCATCGTCAACGGCATCGACTACGGCATGTGGGACCCCCGGACGGACGAAAACCTCCGGGTCAACTACGACATCACCGATTTTTTGGAGCGCAAGCGGCAAAATAAGCTGGCCCTCCAGGAGGAGCTGGGCCTGGAGCGGGATGAGGGAAAATTTGTCATCGGCCTCATCTCCCGCCTCACCGACCAGAAGGGCCTGGACCTGGTGACGGCCATCATGCCGCAGCTTTTGGACGGCAACACCCAGGTGGTGATTCTGGGCACCGGCGAGCCGGGCTACGAGGACGCCTTCCGGTATTTTGAGGCCGCCAACCGCGGCACGGTCTGCGCCAACATTATGTACGACGAGGGCCGCTCCCACCGCATCTACGCCGGCGCGGACGCGCTGCTGGTGCCCTCGCGCTTTGAGCCCTGCGGCCTTACGCAGCTCAACGCCATGCGCTACGGCACCGTGCCCGTCGTCCGGGAGACAGGGGGGCTTCGGGACACGGTGGAGCCCTACAACATCTTCGACAACACCGGCAACGGCTTCACCTTTGACCGGTACGACCCGTGGCTGCTGCTGGACGCCGTCAACCGCGCCAAGACCCTCTACTTCACCAACCGCTGGTGCTGGGACGAGATGGTCCGCCGCGACATGGCCAAGGACGTCTCCTGGGACCGCTCCGCCGCCCAGTACAAGGACCTCTACCTGCAGCTTACCTACTGACCCCGCCCGACACACGAACGCCTCCCGGTGACCGGGAGGCGTTTATGCTGTCGAAAAAGCCCTGGCGGGCTTTTCCGACAGGGGGGACGTGCGGAAAATTTTTCTGAATTCTGCGGAATTCAGAAAAATTTTCCTGCTGTTTTGCTCCGCGCACGGCCCGTAGGGCCGCACACTCCGCAAAACAAAAGGTATTTTTTCCGACGCGCATGTCGCCGGAAAAAATATTGAGTTTGAGTTTTTTGACACGCATAAGCCCCTGATCCTGCTGTACGGGCCGCCGCCCACGGCGGCCCATCTTCGATTCACCACCCGGTTACCTTATCTCCGCTTGAAACGCGGCGGGGGGTCTGGTATAATATCCGCAAAGCGGATATTATATTTGATCAACGCCGTTTTTCTCCCCGGCTTCGCCGGGAACCGAAAAACATGGCGACTATACCGCATGAGAAATCTACCACGGGAGGACGGGGACGTGAGATACTGCTATGGCGTGGACCTGGGCGGGACGGCTGTAAAGATCGGGTTTTTTGACGGTCAGGGGCGGCTTCTGGCCAGGTGGGAGATTCCCACCCGGCGGGAGGACGGCGGGCGGAGCATACCCGCGGACATAGCCGGCGCCGTTTTGGCGGACATGGCCCGGCGGGGCCTGGAGAAAGGCGGCTGCCTGGGTCTGGGCGTCGGCATCCCGGGGCAGGTGTGGCCCGACGGCACGGCGGACGCGGAAAATCTGGGCTGGGAGCGCTTTCCCATCGTCTCCGGGCTCGCGGACCGGACCGGCCTTCGCGTCGCGGCCGACAACGACGCCAACGCCGCGGCCATGGGGGAGTACCGCAGCGGCGGCGGCCGGGGCTGCCGGAGCGTCCTCTTCGTCACCCTGGGCACCGGCGTGGGCGGGGGGATGATCATCGACGGCAGGAGCCTGCGCGGCGCCCACGAGGCCGGCGGCGAGCTGGGCCACATCCAGGTGGAGCCCGGGGAGACGCGGCTGTGCGCCTGCGGGAATCGCGGGTGCCTGGAGCAGTACGCCTCCGCCTCCGGCTGCGTCCGGCTGGCCCGGGAGGCGCTGGAGGCCACGGAGGAGCCCTCGGTCCTGCGCTCCATGGGGGAGCTGGACGCCAGGGCCGTCTGGGACGCGGCCAGAGCCGGGGACGGCCCGGCGCTGAGGGCCGCGGACAGATACTGCATGTACCTGGCCCGGGGCCTGGCCGCGGCGGCCAACACCGTGGACCCGGAGGTCATCGTCATCGGCGGCGGCGTCTCCGGCGCGGGACAGCTCCTTGCCGACATGACCGCGGAGCACTACAGGCGCCTGGCGTTCACCCCCTGCAAGGCCACGCCCATCGTCATAGCCCGGCTGGGCAACGACGCCGGCATCTACGGCTGCGCCGCCATGGCCCTGGGGCAATTCAGTTAAGCAAGATCCGAGCCTCATACACAGACTGTCGAAAAAGGCCTTTGGCCTTTTTCCGACAAGGGGAACGTGCGGGAAATTTTTCTGAATTCTTCGGAATTCAGAAAAATTTCCCTGCTGTTGCTCTGCGCGCGCCCCGTTGGGGCACTACGACTCGCTAAGAGCCGCCGCATAGCGGCGGTTGCTCGCTTGCATGGCGCCTGCGGGCGCCAACTTGTGCGACAAAAGGTATTTTTTCCGACGCACATGTCGCCGGAAAAAATATTGATGTGGGGTTTGTCAACAGTCTGATACTAATCCCTGATTAAAAGCTCAAACCGAGCGGCGAGGATTTTTCGCGTCAGACGAGGAAGACTGCGCAGGGAATACTTTCGTATTTCCAAGCAGGCTGACGAAGTATGGCGCGAAATAGACCGCCGCGAATTTGAGATTTTGATCAGGGATTAGTATCATATAGCATCAAAAAGGACTACAGTTTTTTCCGTAGTCCTTTTTGTTTATGTATTTTGGAATATTTTAAATTCCGGCAGCTATTTTCAAACTCGTAATTGCCTTCGTTATATTGCTGAGCATCCCATCAGTTGCCGATGAAAAGGAGGTATAACTCCCGCTGGGAGATTGTATCAGGTTGAAAAGGGCAGTATATTCTGTGTAGGCATTTATTACGGCTTCGTAGGTTCTATCATCCAAGCTGTAAGAGCTCACGCCCTCAATACTTGCGGATATAGAAGCGTAATTTTCCGCTACATCTTCAAGGCTGTCCACAAATGACCGGGAGAAGGCTTCATCCAGTCCTCCCCGTCGGTATTCTTTTCCGGAATACAGTGCGCTCAAGGCCATATTAAAGTCTGCATTTTTGCTATCAATCGCCTTACCCCAGACGTAAAGGATTGCTGTCCGCATGGTGGAACAGTATGAGCTCCCGGTTTGAAGGAGTGACACCAAATCCGAAAGAGCCGCTTTCTTCTCGGCTTCCAGCTTTTCAATCAGTGCCTTTTCAGCATCCGTCAGCGTGGAATAATTCCCGACACTTTGCTTTTCATCCTCTGAAAGGGCGTCATATAAAGAACGCGCGTTTTCAATTGCCTCGGCATTTAAGGAATCAGTGCTGAGAGCGCTAATGGCATCCTCTACCTGTTCAACTCTTCTTTTCGATTCCTGCGCAGCCTCTTCAGCTCTCTTTATCGCCTCCAGTGCGGCTTCGGCATCAATGAGCGTCTGGTAGTTGGTCACGCTGCCCTTGTCTTCGTCAGAGAGAACATCATACTGCTCTCTGGCGTGGGTAATGGCCTCCTCAGCCGGGCTGTTCAGATCAATCTCTCCTATCGCATCTTCCACAGATTTGACGGCTGTGTTTACACCATTGGAGCAGGCGGTTAAAAATAATAGAAGAAGTGCGAGAATAAGTGATAAAGATTTTGTTTTACGCATACGGTTATCTCCTTGCATTACAATATTTTTCTAATACATTTTGAATATGGTTGCCCTGCCAAATAATAATACTCAAAATTTGAGTAAAAGTCAATACTCAAAATTAGAGTAAAGTATCATTGCCTCATACTAACTGTGGGAGTGATGATATGGATTACAGGGAAAGAATTAAAAATATACGCGAGGACAGGGACTTGACACAGCGGGACGTGGGAAAAGTGCTGAACAAATCGCAGCAAGGATACAATCACATTGAAATGGGCCGTGCAGAGATGAAAATCGACGACCTGATAGCTCTTTGCAAGTTCTACGACTTGTCTGCTGATTATTTGATCGGCCTTATAAATGAGCCGGTTTCCTACAATCGTTGAAAAATATATCTTTCAAAGAATTCTTCCTGTGGGAGGTCAAGCCGTGAAAAAGTGTTGCGCGGGTCGATATGGTATTCAACCCAGCCCGTACAGCGGAGATGGGGGATTTATCGTTTGACGGAAGACGGGCGCGAATCGGAAAGACGGGCCGATGTGGTCGTCGGCCCCTGCATGAACGATTTCGCGGGTATCGGAAATATTCCAAATCCCTCGTAGGGGCATTTTTGTTGTATGCTATAATATAATGACATTGGGCGCGGGGTTTTATAAAAAATACTTGCCAATAACGGAAATATGCGCTAATATACTGTTTGGATAACAAAAAAGCGGCAGCCCGGAGGGAATGGCACTCCCCCCGGGCCTGCGCGGGCGATGTAGCCGTCCACACAACAGAATTCTCTGCACCAATGTCTATTGTAACTTGCGAAAGGCTTTTTTGCAAGCATAATCGGCCTGTGTAGCTGTATTCGCGCGTGTGTCGGGGACCTTTATGCCTGCCGCGCGCGATTTTTGTTGTCCCCGAAGGCGCGGCCGGGGTACATATTCGCCCCGGCCCCGGCCCGAGGGGCGCGTCCATATTATTTACAAGGAGGAAAGACACATGAAAAAACGCGCTCTGCCCCTGCTTTTGGCACTGATCCTGCTCCTGGCCCTGGCCGTTCCCGTCCACGCCGCGGATACGCCGGAGATTCATTGGTTTGAGGGGGAGTACCCCGATGAGGTCGCTTACCTGTACACCCGCAAGGGCTATCCCTGGCAGTCCAACCGCAACGATCCCGGCGAGTTCAGCACCATGAGCCTGGGGGATCAGTACATTTTCAACGCCGCCAACAACACCGTCCGCCGCCGCTCTGAGGAGGTGGAGAACGCCGAATACGACGTGGTGTGGTACTACTCCGAGCGGCCCAACATAGTTATCAAGGAAATCTCCGGCGGCCTTCTGTATGGCTACGCCGACGATACCGGCAAGGTCGTCATCCCGCTCCAGTATTCTTCTGCTTATGAATTCCACAACGGCATCGCGCTGGTGGAGGACGCTGACCAAAACTATTTGCTCATCGACACCACGGGCAAGGTGGTAAAGGCGTTGCCCTACGACGAAGTCAACTACGATGACGGCTATTACATTGTTACAAACTATGGCGATTCGTGGACTTACGGCGTCATTAACAGCAAGGGCGAGCCGGTCATTGGCATGACCGACAAGCATATCTATGACATATGCGGGAATTTGGTCCTCTTCTGGGAAAACAATACGTATGCCGGCGCCATGAACATGAAGGGCGAGGTGGTCATCCCCGCCAAGTATATCTACATCTATCACCGGCACGGCGTCGTGATATGCGAGGATTACAGGGAGGACCCGGAAAACCATTATTACGTTTACCCCCACGCCGTTTATGACACCAAGGGGAACCTGATAACGCCCCTGTGCGATAAGGGCTTTTATCTCATCCACGACGGCTATGACTACAACTACAACCGCGAGAATAATCACTATGTTATAACGGACAGCGCCGATAAGACGGTGCTGGACACCGAATGCTACGTCCACGACAGCGGCTGGGGCCTCATCGCCGGGTATATGGTAAACGACGAGGATCAGGAGGCGATGGCGCTTCCTACGGGCCACGACTACCACGTCTGGAACAGCAAGGGCGAGCTCATCATCGACGGGCTGGACAACGTGCTGCTGTCGGGCAAGTACGTCTTTGTGCTCAAGGACGGCAAGGTGGGCTACTTCCTGAACCCCTGCTATAAGGACCACACCTCCAAGAGCATGACGGACATCACCGCCGTCAACAGTTGGGCCGCCCCCGGCGTCGATTGGGCCCTGTCCAACGGCTACGCGCTGCCCACCACCTCCACGTTCTTCGGCGTCAATCTGGGCTGCCCCCGCTGGGAGGTCGTCTACGTCATCTGGCAGGCCGCGGGATGCAAGGAGCCCACCATCACTCAGTGCCCCTTCAACGACGTCTCCGAGAGCGACGAATATTATAAGGCCGTCCTGTGGGCGTATGAGAACAAGGTGACCTCCGGCAAGAGCGCCGCCGCCTTCGGCCCCGACGACACCGTCACCCGCGCCCAGGCCGTGACCATGATCTATAAGGCCGCCAACGCCCCCGCCGTCACCGGCTCCAATCCCTTCACCGACGTGCCGGCAGGACAGTACTTCGCCGATCCCGTGATCTGGGCCTCCGCCAACGGCGTCTGCGGCGGCAAGACCGACACCACCTTCGTCCCCCACAGCCCCGTCACCCGCGGCGAGATGATGGCTTTCCTCTACAAGTGGAACAGCATGAAATAAAAATTCCCCCATACACATACCCCCCGGCGCCCCAAGGCGCCGGGGTTTTGCGTTGATGGGGGGCGGCTTGGGGGGTCACATGCAGAATTTGTGTTTGCCGATGGTGACGATCTCGGGGCGGGACCAGATCCAGGCGCTGGTGGCGGTGGCGGGGTTGAAGTAGTAGATGGCCCCGCCGGAGGGGTCCCAGCCGTTGAGGGCGTCCCGGGCCGCCCGGTAGGCGCTCTCGGTGACGGGCTCGTCCCACTGGCCGTCGTCCAGGCAGGAGAAGGCGCCCTTCTGGTAGATGACGCCGGACATGGTGGAGGGGAAGGACGGGTGCTCCATGCGATTGAGGACCACCGCCCCCACGGCCACCTGGCCGGAGTAGGGCTCGCCCCGGGCCTCGGCGGAGATGAGCCGCGCCAGCAGGTTCACGTCGCTGGACCCGCCGCCGGAGCTGCCGCCGGAGCCGGAGGGCAGCCCTATGGCCGCCAGAGTGGCGGGGCCCGCCACGCCGTCGGCGGTGAGGCCGTTCTTTTTCTGGAATTTCTTTACCGCCTCCTCGGTCCGGGCGCCGTAGACGCCGTCCACCGCGCCGGAGTAGTAGCCCCAGTCGGAGAGGCGCCGCTGTATTTTTTTCACCGTCTCGCCGGAGGAGCCGCGCCGCCAGCTATCCGCGAAGGCGTCCGGGGCGGTCTGCGCCAGGGCGATGAGCGCTATGTTCAGCAGGAACACCAGCGCCAGGGCCGAGAGAAGCTTTTGCTTTTTGTCCATCAGTATTTCCTCCTTAATTTTCCGATCCCCATCACCGCGGGGACAAGGATGACCGCTGCAAAAAGATTGACGCAGGGGACGATAAAGTCCGACCACGCCTGAAGGGTAAAGGCGTTTTTCGTGATGAGGAACGCCGCCGCGCAGGACAGCGCCGCCGAGGGCGGCACAAAGGCCCCGCGGCGCCGGACGCCGGTGACGGTCCGCCATATTTCGGAGACGATCATCAGAATCGCCGCCAAAAAGATGAAGTCCGTGACGACCCAGACGGCCACCACCACCGCCTCCACCCGCTCCACGATGCCCAGGACCCGGAGATTCCGGATGACCATGAAAAAGGCGTTCTCCATGGTCACGGACAGCTTGTCCCCCAGCGTCCCCAGGGTGAAAAAGGTGACGCCGAAGGCGGTGGCCACCAGAAGCGCCAGCCAGTTGACCCTCCGCGGCCGCTCCCCCCGGGGCCGCCGGACGTGGCCGGTGAGGAAGAGGAAATAGACAAAGGCCGAGAGGACGTTGAAGATGGGCGCCGCGCCGTAGAGGACCTTCCCGGCGTCCCGGTAGGTCACGGGCAGCAGGAACTCGGCCGTCACGTCGGGGATGGCGGAGAGCAGCACCACCGCGATGACCAGGATCAGCACGGGCATCAGCACCTCGGCGGTGCGGGAGAGCGTCTTGGTCTTTCCCGAGGCGGTGATGAGCGCCACCAGGAACATCACCACGATAAAGACGGTGACGCTCCCGTTGGGGTAGACCGTGGCTAAAAGCCGCTCCGCGGCGCTCCGTGCCACGAAGCCGCCGTAAAAGGTGAGCCACAGGGCGAAGAGGACGCCGAAGAGCCTGCCCCCCACCGGCCCCAGGCTGAGCTGGGCCATGTCCTGGAGCCCCACCCCCTCCGGGGCGTTTTTCCGGGCGAAGCGGGTGAAGGCCGCCAGCGCCGCCCCCGCCGGCAGAGCCGCCAGAGGGGACAGCCACGCCGCCCGCCCCGCCAGCGCCACCGAGGACGACGGGAGTATCCGAATCATGGGCGACAGGAGGCTCACAAAGATGAGGACCGTCAACTGCCTCTCAGTAACCGTATCATTTTTTCCCACGGGTCTTCCCCCTCCTTCGCGTCCTCGGGCGGATCGACGATGTCGTAAGTCCTCTGGAGCGTGCTCTCCGCCTCCACCTCCACCGGAAGGCCGGGGAAGGTGTCCGCCCAGTTTTTCAGGGCCGGCGCGGCCTTCAGCGGCTCCCGGCGGTGGATGATGCTCTCCAGGTCGAGATAGTCAAGGCCCAGCGCCTGTGACCGCGCCACGGCGCTCTCCGCCGCCCGGCGGAAGAGCCGGGAGAGCTCCGCCTCCGCCGCCTCCCGCACAGTCCTGTCCTCAAGGTCCGCCTCCCCGGAGACGCTGATGACGTTGGCCTCCAATTCAAGGCGTATCTCCACCCGGTCCAGGGCCCCGTCCCGCTCAAACCGCGGCCGGATACTTGCCGCCGCGCTGTCCACCGACACGGTGAGGGCCCCTTCCGGCAGCGGGAGGTCCACGATTCGGGACTTGTACTTCCGCAAAAGCAGCATGGCCCCAAGCGTCTCCTCGTCGGACAGGAAATCAAGGCCCCCGCCCTCCCGGACCACGGCGAAGCCCGCGGGGGCGATGTTGAGGTCGCCCCGGGCCTCAAAAAGCTTCTCCTCCTTTTGCGCCCGGACGCACTGGACCAGGGCGCAGCCGTTGTCCGCCAGGGACGAGGCGATCTCCCGGCAGGTGAAGAAATACCCGTCGCCCACCCTTGCGATGTTCCTGGAAAGGCCCGCTATGACGTCCGGGGCCGGGGTGTCCTCCCCGGTGAGGCCGTGGAGAAGGTCCCGGGCCGTGCCGTCCCGGACGATGAGGATGCCCGTGTCCAGGCGCATCTCGGAAAAGCGCTCGATATAGTCCAGGCACTCGCCCAGCCTCTCCCGGGCCAGCTCCTCACCGATGAGCATGTTCTCCGTGTGGGAGAGGACGGCGTCCCGGCCCAGCGGGAGAAGCGCCAGCTCCCCCAGGGCCGCGCCCAGGCTCTTGCCCGTATTCTCGTACATCCGGGCCGACGACTCCTCCCCGGCGGTGCCGCAGACGGCCACGTTGACGCCGTCCGCCTCCTTGTCCGCCGCGACGGTGCGCACAAGCTCTATATTCTCGATCCTGCGGTAGTTGGAGAGGATCGTAAGCCCCGAGGAGCAGCCGCCAAGTGAAAGGGCGAGGGAGAGGGCCGCCGCCGCCAAAACCGTCTTTTTCACAGCTTCGCCTCCCCGCCGTCGGCCGTCCCCAGCTCCGGCTCCCGGTCGCGCTTCACCGTCATGCTCCGCCGCAGGAGCGCCCGGGTGAGGTGCCGCCCCTCGGACCCGGCGAAGGGCGACATATACGGGACGCCGTAGCTCTCCAGGGAGGAGAGATGATAGACCAAAAGCGCGCAGCCCATGGCCACGCCGAACATCCCCAGGGCTATGGCCGCCAGCACCAGCAGGAAGCGGCAGAGCCTCAGCGCCGAGCCCATGTCCAGATTTGGCATGGTGTACCCGGCTATCCCCGCCAGGGCGATGACCACCACCACAACGGGGGAGACGACGCTGGCCTCCACCGCCGACTGGCCCACGATGAGCGCCCCGATGATGCTCACCGTCTCGCCGATGGGACTCGGGAGGCGTATCCCGGCCTCCTGCAGGAGCTCGAAGGCCAGGAGCATCAATATGACCTCCATGGCCGTGGAAAAGGGCACCGAGGCGTGGGCCTCGATCATGGACTGCAAAAGGCGGGTGGGGATCATCTCCTGGTGGTACATGGCCACCGCCACGTAGAAGGCCGGGGCCAGGAGCGTCAGCGCCACGGAGATATACCGCAGGAGCGTCAGCGCCGAGGCCACGATGAAGTGGCCGGAGTGGTCCTCCGGGACCTTCATGAACTGGGAAAACGTCCCGGGCACCAAAAAGCCCAGGGGCAGGCCGTCCACCAAAAGGCCCACGCGCCCTTCCAGAATATTCATGCAGAACTTGTCCGACCGCTCCGTGGAGATGACCTGGGGGAAGGGGGAGCGGTAGTTGTCCACGATGTTTTCCTCGATGACGGCGCTGGTCAGGGCCCCCTCCGTGTGGATGCGCTCCACCCGGCGGGACGCCTCCGCCACGAGCTCCGGATTTGTGAAGCCGTCGATATACACCAGCGTCACCGAAGTCTCGGCCCGCGTACCCAGGGTGAATTCCTTTATTTTAAGATGGGGGTTCCGGAGCTTCCGGCGCACTAAGGTGGAGTTTATCTTCATCGTCTCCACAAAGGCGTCCTTGGCGCCCTTGACTACCTTCTCCTCCTTGGGGGCCTCCACGCCCCGGCGCTGCTGGCTCTTGACCTCGAAGGTCACGGCGGCCCGCTCGGCGTCGAAGATGAGGGCGCAGAAGCCGTTCAAAAGGTCCCCCGCCGCGTCGCCTAATTTCTCCCGGTGCTTGGCGGTGTAGACGTACACCGACCCGCCCAGCATCCTGGACACCGCCGCCGCATCCCGGACACCGGCGAAGCGCTCCGGGTCCGTCAGCGGCTTTATCACCTGCTCCGCCACGTCCGAGCCGGACACCAGCCCGTCAATGAAGCACAGCGTAACGGGATTTTCCGTATCCCCGCCCAAGTGGAGCGTCCGCGCCTCAAAATCGTAGCACCCCCGGAATACCGCCTCCACCGCCGCCGCCGTGACAGGCGCGTCCTCGGCAAGCTCCGGCGCCGGAGGGGCCTTTTTTTCTCTGAACATCCCGCACCCCCTGGTTCATATTCGGTTCAAAATAAACTTCGTGATTATTCTTGCCGTTCACAGTCCATATTAATTTTGTAAAATTTGCACGGACGGCAAGGAAATCCTTGACATTCCGGGCCTCCGGTGATAAAATCATGCAAATATTGAAAAAATACGCCGGTTTATTCGAAGGGGGGCGGGCGAATGTATCTTGAGACAGCGCGGCTCATACTGCGCCGGATGGAGGAATCCGATTATTCCGACATGCGGGAGTACATCGCCGACCCGGAGCGGTGCCGGATGATGGGCGACTGGCGCCCCCGGAACGAGGCGGAGACGCGGGAGGCCTTTGAGTGGCTGATGGCCAACGAAAAGCGCTTTTACGCCATGGTTCTGAAGAGCGAAAACAAGTGCGTGGGCTACATCATCGTGAGCAATTTCCCGGATGTGGAAAATCTGCCGGAGCTGGCGGGGCTGGTGGGGCGCTCCCTGGCCTTCTATGTGGCCAGGGCCTACCGCCGCCGGGGCTATGCCCAGGAGGCCCTGGAGGCCACCATCGGGTATCTCTTTGAAAGGCGCGGCGTGGACTACGTAAACTCCGGCTACTTCACCTTCAACGAGCCCTCCCGGCGGCTCCACGAGAAGCTGGGCTTCACGCCCATCGAGAGGACCCAGGTGCCCCTCCCGGAGGGCGGGACGGCCGCGGGGGTGGAGACGGTGATCATGAGCCCCGCCCACCGGGCGCGGTTTGAGGGCCGCGTATCGGAAAAATAGAGCCTTTCCGCCCCCCGGCTTGCGGGGGCGGAAAAAAATGATTGACAACCCGGGGCAATATAGGGTAAAATAACATGTCCAGGTTGTCAAAAAACTCAATTTCAATATTTTTTCCAAGGACATGCGCCTTGGAAAAAATCCCTTTTGTCGCACAAGCGTGCGCCCTTTGGGCGTGCGCGCAGGGCGACAGCAGGGAAGTTTTCGCTGAATTTCGCAAAATTCAGCGAAAATTTCCCGCACGTTCCCCTTGTCGGAAAAGCCCGTCAGGGCTTTTTCGACAGGCTGAACATGTCTGCGGAGTTTTTTCCGCGTCCGTCCGCTACTGCTTCGGGCGCAAGCCCGATGTCGAGTATATCATTTTATTTTATGGAGGTGTAAACGAATGAAGAGGACCTATCAGCCCAAGAAGCTCCACCGTTCCAAGGAGCACGGCTTCCGCAAGAGGATGGCCACCGCCAACGGCCGCAAGGTTTTGGCCCGCCGCCGCGCCAAGGGCCGCGCCAGACTCACCCACTGATGAGGAAGGCGCAGCACGCGGTATCCAAATAATGGCGTTTTTTAAGGGCGGGGAGACTCGCCCTATGAGGCTATGCGGAGATTTTTCCCGCGAGGTAGAGGTGGAGCATGGAGTTTTCCGCGTCACTCAAGGAAAATTTTGAGTTCCGCCGGCTCTACGCGAAGGGCAGGAGCGCGGCGGGGCGGGAGCTTGTGCTGTACGCCCGGCGGAGAGGCCGGGACACCAACCGCCTGGGCGTGACGGTCAGCGCCAAGCTGGGCTGCGCCGTGCGGCGCAACCGCGTCCGCCGGAGGCTCCGGGAGGCGTACCGCCTCAACGAGAGCCGCTTTGTCCGGGGCGTGGACATGGTGATCGTGGTCCGGGGCCGGGGCATGGACGCCCCCTACCGGGTCCTGGAGCGGGAGCTTCTGGCGCTGGCGGAAAAGCTCGGGATACTGGCATGAAAAAATTACTTATCGCCGCCATACGCTTCTACCGGAAAAACATCTCCCCCCTGCGCCCGCCGTGCTGCCGGTATTATCCCACCTGCTCGGCCTACGCCATGGAGGCCATTGAAAAATACGGCGCGCTGAAGGGCGGCTGGCTGGCCCTTCGCCGGATACTGCGCTGCAACCCTTTCAGCAGGCACGACCCCTATGACCCCGTACCATAACACAACAGGAATCGGAGTGAACACATGTTAGATACCATCGCAAGGCCCTTTGGCCTGCTTCTGATGTTCCTCTACAACATCACCCACAACTACCTGGCGGCCATCGTGCTCTTTACGGTCATCGTCAAGCTCATCCTCATGCCCTTCCAGATGAAGAGCAAGAAGGGCATGATGCGCCAGCAGCTCCTCCAGCCGGAGATCCAGGAGATCCAGAAAAAGCACGCCGGCAATCAGCAGAAGCAGTCGGAGGAGATGCAGCGGGTCTACCGTGAGGCCGGAGTCAGCCCCATGTCCGGGTGCCTCTGGTCGCTGCTGCCCCTCCCCGTGATGCTGGCCCTCTATCAGGCGGTGCGCAAGCCGCTGACCGTCATGATGGGCGTGCCCAAGGCGCTCCTGGCCTCCGGCGGGGCGATCTACGAGAAGCTCCAGGAGCTGGGCTACGGCGTGGCGCAGCTCACCCAGTCCCAGATCGGCGCCGCCGAGTTCATCAACAGTCACTACGCGCAGTTCGCCGGCATCGACCCGCACTTAAAGCCCATGACCTTTACGGTCTTCGGGCTGGACCTTTCGGCCATACCGAGCTGGAGGATATGGTCCTTTGACTGGTCCTCCTTCGAAAAGCTCTGGCCGGCGCTGGGGCTCTTCTTTATCCCGGTGCTGGCGGCGCTCTTCATGTGGCTGTCCACCAAAATATCCACCGCCCTTCAGAAAAAGCTCCCCGGAGCCAACGTGGAGCAGCTCGAGAAGTCCAGCAACTCCCTGATGATGATCATCATCGGGCCCGTCATGTCGCTGTGGTTCGCCTTTGTGCTCCCGGCGGCCATGGGCGTGTACTGGATCGTCAACTCCGTGGTCAGTATCGTGGTGGACGTGTTCCTCACAAAGCTCTACGCCAAGACCATGCTGGCGGACTTTGCCGAGGCGGAGGCCAGGCGCAAGGCCAGGGAGGCGGAGCTGGAGGCCAAGCGGGCCGAGGCGGAGCGCCGCCGCGCCGAGAGCTCGGAGCTCCAGACAGACAACACCTCGAAGAAAAAACAGCAGAACAAGAAAAAGCAGGAATCCGCCCAGAAGGCCCTGGAGTATCAGCGGGCCATGAACCCGGAGGAGCCCGCCTACGAGCCCAGCCGCGTGGGGACGCGCCGCTACGCCCGCGGCCGCGGATACGACCCGGACCGCTATTCCTATAACGGCATAACCGGCGCCGTGGAGGAGACTTCCAGCATCGACGAGGGCATCTCCCAGGAGCTGGAGGAGAAGCTTCGCCGCGCCGCGGAGCCTGCCCCCGCCCAGGACGACGACGCGGGAAACGAAGAATAAAAGGAAGGCAATAAATGACAAAATCTATCATAAAGACCGGCCGCACCCAGGACGAGGCCGTTGAGGCCGCCCTCCGGGAGATCGGCAAGACCCGGGACGAGGTCCATGTGGAGCTCTTGGAACGCGCCAAGTCCGGTTTTCTGGGCTTCGGAAGCACCCCCGCCAAGGTCCAGGTGACCTGGGAGGAGCCCGACCCCGCCCCCGCGCCCGCCCCGAAGCCCGCCGCCAGACCCGCGGCACCCAAGCCCGCCGCACCCAAGCCCGCGGCGGCCCCCGCGCCCAAGGCCGCGCCCGCCGTCCCCGCGGGGGTGGAAAACGCCGACACCGCCAAGGTGGAGGAATTCCTGCGGGGCCTCTTTGAGCGCATGGGCGTGGAGGCACAGGCCGTCGCCCGCTGCGGCGGGGAGGACAACACCATCTCGGTGGAGCTCACCGGCGCCAAGGTGGGGGCCCTCATCGGCCGCCGCGGCGAGACGCTGGACGCCATCCAGCACCTGACCAATTACGTGCTGAACTCCGGCTCCGAGGAGCGCACCCGCGTCAACATCGACGCGGAGAACTACCGCGCCAAGCGCGCCGACGCCCTGACGGGCCTTGCCCGCAAGACCGCCGCCCGGGTGGTCCGGTATCGCCGCAGCCAGACGCTGGAGCCCATGAACGCCTACGAGCGCCACGTCATCCACACGGCGCTTCAGGATTTTGAGGGCGTCACCACCTATTCCACCGGCACCGAGCCCAACCGCCGTGTGGTCATAGCCTACGACCCCGCCACCGCGCCCGCGGACGCCGGCCGGGAGAGGAACGACGGCGACAGGCCCGCCTACCGCCGGGACGACAGGCGCGACGGCCGCCGGGATGACCGCCGCCGGGATGACCGCCGCCGGGACAGCCGCCCGCCCAGAAGGTCCCCATCCGGTTACCAGAGCCGCCCGGCCTACCCCGGCGCCTCCCCTGACCCCGAAAAGCCCCCGGTGGACAAAACTGTCCGGGAGTGGAACTAAAACTTAATTTAGGAGGAATTTATCATGTTCGAGGAAATTCGCGACATCATGGTCAGCACCCTGGACCTTGACGAGGAAAAGGTCACGGAGGACACCAATCTCCGCACCGACCTGGACATTGATTCTCTTGACCTTGTGGAATTCGTCTCCGAGGTCGAGGACCACTTCGGTATTATGATACCCCAGGATTCCCTCCAGGACATCGAGACGATCGGCCAGTTTGCGAAGCTGGTGGAGAGTCTGGCGAAGTAAGTCCAATCTGTTAAAAGCCCGCCGCCCGGAGATCGGCTCTCCGGGCGGCTTGCGTTGACGGCGAACGGAGTGACGGTATGAAAAAGACACGTAATCAGGCGGACAGAGTACAGCGGCGCGTGAGGGCCCTCCAGAGCTGGGCGCTCCTTGTGCTGTACGCGTCCATGATCATGAAGGCCCTGACGGGGTTTATCCCGGCGCTGGCGTTCCCGGCCGGAGTGGTGCTGCTGATCTTCTTCCTCATGGAGCTGGCGCTGCTGCCGCCGCTGGGGATGGTCCTGATGAGCCTTTTTGTCAGCGCCCTTTTCTTCATCCTCCCCAATTTGCTGCCCTTCCTCATCGGCCTTGCCGCGGGGTCCGTGCTGCTGCTGGCGGCGGGCGTCATCGTTTCCATGCTGCTCAGCGGCATCCTCGTCACCGTGGTGGGGGGCGTGGTGGTGTCCGTGGAGCTCATCAGCGCCGCGGCGCCCCTGGCCATCGCCATGACCGCCGCGGGAGCCGCCGCCGCAGCCGGAGCCGCGGTGGGGGCCGGGACCGTGGCGGGCGCCGGAGCCGCCGTCATGTCCGGGAAGGGCCGCCCCGCCACAAAGGGCCGGGCTGTTATGAAGGCCGTCGGGAGCCTCCTGGTGCTGGCGGCCATCGGCTGGCCGGCGCTGTCCTGCACCCAGGCCCTCCCCGGGGTGCTGGCCTGCAAGCCCGCCGCCATCGCGGGCCGGGCGGCCATGAACTATTTTAACTACAACGCCAATAAGGACCTCAAATGGCTCTTCGAGGACCCAAATGAGCGGGTCTTCCACAGCGGCTTTTATGAGGGCTTCATCAATAACGGCACCAACGACCTGACCCAGGGCGGCAAGAGCATGGCCGCCCAGAGCGGCGGGTATATGGCGGCCCTCATGGACGGGGTGGTCTACGTGAATACCGCGGATATGGGGGAGCTCGTGGTGGCCCGGGCGTATCTGCCCCGGAAAACCGACGCCCTGGTCCTTGTGAACAACCGGGCCTTCGTCTTCGGCCGCGACCGGGTCTTCTGCGTGGCCCCCGGGGGGAGCTGGACCTGGAAAGACACCCATTGGACCCGCGACTTCGAGGGCCTTGACCGGGAGGCGCAGTTTGACCGCCTCTACGACATCTTAGAGCGGCAGAACACCGATGAGCGCCGGAGCTTTTCCTACGAGGAGGTGGGCGCGGTGGCCTACGCCCAGCGAAACGGGCTGCTGCTCAACTACGACGGCGATACCCACAGCGCCTGGTTTGCCTCCCGGGCCAAGGACGGCGCCGTCACCGTGTACCTCCAGACCGCCCCGGGCGTCCGCCGGGAGCAGGTGACCTTCACGCCGGAGTCCGAGGGCGAGGGCCTTCCCTACGTGATGATCGGCACCCAGGGCATCCTCTACATCAAGGGCGACCGGGTGCTCTTCCTGGACCGGAACGAGGGCTGGGCGGAGTTCACCCACTTCAGCGCCCCGCCCCTGGAGAGCGGGAAGCCCTGCGGCGTGCTGGCCATAAACTACGCGGACTTTGGCGGCGAGGGGGAGTACATCACGTACCTGGGCCAGGGGAACAGGATTTTCGTGGACACGGCCCTCATGGGCAAGGTGGGCACCCAGTGGCTGGACTTTGACAGCAGCTTCAACAAGGTCACCGCGGCCGCCGGGGGCTGGCTCTACTCCCTGCGGTATGAGGACACGCCGCTCACGCGCCTCACCTTCATCAAGGACGTGAACCGGCAGCAGCGGGAGCAGGGCACCTCCGGCTGGGGCTGGACGGAAGTGAACCTTGAAAGGTGGGACTACACCCGCCTGGAGCTCCGAAAGGACGTCTTCCTCCCGGAGGACCCCGGCGAGGGAGAGGCCCCTGGCGAGGGAGAGGACCCCGGCGAGGGAGAGGACCCCGGCGAGGGGGACGCCCCTGACGCGCCGGAGGACCTCTACGCGCTCTACCCCGCGCCGGAGCTGGAGGACAGCCGCTACGGCTCCGGGCCCTACGACCGGACGCGCATCGCCGCCTCGGTGTACGGCAAGTACTCCGGGCCCGGGGAGCACTTCTATTTCAGCTACCCCCAGGGCGTCTATGACAGCGTGGACTACGCCATCGAAAACGGCGGGGCGGATATCGAGATCGTCTTCACCGGCGGCGGCGGCAGCGGCCTTACGGTGACGGCCCAGCCCCTGCCGGAGGGGACGGAGGACCTGCGGGCCTTCGCCGAGGCGCTGAGCGAGGCCCGGGCCGCCGGCATATACAACGGCCGGGTGAACAGGCTGACGGAGTATTCCGACGGCGTCTGCCGCTTCCGGGTGGAAGGCTGGACCGACTCCGGCGCCGGGGTCAAGTGCTTCATCTCCGGGGAGGTCAACGCGGACAGCATCTTCCTCATGACCCTCACCTATCCCGTGGGCGCCGACGACCAGGACGCGGAGGTGAAGAGCTACTTTGCCCAAAAAATGGATTACCTCTGCGGCTTCGGCCTCACCACCAAGGCCCCGAAGCTGAACTGACAAAAAGCCCGCCTGAAGAGTTTCCTCCGGGCGGGTTTTAGGTTGTCAAAAAACTCAATTTCAATATTTTTTCCAAGGACATGTGCCTTGGAAAAAATACCTTTTGTTTTGCGGAGTGTGCGGCCCTCCGGGCCGTGCGCGGAGCAAAACAGCAGGGAAGTTTTCGCTGAATTTCGCAAAATTCAGCGAAAATTTCCCGCACGTTCCCCTTGTCGGAAAAGCCCGTCAGGGCTTTTTCGACAGGCTGTTCTATTCGATCCCCGGCAGGGGGATGCTCAAGCGGGGGAGAACGGCGCCGAAGAGCTGGACGGGGGCGGTCCCGGCGGGGACGGTGATGTCCAGGTCCCGGCGGGCGCGGTTGGCGGCCAGGAGGTAGATGTTCCCCTCGCTGTCCTCCACGTACTGCCGGCAGACCATCCGGCCGTTTACGCAGAACACCCCCGCGTCCCCGGGCTCCAGGGGCGCGCGGCGGGAGACGTACACCGTCGCGCCCCGCCTTATGTAGGGCTCCATGGAGTCGTCGGTGATGACCACGGAGAAATCCGCCCGGGACGCCGGGCCCTCCGGGCGGCGGCGGAGCTCAGGCGTCAGGGAGCCGCGGGCGCTCAAAGAAGCCCCTCAATGTCGATGTTCTCGCCGGAAAGGCCGATGTGTGCGCCGCCCTTGGCCTCGTCGGAGTCCGGGTGGGCGTAGAGCCACTTGTTGCGGGCGGTGAGGTACGTGTCCTCCTCGTTGAGGGGCGCGGCGCCGGGGGCCTCGGTGTTGGTGCCCCGGGGCAGGACCACCGCCACGCGGAAGCCCTCCGCGGGGTCGGTGTGGCAGGGCGCGTAGTGGAGGGTAGTGGCGTAGACCTCCACAAACACCCCGGCGGGGACGCGGAAGGCGCGCACCTTGGCGGTGTCCAGGACGCCGTCCACGATCTCCTCCATCTTCGCCAGCAGCAGCACGAAGTCGTGCTCGCCCAGGTTGATCTCGCTGTCCCGGTGGTACTCCAGGCAGTTGAGGCGCGTGTTGAAGCCCCAGCACATGCCCAGCTCCACCGGCATCCCGCCGAAGGCGTTATTCTGGAGCTGTCCCAGAAGGCAGGTGGCCTCCAGCACCGGGATGGAGGGCAGATAGGCCGTGCCGGAGGCGGGCATGGGCACCGTCTTCATGGCGGAGATGAGGCACGCGGCGTCATAGCCGGTGAGGACCCGGCCGTAGGGCTTGAATTCCGGGTCGTAAACGGAGAGAATCTTCATATTTTTTGCTCCTTTCTGAATATGCTCCGAATAATTTCCAAATCAATCACTTGAGCTTTGGGAAGAGGGCCTTCATGGCGGGGTAGATCCGGCGAAATTGCCCGTAGCGCTCCTCATAGCGGGCCGCCAGCTCCGGCTCAGGCTCCGCCGCGGGGGAGACGGTTATGAGGGCCCGGCAGGCCTCCTGCACGGACGCGTATTTCCCGCAGCCCACCATGGCCAGGATGGCTCCGCCGTAGCCGGGGCCCTGCTCCGTGGCGGCCATGTCCAGGGGGAGGTCCAGGACGTTGGCCAGGATCCGCCGCCACAGCGGCGATTTGGCGCCGCCGCCGCAGATATTGGAGCGGGGGATCTTGATTCCCAGCCCCCGGGCCACCTCCAGGCTGTCCCGAATGGCAAAAGCCACGCCCTCCAGCACGGCCTGGGTCATATCCTCCCGGGAGGTGTCCATGGTGAGGCCCACAAAGACGCCCCGGGCGTCGGTGTCGTTTATGGGGCTGCGCTCGCCCATGAGATACGGCAGGAAAAAGACGTGATTCCGGCCCAGCTTGTCCGACGCGATCTTCGCCTGCTCCCCGGCGTAGTCCGCGTCGCCCAAAATGCCGTCCATCCACCACTTGTTGCAGCTCGCGGCGGAGAGCATACACCCCATGAGATGGAAGCCCCCGTCCGCGTGGGCGAAGGAGTGGAGGGCGTTGTGGGGGTCCACGCCGAAGCGGTCCGAGGATATGAACACCGTTCCGGAGGTGCCCAGGGATATGTTGCACCCCCCGGCGCCCACGGTGCCGGTGCCCACCGCCGCGGCGGCGTTGTCCCCGGCTCCGGCGCAGACCAGCACCGACTCCGGAAGCCCCAGAGCCGCCGCCGCGCCGGCCTTCAGCGTGCCCACGCCCTGCCAGCTCTCGTAAAGCCGCGGGAGCTGCGCCTCCGAAACGCCGCAGATGTCCAGCATCTCCCCGGACCAGCGCTTGTGCTCCACGTCCAGGAGCAGCATCCCGGAGGCGTCGGAATAGTCCGTGGCGTGGACGCCCGTGAGCTTATAGACCAGGTAGTCCTTGGGCAGCATGATCTTGGCGATTTTTTTGAAGTTCTCCGGCTCGTTTTCACGCATCCACAAAAGCTTTGGCGCGGTGAAGCCGGCAAAGGCGATGTTGGCGGTGCAGCGGCTCAGCGTCTCCCGGCCGACCACATCGTTGAGGTAGTCCACCTCCCTGGCCGTCCGGCCGTCGTTCCAGAGGATGGCGGGGCGGATGACGTTGTCCTTCTCGTCCAGCGCCACCAGGCCGTGCATCTGGCCACCCAGGCCGATGCCCCGGACCGAGCCCGCGTCCGCGCCGGAGAGGAGCTCCGGCACGCCGGAGCGCACCGCGTCCCACCAGTCCTCCGGCCGCTGCTCGCTCCAGCCCGGGTGGGGGAAGCTCAGGGGGTACTCCCGGGTGACCTCCCGCACCACCCGGCCGCCGGCCTCCACCAGCAGCAGCTTCACCGCCGAGGTGCCCAGGTCGATACCGATATAAAGGTCCATTTTCGCCGTCTCCTTTTTATTGATTTTTCCATATTATACTCCTTTTTCGCCCTGAGGTAAAGTCCCGCCGGCGTTCTTCGCGCATTTTTTGTTGTATCCGCGCCGGAGGTGGTGTATAATCAGGTTGGGGGACCTTTGAGCAGATCGCCGCGCGCTTCCCGGCGCTTCGATTTATTCAGAGTCCCTTGGAATAACATCAAGGAGGTTTCAAATGGACATAATCGTGCTTTGCGGGGGCCTCTCCACCGAGAGGGACGTTTCGAAAAAAAGCGGCGCCTTGATAGCCCGGGCCCTCCGGGAAAACGGCCACCGCGTGGCCCTTATAGACGCCTTTTACGGCTACACCGGGGAATATGACGATCCCCGGGAGATATTTGACCGCCCGGAGGACGCCGCCGGGGCGGAGATAACGGAGGAGGTCCCGGATCTGGCGGCGCTTCTGGCCTCCCGGAAGCAAAACAACGCCAGCCGCGTGGGGGACAACCTCATCGAGGTCTGCCGCGCCGCGGACATCGTCTTTCTGGGCCTCCACGGCGCCGACGGCGAGGACGGGCGGCTCCAGGCCATGTTCGACATCGCCGGGATACGCTATACCGGCTCCGGCCACCTGGGCTCCGCCTGCGCCATGGACAAGGAGACGGCAAAAAAGCTGATGGCCGCCGCCGGCGTCAACGTGGCGGAGGGCTGGAACGTCAACGCCCGGGACGCCGAAGGCTCCGCGCCGTGCCTGCCCTGCGTGGTGAAGCCCCGCTCCGGCGGCTCCTCCGTGGGCACCTCCATCGCCCGCACGCAGGAGGAGTACGCCCAGGCGCTGAAGCTGGGCTTTGCCTACTCTGACGACCTTTTGGTGGAGCGGTACATACAGGGCCGGGAGATTGGCGTGGGCGTTTTGGCCGGGGAGGCCCTGCCGCCCATCGAGATCCGGCCCAAGAGCGGCTTTTTCGACTACAAAAACAAGTACCAGGACGGCGCCACCGACGAGATCTGCCCCATCCCGGACCTGACGCGGGACCTGGACGAGGCCCTGCGCGCCGCCGCCGTCAGGGTCTATGACGCCCTGGGGCTGGAGGTCTACGCCCGCATGGACTTCATCGTTGACGGGACCGGCAGGATCTGGTGCCTGGAGGCCAACACCCTCCCCGGCATGACCCCCGCCAGCCTCCTGCCCAAGGAAGCCCGCGCCGCCGGGATAGGCTATAACGACCTGTGCGAGAGGATCATAGCGGAATCGATGAAACGCTTCTAAAAGCGCGGCGATTCCGAATACCCCCAAATCAACGCGAAAACCCCTCAACCCCGCCGTAGGGGCCGATGACCACATCGGCCCATCTCCCAATTCACCGCCCATTTACCGTCAAACGCGCAACGTCCCCGTCCCCCGGGTTTTTGCCATGTTCCGTTGAATGGAGGCGGGAACAAATCGGCGGGACGGGTCGCCGGGACGGCGACCCCTACAGGAAGATTTTCGGCTGTATTACACCTTGCAATATGCCGCGATTATGTGTCATCCCAAAATCAACGTGAAAACCAACCAAACCAGCCGTAGGGGCCGCCGTCCCCGGCGGCCCGCGCCCCGTTCCACCACCAAATCCCGTCAAACGCGCAACGTCCCCGTCCCCCGGGTTTTTGCCATGTTCCGTTGAATGGAGGCGGGAACAAATCGGCGGGACGGGTCGCCGGGACGGCGACCCCTACAGGAAGATTTTCGGCTGTATTACACCTTGCAATATGCCGCGATTATGTGTCATCCCAAAATCAACGTGAAAACCAACCAAACCAGCCGTAGGGGCCGCCGTCCCCGGCGGCCCGCGCCCCGTTCCGCCACCCAAATCCCGTCAAACGCTCACCCCCACCCCCACCCCCACCCCCGGCCCTATGGCCGGAAACAGCAAAAAAGGAGGCACCGCCATGAAAATGAAATCACTCACCCTGGACAAGATCGCCGAGGTCACCGGCGGAAAATATGTGGGCCCCGCGCGTTTTCGGAATGACCGCATCACCTGCGTCTCCATGGACAGCCGGGAGATCGACAGGGGCGGGCTTTTCGTGTGCATCAAGGGCCAGCGCGTGGACGGCCACAGCTTTGCCCGGGACGCGGTGGAGAAAAACGGCGCCCTGGCCTGCCTCTCTGAGCGGGCGCTGCCGGACCTGCCCTGCGTGGTGGTGGAGGACACGAGGAAGGCCCTCCGGGACCTGGCGGAGTACTACCGGAGCCTCTTCACCATCCCCGTGGTGGGCATCGTGGGCTCCGTGGGCAAGACCACGGCCAAGGAGCTCTGCGCCCGGGTCCTGTCCCGGCGCTTCCTGACGCTGAAGACCCCGGCCAACCTCAATAACGAGCTGGGCGTCCCCCTGACGCTGCTGGGCCTCCGGGAGGAGCACGAGGCCGCCGTCATCGAAATGGGCATCTCCGACTTTGGCGAGATGCGAAGGCTGGCCAAAATGGTCCGGCCCGACATCTGCGTCTTCACCTCCGTGGGCTACTGCCATCTGGAAAGGTTAGGCGACCTCCGGGGCGTTTTGAAGGCCAAATCCGAGGTCTTTGAGTATATGGACTCCGACGCCGTCACCGTCCTCAACGGCGACGACGAGCTCCTGCGGGACCTGGACACCGGCACCCGCCGGGTGCGGTACGGCGCCGGGGAGTGGAACGACGTCCGGGCGGAGAACGTGGAAAATCTGGGCTTCGACGGCGTCTCCTGCGACATATGCTTCGAGGACGAGCGCGTTTTCACCCTGATCCCCGCCTTCGGCAGCCACATCATCTACGGCGCCCTGGCCGCCGCCGCGGTGGGCCGCATCCTGGGCCAGGGCGGCGAGGAGATCCTGCGCGGCATCGCCGACTACCGCCCCGTGGGAGGCCGGGCCAGCGTCACGGACACCGGCTTTGTCACCATCATCGACGACTGCTACAACGCAAATCCCAACTCCATGGCCGCCGCCATACGGTCCCTCAGCACCATCCGGTCCTTGAGCGCCCCCCACGGCAAGCGCGTGGCGATCTTGGGCGACATGAAGGAGCTGGGGGCGGATTCTGCCCACCTCCACCGGCTCATGGGCAAGCTGGCCGCGGAGTGCCGCATCGACTCCGTGGTCTGCTGCGGCGAGGAGGCCAAGAGCATCTACGACGCGTATCTGGCCGCCGGCGGCGGGAAGGCCCGGTATTATCTGCGCCGGGAGGACTTCCTCCCCGACATCCCCGAGGCCGTGGAGCGCGGCGACGTGGTGCTGGTGAAGGCCAGCCACTCCATGGGCTTTGAGGACATCGTGGAGCGGCTTTCGAAGCTCCGATGAAGCTCCGATACGATGCCGGGGAGGCGGACGCCGGGCGGAAGGTCTACCACATCCTGAAAAATACCCTGGGCCTCTCCGCCGGGGCCGTCAAGAGGCTCAAGTACGCCTCCGCCGTGACGGTCAACGGCCGGCCCGCCTTTATGGACCGCCGCGTGGAGCCCGGGGACACGGTGGAGGCGGAGCTTGACCGGGCCGAGGCCGCCCCGGATTTCCCTCCGGAGCGGGGCGAGCTGGAGATTCTTTTTGAAAACCCGGCGCTTCTGGCCATAAACAAGCCCGCGGGGATGCTCGCCCACCCCTCCCGGGGCAGATACACCGGCACGGCGGCCAATTTCGCGGCGGGGTATCTCCTGGAAACGGCGGGCTCGGCGGTGTGCCACGCGGTGAACAGGCTGGACCGGGACACCAGCGGCGTCATGGTGTTCGCCAAAAACGCCCACTTCAAGGCCAGAGCCATGGAGGCGCTGCGCGCGCCGGAGGCGGAGAAGGAATATCTGGCGTATCTCTGCGGCGCCCTCCCGGAGGAGCGCGGCGTTATCGACCTGCCCATCGACCGGGAGCGCGAGGGCTTCCAGAAGCGCGTCGTCCGGGACTCCGGCAAGCGGGCGGTGACGGAGTATGAGACGCTGGGCCGGACGGAAATCTACGGCCGGACCGTCACGAAGGTCCGCCTCGCCCTCCGGACGGGCCGCACCCACCAGATACGGGTCCACTGTGCCCATCTCGGCGCGCCGGTGCTGGGGGACGGGCTCTACGGCACGGCGGCGTCCGCGGAGCTTGCGGAGCGCCTGGGCCTCACGGCGCACCTGCTCCACGCGCGGCGCCTTTCCTTCACGGAGCCCCTGACCGGGGAGCCGCTGACGCTGAAGGCCCCGGTCATGAGGGCGGATATGATAAAATGCGGTGAATTTTTCGAAAATAGCTATTGACAAACAAGTGCGGATAGTATAAAATAATCGAGCGCCGTTAAGGAAAGCACATGTTTTTGAATAAAGCGCACACGGCCGAGTAGCTCAGCTGGTTAGAGCGCCGGCCTGTCACGCCGGAGGTCGAGGGTTCGAGCCCCTTCTCGGTCGCCAACGCTGCTATAGCTCAGTCGGTAGAGCGCATCCTTGGTAAGGATGAGGTCCCCAGTTCGAATCTGGGTAGCAGCTCCAAGTGGTAAGCTACATTTCAGCCTTACAAAGAGACTGGAATGTAGCTTATTTCTTTATCAAAACCTCCGTGTTATACTGCGCTTACGGATGCAGAAAACACGGAGGTTTTGTTATGTCCAAATATGTAGTAGAAATTCCCGGACGCGAGCAGCCGGGACCGATATGGGAACAGCGGCTACGGGTGGCGGCTTATTGCCGGGTCAGTACGGAGCACGAGGAACAGCAGTACAGTTTGAAAAATCAAATTGAGTATTACACAGAGTACATCCGACAAAATCCCTATTGGCACTTTGTTGCTGTCTATTATGACATCGGATCCGGCTTGAGGACTGGCAATCGGCCTGGCTACCGGCAGATGCTGAAAGACTGTGACAAGCGAAAAATCGACCTGATCCTTGTTAAAACGCTCAGCCGTTTTGGCAGGGATACTTTGGAAACAATCAAACAAATACGGGGGTTAAGACAAATGAATATCGGAGTATACATCGAGACCGGCGGCATCAATACATTGACCGCCAGCAATCTTCTTATCGAGCAATTGGCCGCCATTGACCAAGCGGAGAGCTGGTCAAGGAGCAGGGACATCAAGTTTGGCCTTCGGCAGCGTATGATGGAAGGTAAAACAATTCTCAACCACACTCGCTTCCTCGGCTACACCAAAGGCCCAGACGGCGTTTTGCAAATCGTCCCGGAAGAAGCTGAAATTGTGAGAAAGATTTTTGATCTGTATGTCCAAGGGAACGGTGTTCGAAAAATCAAAAAGCATCTGGAATCCCACGGCATTAAGACAGTCACCGGCAAAACCGAGTGGAGCACCTCTACCATCGACCGGATGCTCAGTAACGAGAAATACGCCGGAGATGTGCTGATGCAAAAAACCTATACGCCGGATTTCCTGACGGGCAAAAAGAAAAAGAATCGTGGGCAGGTGGAGATGTACCTGGTGGAGAACGCCCACGAACCAATCATCGGCAGGGAGACGTTTGATAGGGTGCAGGAGATGAAGGGGCATATCAAAAAGCAGGGCAATTAGTACCAATAGCAATTCAAACCCATTGCGTGGCAAGACGGTTTGAAAAATTGAACGCGACCCCACTTTCGAAATTTTTTCTCAAAAACGGGGTCGCGTCTATTTAAAGGCTATTGCGGAAGTATAAGAATTTGAAAACGGTAGGATAAGGTTGCTATTAAGACTCACCATTTTCGCAAGCTAATTTTCACGACAAGCACAGTTTTAGACGGTGGTTTCTTATAAAAATCTGTTGTTTATTGCTACACACATTGTGAATACTCAATTTGTTTTTCCTATATAGAGCAGGCGGTGGCCTGCTCGTTCTTTATGCGGGGAGGTTGTCAGTGAGATACTCCACCGACACGCCCTATCGGGTGTCGGCTTTGTAGTTGGGGCGGGGGTTTGGCCATTCGATGTAACCCTACGACGCGACATTAATCTAATTTGAGTCCTCTATAATCAGCCGCTCCATCCTATGTAACTCAATGAAATCCATAGCTACTTGTTTATTAGTTCCTTCAATGGAAATGAACTCCGGGGCGATGAAACAGCGGGCAACAGCTCCTTTGATAGCTTTTTTGGCTTTAGAGAACTCCTGCGTTGCCCTAAGGGCATCGTCATATGACATTGTATGTCTCCGTTGGACGAAGACTGATGGCAAAGAGCGCGCGGAGTCCTGCTCCGCTCCTGACCAAGTCATTTTCCGCCAACTTGAACACTAAAGTAATTATAAAACAGACATTTTGACAAAATTTTTTTAGCTGTAACAAAAAATTACCTTGAAGACATTAATAGGTAGTGACGTTATACAATTCGTCATCCACGAAACGTAGTCTTTTGTTACTTTGAACCCCAAAAATCTTAAGAGCGGTGAAAGTGGGCAACTGTGCGAACTGAACGTCAGTGTCCAAATAGACTGTTACAAATTAACATAATGAATAAGTGAAGAAAATGTTGTATGCAAGAAAAAAATACCCCAGCTATAATTACCCTGCTTTAGCGTAAGTTAATGCCCTTTAACTTTAAATGAATTTCATTCATTGTGACTCAAGCCTTGGAAAGTCCACGTTAAGTTAGATAGCATATTGACTCATAAAAGGAACGATTGGATAAACGGTGCCCTTTGGGGGACCTAAAGCAGCTACAGGTTGAATTTCTTGTGGAGTACACCTATAATTCTAACGCTATTAAAGGCAATACCTTGACCCTGCGGGAGACAGCTCTTGCGTTGGAAGATCTTACGATTGACCAAAGGCCACCCAAGGAACATCTGGAAATCTGGAGGAAGTTGGTCATAAGGAGGCTTCCTTGTATGAGCAGGAGCTAGTGCGTGATAAAATTCCATTTTTGAAAGCCATCATTCTGATCCAACCATGGTTTCTAAATTGATGGAAAAGTTGGTCAAAGAATTCGAAGTCATTACGCTGCATCTGTTTGAAAAAGTAACACTGCTCAATCTGCAAATTAATGGTATCCACCCGTTAACTATATGTTGTAAATAATCACACCAGGAGGTTATACTATGCAGTTTATTATCAACACGATTATTTCTTTAAGTTATGCAGTTATTGTAGCAATTATATCATCAATGGGTGGTAATGTACTTAATGCGGAAACATTGCATTTTGCTCTGTTTGATTTTTTCATGGTCCAAATTTTTTTACTTGTTATAGAAATCTATCGGGGTGTCTCATCGGAAGAAATGAAATTCCTTAAAAAGCCAAATTATCGAAAGTATATCGAGGGATTAATGGAATTTGATAAGAGCGGCAATGCAAGTCCAATAAAGGAAAAACTAGTCCTTTCATCCTTAAGCAAATGCCTTGAATACTGTCGGATGAAAGAAAATCAAGATGTTCGACTGTCTATTACGGCCATGAAAGAAGTCAAAGATATGTTAGTAGTATCTTCAAAGGAGCGCAAATATTTCTGCCGTATGGAACATTTTCAAACTTCGGATATAGACAACTTTGATTTCGTTATTATTTTTTATAACACTTATTCTGAATTATATCCGTTTGAGCAACATTTTGGGAAATTACTTGCTAGCAAAAAAGTAACATTCTATCGAAAACATGAAGAAACTAATATTGCGTCTTATTACTTATTTGATGAGAATTACACCATTGTAGAAGAGAAAGATAGTAACTATATTTTATACTCGAATCGCGAAATTGTTCTTGAATATATAAAGGACTTTGCTGCACATCGACTAAAATCCGTACCTCTTGGTAAAACACAAAGTCAAGACTCATTATTTCTTAATCAAGCAATAAAGGAATTTTATGGTGATGGAAATATTCCAAATATTCATTTAGATAAAATCCCTACAGGTATTGGAAGAAAAATACTAGATCTTGGTACGGGTGCAGGGAGATTATTGAACTATTTTACAGATGCATCCAAGTATGAAGTTATTGCAATGGACAAGGACAAGACCGCGTTAGAAGAATGTAAGCGTAATTTTAGAGAGTATTCACACATTGAATATGTATGGGATAAATTTGATGAAAACAGTTTTCAGTCCAATCAATTTGACATTATAATTGCATTTAATTCACTATATCATACTGACCGTGCAAATATATCGTAACCGCTCAATAACCTCCCGCCTCCCAAAAGGCCCCCAGGTGTGAGATAATAAGCTCAAAAACTGCAATTGCAG
>CANROF010000030.1 GCA_947632155.1 uncultured Oscillospiraceae bacterium
AACGTGGAGCAGATCCGCAAGAACGCCCAGATCGCCAAGGCCAACGCCCAGAGGGACATCGCCATCGCCAACGCCAATGCCGAGCAGGAGGCCAACGCCGTGAAGGTCCAGGCCGACAAGATGATCGCGGAGCAAAACGCGGAGCTGGCCGTCCAGCAGGCCGACATGAAGGTCCGGGCCGACACCAAGAAGGCCGAGGCCGACGCGGCCTACTCCATCCAGCAGGAGCAGCAGCGCAAGACCATCGAGGTCACCCGCACCAACGCCGACATCGCCCGCAGGGAGAAGGAGGCGGAGCTTGCCGAGCGGGAGATCGCCCTCCGGGAGCGCCAGCTTGACGCCACCGTCCGCAAGGAGGCCGACGCTTTGAAGTACAAGGCCGAGAAGGAGGCCGAGGCGGACCTCATCCGCCGCCAGCGGGAGGCCGAGGCCCAGCGCTATGAGGCCGAGCAGCAGGCGGAGGCCCGCCGCGCCGAAGCCGAGGCTCTCAGGTACGCCATGGAGCAGGAGGCCGAGGGCATCCGGGCGAAGGGCATCGCCGAGGCGGAGGCCATCGAGAAGAAGGCCGAGGCCCAGAAGAAGATGGGCGAGGCATCCATTTTGGAGATGTACTTAAACGCCCTCCCCCAGGTGGTGGGCAACGCCGCCGCGCCCCTTGCCCAGACGGACAAGATCGTCATGTACGGCGACGGCAACTCCACCAAGCTCATAAAGGACGTCATGGGCACCGCAAACCAGGTCATCGACGGTATGCGCGAGAGCACCGGCATCGACCTCCAGGCCCTCATCTCCGCCATCGTCGGCGGCCGCGTAGCCGCCGCGTCGAATGAGGAGAAGACCACCGAATAACCAACCGCAACCGCCGGGCGGCCTTCGGGCCGCCCGGCGGTTCCCCCTGTCGAAAAAGCCCTGCCGGACTTTTCCGACAGGGGGAACGTGCCAATGTCATTCAGTTAAGCAAAATCTGAGCCTCATACGCGCCTGGAACGGTTCCATTTTAACGCGATAACTCACAATATCGCTGTTGTCATTAAGTTAAGCAAAATCTGAGCCTCATACGCGCCTGGAACGATACAATTTTAACGCGATAACTCACAATATCGCTGTACGGGCCGCTGCCCACAGCGGCCCATTCCCCCGATTCACCGCCCAATTTCCATCAATCGCACCACGCCCCCGTAGGGGCCGATGACCACATCGGCCCATTTTTCCGATTCACCACCCGTTTTCCATCAATCGCACCACGCCCCTACATGAACGATTTCGCGGCTATCGGGGGTGTGTGACATTATGGCGGTTTATTTGTTTTTGTCCCGGCAAAGAAGCCAGTCAATGGAAACATTGAAGAGATCGGCAATCTCTACCAGAGTTGCGATCGGAGGGTCGCATTGACCGTTAGCCGCCTCGTACCTTTGATAGGAGCGGACCGAAAGATTTAACGCCTCCGCTGCCTGTTGCTGCGTCAGTCCGGCTTTTTGACGCGCTTCTTTGAGCCTTTTATAAAACATGAAAAAGGCCTCCTGTTTTTCTTGACTTACACGACACAGTATGTCATACTATGATTCAAATTGAAACGACATATTATGTCGTGATTAGGAGGTATTTCTATGCCGCGTACATACGACGACGCTTGGGTGGAGGAGCAGTTGGGCGACAAGCCGCCAAAGGGGTATGGGCTTGTGATGAATGAGGTATTCGCCTTTCTCCTGTATGGAAAAGACGCGACCTACGCCATAGCCGCGTGTTATAATTACGGGTTCCGGCGGGGGAGAAATTACGAGAGGCGGAGGGGACTAAAAATAAATATTCCCCATGCAAAAAACTCTTGACAACAGCGGAAAATTCGACTATAATACCATAGCGCGACTTGAAAGGGGTGAGGGGCGTGAAGCTTGATCTGAGGGAGCTCATCGCCGACCCCGGAGGCAAAAAGAGCTTCGCGTTTACGCTCTCTCCCGCGGACCTGGACTTTGACGGCGTTTTGGAGTACCTTACGCCCATCACGGTGGAGGGCGCGGTGGAGAACCACGCGGGCCTTTTGGAGCTTCGCGCCGGCATCCGGGCGGACATGCTCTGCCAGTGCGCCAGGTGCCTCAAGGAATTCCAAAAGCCCCTGGAGCAGGACGTACACGTCTACCCGGCCCAGGAGCTGGAGGACCAGGACAGCGTGGACTACTACCTCATCGAGGACGGATGCGTGGACCTGGAGGAGATCATGCGGGACGCGCTGATCTTCAGCTTCGAGCCAAGGATCCTGTGCGGCGACGACTGCAAGGGCCTGTGCCCGAAGTGCGGTAAAAATCTGAACGAAGGCCCCTGCGGATGCGTGGAGGACCTGGACCCCAGATTGCTCGCTTTAGGGCAGCTTCTGGAGAAAGAATGAATTTTTCGTAGGAGGTGTCATTATGGCGGTACCGAAGGGGAAAGTGTCCAAGGCGAGGAGAGACAGGCGTCGCGGCTCCAACTGGAAGCTGAGCGTCCCCGCTCTCGTAGCTTGCCCGAAGTGCGGCGAGCTCCATCTGCCCCACAGAGCCTGCAAGGCCTGCGGCACTTACAATGGCCGTGAAGTCGTATCTGTGAACAACTGAAAGCAAGGCAAGAAACGGCGGGGCTAACCCAAACGGCGGGCAGTCCCCGCCGTTTTTCTTTAGCCTGATGCGAAAGGGGGGAGAGACATGGCCGGCGCGAGAAATACGGTGAAGAGCGTGGCGCCCGGCTCCCCCGCCGAGAGGGCGGGGATAAGGCCGGGGGACAGGCTCGCCGCCGTCAACGGCAGCAAAATAACGGACGTTTTGGACTATATGTACTACGCCTACGACGAGGAGAGCGTCTTTACCTTGGAGCGGGACGGGCGCACCTTCGACGTGGCGGTGGAGAAGGAGCCGGGGCAGGACGCGGGGCTGGACTTTGAGGAATACCTTATGGACGGGATGCGCTCCTGCGCCAACAACTGCGTGTTCTGCTTCGTGGACCAGATGCCCCCGGGGATGCGGGAGACGCTGTATTTCAAGGACGACGACGTGCGCCTGAGCTTCCTCACCGGCTCGTACCTGACGCTGACCAACATGGGGGAGCGGGAGGTCCAGCGGGTCATCGACCTCAAAATTTCCCCCATCAACGTCTCCGTCCACACCATGGACCCCGAGCTCCGGCGCCTGATGCTGGGGAACAAAAACGCCGGGCGGGGCATCGAGATCATGAAGCGCTTCGCCCGGGCGGGCATCGAGATGAACTGCCAGATCGTCTGCTGCCCCGGACTCAACGACGGAAAAGAGCTTGACCGCACCATGCGAAGGCTCGCACGCCTGGCCCCCCATGTCCGGAGCTGCTCCGTCATCCCCGTGGGGCTCACGCGCTTCCGGGAGGGGCTCTACCCCCTGAAGCCCTTTGATAAGGAACTGGCGGCGAAAACCGTGGCCCAGGTGGAAAAATTCGGGGAGAAGTGCCTAAAGCGCCACGGCAGCCGGATTTTCTTCTGCTCGGACGAGATGTATATCAAGGCCGGACTGCCCATCCCCCCGGAGGAATTTTACGAGGGCTACCCCCAGCTTGAAAACGGCGTGGGGATGCTGCGCCTCCTCCACGCCGAGTTTGAGGAGGCGCTGGAGGGCGCGGAGGGCCCGGCAAAGGGGACCCGCGCCACCATCGCCACCGGCGTCTCCGCCGCCGTGACGCTGAGGTCGCTCCGGGACCTGGCGAAAGCAAAATATCCCAACATAAATGTGGATATAATCCCCATTGTCAACGACTTTTTCGGCCACACCATCGACGTGGCGGGCCTCATCACCGGCCGGGACCTCATCGCCCAGCTCCGGGACCGGGACCTGGGGGAGCGGGTCTACATCACCAACCGTATGCTCCGGGACGGGCAGGGAGTCTTTTTGGACGACGTGACCCTCCAGGACGCGGAAAACGCCCTGGGCGTCCCCGTCATCCCCATGGAAAACGGGGGAGAGCGGCTTTTGGAAGTATTTTTATCATAGCAGGAGGAAATTATGAAACCCCTGGTCGCCATTGTGGGGCGCCCCAACGTGGGGAAGAGCCTCTTATTCAACAAGCTTGCCGGACAGCGCCTCTCCATTGTGGAGGACACCCCCGGCGTCACCCGGGACAGGCTCTACGCCGGGTGCGAATGGGCCGGGCGGAGCTTTGACATCGTGGACACCGGCGGCATCGAGCCCTCCACCGACAGCGAGATCCTGACCTTCATGCGGGAGCAGGCCCTCATCGCCATCGACTCGGCCAACGTCATCATCTTCGTGTGCGACATCAAAAGCGGCGTCACCGCCTCCGACCAGGAGGTGGCGGACATGCTCCAGAGAAGCGGCAAGCCCGTGGTGCTGGCGGTGAACAAGATGGACTCCACCGGCCCCGTGGACCCGGAGATCTACGAGTTTTACGCCCTTGGCCTCGGGGACCCCATCGCCCTCTCGGCTCTCCACGGCCACGGCACCGGGGACATCCTGGACGAGTGCCTGAAGCATTTCCCCCCGGCGGAGGACGATGAGGACGACGCCGAGGCGGTGAAGCTGGCCTTCATCGGCAAGCCCAATGTGGGAAAATCCTCCATCGTCAACAAGATCCTGGGGGAGGAGCGGGTCATCGTCTCCGACGTGGCCGGCACCACCCGGGACGCGGTGGACACGCCCTTTGAAAATAAGTACGGCAAATATGTCCTCATCGACACCGCCGGTATGCGCCGGAAGTCCCGGGTGGAGGACCGGGTGGAGAAGTTCTCCGTCATGCGGGCGCAGCTCGCCATTGAGCGGTGCGACGTGTGCCTCATCATGCTGGACGCCCGGGACGGCGTCACCGAGCAGGACACCAAGGTGGCGGGCATGGCCCATGAGGCCGGCCGGGCCAGCGTCATTTTAGTCAACAAGTGGGACCTGGTGGAGAAGGACGGCAAGACCATGGACAAGCTCCAGGCCGACATCCGGCGGGACCTCTCCTTTATGCCCTACGCCCCCATCCTCTTCGTCTCGGCCCTGACGGGACAGCGGGTGGAGAAGATCTTCGCCCTTGCCAACTCCGTCAACGAGCAGGCAAACCGCCGCATCACCACGGGACTTTTAAATAACGTCCTCAGTGACGCCCAGGCCCGGGTCCAGCCGCCCTCCGACAAGGGCCGGAGGCTCAAGATCTTCTACATGACGGAGGTTTCCGTCCGCCCGCCCACGTTCGTCGTCTTTTGCAACTCGGCGGAGCTCTTCCACTTCTCCTATCAGCGGTATCTGGAAAACCAGCTCCGCGCCGCCTTCGGCCTGGAGGGCACCCCCATCCGCCTCATCATCCGCGAGCGCGGGGACCGGGAAGCTTAAGAGTGTATTAAATTTCCCGTCGATTCTTGTATTTTCGGGAGAATCGTGGTAATTTATCTAAATGGATAAAGATGAAAAGAGGCAGAGACATGGATAAAAAGCTCTCCGTGGTCATACCGGCCTTCAATGAGGAGGATATGGTGGAGGCGGCCGCCCGGACCGTCGGCGGGGTCCTGCGGGACGCCGGGATACCCTATGAGCTCGTGTTCGTGGACGACGGCTCCAAAGACGGCACCTGGGAGGCCATCCTGCGGGCCCACGGGGCGGACCCCAATGTCCGGGGCGTCTCGTTTTCACGAAATTTCGGGAAGGACCGGGCAGTGTTCGCGGGGCTCTCCAAAGCCCGGGGGGAGTGCGTGGCCGTCATGGACTGCGACCTCCAGCACCCGCCGGAGAAGCTCCCCGAGATGTACGCCCTCTGGGAGCAGGGCTTTGAGGTGGTGGAGGGCGTCAAGCGCGACCGGGGAGAGGAATCCGGCCTCCACCGGGCCTGCGCCGGGGCGTTCTACTCCGTCATATCGAAGCTGGCAAAGCTGGACATGAAGCGCTCCTCCGACTTCAAGCTCATGGACCGCAGGGTGGTGGACACGCTGCTGTCCCTCCCGGAGGAGGACGTATTTTTCCGGGGGCTCACGGCCTTTGTGGGCTACCGGCGGGCCGAGGTGGAGTTTGACGTGGCCCAGCGCACCGCGGGCGTCTCCAAGTGGTCCTTTAAGTCTCTGGCCCGCTACGCCGTGTCCTCCGTGACGGCCTTCTCCGCCGCGCCCATGCAGTTGGCTGCGGTCTTCGGCGTCCTCTTCGGCGTCATCGCCGTGGTGACGGGCATCCTCTACGCCATCGTGGGCTGGGACGCCGACGGGTGGCTGGTCTTTTTGGCCGTCATGATCTTGCTGGCTCTGGCGTGCGTCCTTTTGTGCATGGGTATTATCGGCTATTACGTGGGCCGGACCTTCCGGCAGAGCCTGGGGCGGCCCCGGTTCATCATCTCAAGGGAGTGCGGTGAGTGATTTGAAGGAAAAACTCAAAAGCTTCATCCTGCTTTTCTTCGACAAAACCTTTCTGAAGTTCATTCTCGTGGGCATAGTCAACACCCTCTTCGGCACGGCCATCATGTTCGGGTCATATAACCTTCTGCACCTGAGCTACTGGATCTCCACCGCCGCCAATTATTTCTTTGCCAGCATCCTGAGCTACTTCCTCAACAAGCGCTTCACCTTTAAAAACACCGAGAAGGGCAAGGGCACGGTCATACGCTTCGCCCTGGAGATCTCCGTCTGCTACCTCATCGCCTACGGCGCGGCAAAGCCCCTGGTGCGCCTCATCCTCTCCGGGGCCTCGGAGACGGTGCGGGACAACATCGCCATGCTGGTGGGCATGGGCCTCTTCGTGATTCTCAATTACATGGGTCAGCGCTTCTTCGCCTTCGCGGAGAAGAAGGACGCGGACCGGGGCGGAAGGAAGGCGTGACCGATGGAGAAAGAAAGCGCCCTGGGGGCCGTCCTCGCCGCCGCCCGGCGAAGGATCCAGAAGCGCGACGCGCTGGTGTTCCTGGCGGCCCTGCTGCTGGCTTTGGGGATACACCTTTTCGCCTTTACCAATAAGCTCATAAACCACGACGACCTGTCCGAGATGCTGGCCGGGGGCTCGCTGCTCGCCTCCGGCAGGTGGCTTCTGCACCCCTTTTTGAAGCTCACGGGCCGCTTCAGTTCCCCGGTGGTGAACGGCCTTGCGGGCTCGGCCTGGCTGGCCCTGGCCGCGGTGTTCACGGTGAAGGTCTTTGACGTGCGCTCCCTGGGGGCCTGCGCCGCCGTCGCCGCCGCCATGGCGGCCTTCCCCACGGTGACGTCCACCTGGGCCTATATGTTCACGGCGCCGGCGTACTTTTTCGCCATGCTCCTGGCGGCCCTGGGGGTCTGGCTCATACGCGGCCGGGGATGGACGCGGTTCCTCGCCGGGGCGGGGGCCGTGGCCGCGGCCATGGGCTGTTATCAGGCGTATTTCGGCTTTGCCGCGGCCCTCTCGGTGGCGGCGCTGCTGACGGACGTGTGTTCCGGGAGATATGAGAGCCCCAAGGCCCTCTTGCAGGACGTGCTCCGGGCTTTTCTGGGCCTGGTCCTGGGGATGGCGGCGTATCTCGCCGTCCTCCGGCTGTGCCTTTGGGCCACGGGCACGGAGCTTCTGAGCTACGCCGGCCTTGACGGCATGACGGACGTGTCCCTGGGACAGCTCCTTTCCAGAGCGGTGGACGCCTACAGGTCGTTCTTCCGCTTCCCGTTCTCCGACGCCTTCCTGGCCGTACACAGGAGCTTTCCCTACTTCATGCGGGCCTTTGAGGTCCTGACGCTCCTGGCGCTGCTGGCGCTGGCCGTCCGGCGGGGCGTCTACCGCTCCCCCGCGGCGCTTTTGATGCTGCTGGCGCTTTTGGGGGTGCTGCCCCTGGCGGTGAACATCGTCTACGTCATGGCCGGGGCCGAGAACGTCCACTGGCTGATGATCTACCCCAACGTCATCATGTGGCTCCTCCCGGCGGTGCTGGCGGACCGGGTGGAGCTCCCCCGAAACGGCAGGCTCAAAAGGACCGCCGCCGGGGCTTTGGCGTGCCTGCTGCTGGCCGCCTCCGCCGCCCAGAGCTGCGAGGGGGCGCTCATCGACAACAAGGCGTATCTGGAGATGGAGCTCACCGCCCGGGGCGCCAACGCGTATTTGACGCGCCTCATAGCCCGGGTGGAGCAGACCGAGGGCTATACGCCCGGGATGGGCGTAGCTTTCATCGGCGATGCCTACAGCGCCACGTCCCTGCCAAAATTGGGCCTTACCGGCGTGTTCACAGGCGACGCGCTCCTCAACATCTACTCCCGGGGCTGGCTCATGTACTATTTCCAGAGCTTCTCCCCCGGCTACGTGCCCCCGGAGGGGTATGACGCCATCCGTGAGACTCCGGAGTTTCAGTCCATGCCCTGCTACCCCGCCGACGGCTCCGTGGAGATCGTCAACGACACCGTCGTCGTCAAGCTCTCCGACTGAAAAGCATAAAAAGGCTCCCCGTCCTGTCGGACGGGGAGCCGCGGTTATTGGAGATTCAATTACACCGCACGGGTGACCTTGCCGCTGCGGAGGCACCGTGTACAGACGTAAACGTGGCGGGGGGAGCCGTCAACTACGGCTTTGACACGTTTGACATTCGGTTTCCAGGTACGGTTGGATCTTCTGTGGGAGTGGCTCACCTGAATACCAAATGAGACGCCCTTGCCGCAAAATTCACACTTTGCCATCTGCTGCACCTCCTCGCATGAAAACTTAAATTCGCAAGCTCATATATTGTAGCAGAACTTATCGGAAAATGCAAGAAGTTTTTTTGGTCAATTTAAATATTTTATGCCCTCCGGGGGCTTGCCAAAAGGGCATTTTTTGTATAAAATTAACCTATTAATACCGCGGCCATACAAGCAAGGAGGATATGCCATGGAAACAATGCACGGAATGCCCCTGAAAACGCTGGTGGAGCAGATCGGCCTCGAGGTCCTGAACGCCTCCGGCGACTTTGACAGTAAGCTCATCACCACCGCCGTCATAAACCGCCCCGGACTTCAGCTCACGGGCTTTTACACCAACTTCACCACCGAGCGCATCCAGATCTTAGGCTGGAACGAGGACGCGTATCTCCAGCAGTTCTCCGAGGAGGAGCGCCGGGCAAAGCTGGACAGGCTCATGGAGAGCGGCGTCCCCGCCATCATCATCGCCCACGACGTCAACATCCCGGAGGGGACCCTGGACTCCGCCAGGGAGCACGACGTCACCATCCTCAAGTCCCACCGGGAAACCAGCGAGCTCATCATCGAGCTCACCACGAAGCTCAATAACGCCCTGGCCCCCCAGATCATGCGCCACGGCGTTTTTATGGAGGTCTACTCCGAGGGCGTGCTCATCCTGGGCGAGTCGGGCATGGGAAAATCCGAGACGGCCATCGAGCTCATCAAGCGCGGCCACCACCTTATCTCCGACGACGCGGTCATCATCAAGAAGGTCAACTCCACCACCCTCACCGGCACGGCGCCGGACCTCATACGCAACTACATCGAGCTCCGGGGCATCGGCGTCGTGGATGTGCGGCGCATCTTCGGCAACGGCGCCGTGAAGTGGAGCGAGAAGGTGGACTTGGTCATCAAGTTGGAGAACTGGAGCCAGGAGAACTCCTACGACCGCCTGGGCTCCGACACGGAAACCATCGACATCCTGGGCGTGAAGGTCCCCTACATCGTGATGCCCATCCGCCCGGGCCGGAATTTGGCGGTGATCATCGAGGTCGCCGCCATGAACAACCGCCAGAAGCGCATGGGCCTCAACTCCGGCAAGGACTTCACCGAGCAGCTTGACGACTATTTTGACAGCCTGGAGGGCAAATGATTGAAAAAATCGACCGCCTTTTGGCGGATGCGCGGAATGAATACCCGGAGACGGGCGTGACGCTGGGCGAGCCCATGAGCCGCCACACCACCTTCCGCATCGGCGGGCCCGTGTCGGCGCTTATCGAGCCCAAGAGCATCGGGGCCTTCGTCTGGTTCGTCCGGGAGCTGACGGGGAGGGGAATCCCCTATTTTCTCCTGGGCAACGGCTCCAATCTGCTCGTCTCCGACGGGGGGCATGAGGCCGTGGCGCTGAGCACCGCGCGGCTGGACACGCTGCGCTTTTCGGTGGACAGCGTCATCTGCGGGGCGGGGGTGACCCTGGCCCGGGCGGCCTCCGGGGCGCGGGAGCAGGGACTTACCGGGATGGAGTTTGCCCACGGCATCCCGGGCTCCGTGGGCGGGGCGATATACATGAACGCCGGGGCCTACGGGGGAGAGATGCGGGACATCGTGGAGTCCGTCACCTGCGTGGACCCCCAGGGCAAGGTCCGGGTCCTGCCGGGGGAGGAGTGCGGCTTCGGCTACAGGACCTCCGTTTTCCAGCGCGGCGGCGCGATCCTCTCCGCCACGCTGAGGCTCCGGCCCGGGGACCCCAAAAAAATAAAGGAGACGATGGACGACCTCATGGCCAGGAGGCGCGAAAAGCAGCCCCTGAATTACCCCTCCGCCGGGAGCACCTTCAAGCGGCCGGAGAACGGATACGCCTCAAAGCTCATTGACGAGGCCGGCCTCAAGGGCCTCCGGGTGGGGGACGCGCAAGTCTCCGAAAAGCACGCGGGCTTCATCGTCAATCTTGGCAGCGCCACGTTTTCGGACGTCTACTCCCTGATGGCCCTGGTCATCACGAAGGTCTACAAAAGCTCCGGCGTGCGGCTGGAGCCGGAGGTAAAGATCATCCTTTGATCCCGGCGTTCCGGAACGCCGCAGGTTGTCGAAAAATTCAATTTCAATATTTTTTCCAAGGACATGTGCCTTGGAAAAAATCCCTTTTGTCGCACAAGTGTGCCCCAACGGGGCGCGCGCAGGGCGACAGCAGGGAAGTTTTCGCTGAATTTCGCAAAATTCAGCGAAAATTTCCCGCACGTTCCCCTTGTCGGAAAAGCCCGTCAGGGCTTTTTCGACAGGTTGCGGCGTTCCGGAACGCCGGCGGATATATCGCGGTATCCTGTCATTCTGTTTTTACGAACTATTTTTACGAATCGGGGCGGAAAAAATGGAAATGCTTGTTATTTCCGGGCTTTCCGGCGCGGGAAAGAGCCGCGTGGCGGCGGCGCTGGAGGATCTGGACTTCTACTGCGTGGACAACATGCCCGCGGCGCTCATCCCAAAATTCGCGGAGCTTTGCGCGGCCACCCGGGGGCGCTATGAGCGCGTGGCGCTGGTATCCGACATACGCTCCCGGGAGGGCTTCGACCAGCTCTTCGCCGCCCTGGACGAGCTCCACGCCCTGGGCTTCGATTACAAGATCCTCTACGTGGACGCCTCGGTGGAGACGGTGGTGAAGCGCTACAAGGAGACGCGGCGCCGCCACCCGCTGGACTCCGAATCCAGCGGCCTGGAGAGCGCCGTCCGCAAGGAGATGCGGATGCTGGAGCGCGTCCGCCAGCGGGCCGACTACGTCATCGACACCACGGGACTCACCCTGGGGCGGCTCCAGCGCACGCTCTTCCGGATGTTCGGCGCGGGGGAGCAGGAGCGGCTTCGCGTCTCGGTGATGTCCTTCGGCTTTAAGTACGGCATCCCCATCGAGGCGGACCTGGTGTTTGACGTGCGCTTTTTGCCAAATCCCTTCTACGTCCCGGAGCTCATGGACCGCACGGGCCTTGAGGAGGACGTGTACGACTACGTGATGAGCTCCGACGTCTCCCGGGAGTTTTTAAAGCGCCTGGAGGAGCTTCTGGACTTCCTTCTCCCCAACTACGAGGAGGAGGGGAAGATGAACCTGACCGTCTGCGTCGGCTGTACCGGCGGCCGCCACCGCTCCGTGGCGGTGACGGAGGCCCTGGCCAGGTATCTCACGCAGCAGGGGCGGGAAACCGAGTGCATCCACCGGGACATCGCCAAGGGCTGAGGCGCGCCATGTCATTTTCGTCTGATGTTAAAAACGAGCTGTGCCGGGCCGACATCGGGGCCCGGCATTACGCCGTGGCGGAGTGCTGCGGGGTACTCCTCTTCTGCAACCGCTTTGACGGCCGGGGCGTCCGGATCGTCACCATGTCCGACGCCTTCGCCGCCCGCCTGCCAAGGCTCTTCTCCCGGGCCTTTGAAGTCTCCTTTGACCTGGATCCGGAGCGGGAGGGCGGGGCCAAGCACGTATTCACCGTCGCCGACCCCGAAAAGCTGGGCGACATTTTGGACGAGCTGGGCTATGAGCGCCGGGGGCTCGTCTCCCACCACGTAAACCTGGGGCTGTTGGAGGACGACGGCTCCCGGGCGGCCTTTTTGCGGGGGGCCTTTCTGGCGGGGGGCAGCGTCACGGACCCCCTGCGGCGCTACCATTTGGAGCTGGTCACCGGCCACTATACCGTCAGCCGCGAGCTCACGGCCCTTTTCCACGACATGGGCTTTGAGCCCAAGGGGCTTTCCCGGGGCGGGAATTACGTGATCTATTTCAAGCAGAGCGACGCCATTGAGGACCTGCTGACAACGGCCGGCGCGCCGGTGGCGGCCATGCGCGTCATGTCCGCCAGAATCGAAAAGGGCATGACGAATTTAGTCAACCGCAAGGTCAACTGCGACACGGCCAACGTCACGAAATCCGTGGAGGCCAGCGCCTCGTGCCTCACGGCCATCCGGCTTCTCCGGGAGTCCCGGCGGCTGGAGGCCCTGCCGGATAAGCTCCGGGAGGCGGCGCGGCTCCGGGAGGAGAACCCGGAAATGAGCCTTTCGGAGCTGGCCGCGCTTTTTGACCCGCCCATCACAAAATCCGGCCTCAGCCACCGCCTCCGGCAGCTCCGGGAGCTGGCGGAGGCGGCATCGGAGGGAGATAACTGAAATGGCCTTTACACATCTCCATGTCCACTCGGAATACAGCCTCCTGGACGGCGCCTGCCGCATAAAGGAGCTGGCCCACAGGGCCCGGGAGCTGGGACAGACCAGCCTTGCCATCACCGACCACGGGGTCATGTACGGCGCCGTGGCCTTCTATAAGGAGTGCAAAAAGGAGGGCATAAAGCCCATCATCGGCTGTGAGGTCTACGTGGCACCCCGTACCCGCTTCGACAAGGACCACGGGGAGGATTCTGTCCGCTATCACCTCATCCTCCTTTGCAAGAACGAGACGGGGTATAAAAACCTCTGCTACCTGGTGTCCATGGGCTTCGTGGAGGGCTTTTACATGAAGCCCCGGATAGACATGGACCTTTTGCGCCGCCACGCGGAGGGGCTTATCGCCCTCTCGGCCTGCATCCAGGGCCAGGTGCCCCAGTTTATCCTCCAGGACCGGTACAACGAGGCCAAAAAGACCGCCATGGAGTTTCTGGACATCTTCGGGGAGGGCAACTACTACCTGGAGATACAGGACCACGCCATCCCCGAGGAGCGCGCCGCCGCCCGCGGGCTCATACGCCTCTCCCGGGAGACGGGCATCCCCCTGGTGCTGACCAACGACGTCCACTATCTGCGGCGGGAGGACGCCTACGCCCAGGATGTGCTGATGTGCATCCAGACCGGCAAGACCCTGGACGACCCCAACCGCATGAAATTCAACGCCGACGGCCTCTACCTGAAGAGCGAGGAGGAGATGCGCGCCCTCTACCCCGACCACCCGGAGGCGGCGGACAACACGGAGCTCATTGCCGGGAAGTGCAACCTGGACTTCGAGTTCGGCCACTACCACCTGCCGAAATTCGACGTGCCGGAGGGGTACACGTCCAAGGAATATCTGGAAAAGCTGTGCCAGGAGGGCTTCGCGGAGCGCTACGGCCACCGCCCGGAGGTGAAAGAGCAGCTCCGCTACGAGCTGGACATGATCGACCGCATGGGCTTTACAGACTACTTCCTCATCGTCCAGGACTTCGTGATGTTCGCCAAAAAAAGCGGCATCCCCGTGGGCCCCGGCCGCGGCAGCGCGGCGGGGAGCGTGGTCAGCTACTGCCTGCACATCACGGACGTGGACCCCATCAAGTACAGCCTCTATTTCGAGCGGTTTTTGAACCCGGAGCGCGTCTCCATGCCGGATATCGACATGGACTTCTGCGAGCGCCGCCGGGGCGAGGTGGTGGAATACGTCAAGCGCAAGTACGGCACGGACCGTGTGGCCCAGATCATCACCTTCAACACGCTGAAGGCCAAAAACGCCGTCCGGTCTGTCTCCAAGGTCTTAGGGCTCACCTTCGCCGAGGAGAACGAGCTGGCCAAGGCCATGCCCAACGACCCCAGGGCCACCATCGCCGACGCCATACGCACCTCAAAGCAGCTCCGGGACAAGATGGACTCCGACGAGCGCTGCCGCAACGTCATCGAGACGGCCCGGGCCATCGAGGACATGCCCAAGGACTCCGGCACCCACGCCGCCGGGGTGGTGATCACCCGGGACCCGGTCCACACCTACGTGCCCCTGGCCCTCAGTAAAAAGGACAACACCATCGCCACCCAGTACACCATGACCACCATCGAGGAGCTGGGCCTTTTAAAGATGGACTTTCTGGGCCTTCGGAACCTCACCGTCATCAACGACGCGGTGCTGGACATCCGCAAAAAGGTCCCGGACTTCGACATATCGAAGATCCCCGACGACGACAAGGCCACCTACGACATGCTGGCCGCGGGCAAGACCTCCGGCGTGTTCCAGCTCGAGAGCGCGGGCATGACCGGCGTCTGCGTGGGCATGAAGGCCAAGAGCATCGAGGACATCACCGCCGTCATCGCCCTCTACCGCCCGGGGCCCATGGACTCCATCCCCCGGTTTTTGGAGGCCAGCGTCAACCCGGACAAGATCCGCTACAAGCACCCCCTTTTGGAGCCCATTTTGAACGTCACCTACGGCTGCATCGTCTATCAGGAGCAGGTCATCGAGATCTTCCGCAGGCTCGCGGGCTTCTCCCTGGGGCAGGCGGACATGATCCGCCGCGCCATGTCCAAAAAGAAAATGGCGGAGATCCAAAAGGAGCGGGAGACTTTCATCTACGGCGACGGGCAGAGGGGCATCGCCGGCTGCGTCCGGAACGGCGTCCCCGCCGACGTGGCCGGGTCTATCTACGACGAAATAACGGATTTTGCCAACTACGCCTTCAACAAGGCCCACGCCGTGTGCTACGCCATCGTGGCCTATGAGACGGCGTACCTCAAATGCCACTACCCCCGGGAGTACATGGCGGCGCTGATGAGCTCCGTCCTTGGCTACGCCGAGAAGGTGGCCGAGTACACCGCCGAGTGCCAGGATATGGAGATCCATGTCCTGCCCCCGGACATAAACGCCTCCTACAACCGCTTCACCGTGGAGGGGGACAACATCCGCTACGGCCTTGTGGCGGTGAAGAATATAGGCTCGAAGTTCATCGACAACGTTGTGGCCGAGCGGGAGAGCGGCGGGCGCTTCACCTCCTTCCACGACTTCTGCGAACGGCTCTTCGGCGGGGACCTCAACCGCCGCGCCGTGGAGAGCCTTATAAAGGCCGGGGCCTTCGACTCCCTGTCGGTCCGCCGCCGGCAGCTCATGGACGTGGTGGGCCAGGAGCTGGACGCCATTGCCGACTCCCGCCGCCGGAACGTGGAGGGGCAGATGGACCTCTTCGGGGCCCTCTCCGGGGACGCCGGGGAGCCCCACACCGCCGTGCCCCTGCCGGATGTGGAGGAATATTCCTCCCAGGAGCGCATGGCCATGGAGCGGGAGGTCACGGGCCTCTACCTCTCCGGCCACCCCATGGACTCCCACCGGGAGCAGGCCAGGAAGATCGGGGCCGTTCCCATCGGCGCCGTCCTCTCCGACTGGGAGGAGGAGACGGCCTACCACCGCTTCCAGGACGATCAGGACATCACCGTGGCCGGGGTCATCACCGCTTCAAAGACAAAGGCCACCAAAAACGGCGGCCTCATGGCGTATGTGACATTGGACGACGGCACCGGCGCCGTGGAGCTGCTGGCCTTCCAGCGGGTGCTGGACACCTCCGGCGTCTATCTTCGGGAGGGGACCCTGGCCGCGGTGCGCGGCCGGCTCTCCATCCGTGAGGAGAAGGAGCCCCAGATCGTGGTAAATACCCTCCGGCCCATAAGCGACGTGCGCGCCGAGCCAATGCCCGACGTCCCCGAGGACACCCGGGGCAAAAAGCTCTATCTGCGCCTGCCCACCCAGAGCTGCGCCGCCTTTGAGCGGATAAAAATGCTCCTGGTCATGTTCCCCGGCGACCAGCCCATCGTCACCTACTTCCAGGACACCCGCCGCCGCCAGGGCGCCACCTGCGTCATCCACCCCGCCCTGGTCCGGGAGCTCCGCGAGATGCTGGGGGACGACAACGTGGTGGTGAAATAAACGCCAAATAGCAAAAATTCGCCGCGCTTGCGGCGAATTTTTTTGCCTGGACATGCGCGAATTGAGGGACGGGCCGCCATGAGAGGCGACCCTACAGCGGGATTATATGTTTCGCGTTATGGAGGGTATGGGTTCAAAATCGACACACGGGTCGCCGGGACGGCGACCCCTACGGCGTTGATTGGGGGGTCATAGAGAACGGAAACGTTTCTGTCTTCTTGTAGGGGCCGCCTGATCTCCGCCGGACGCGCCGACACTCGTATTTGCCGCGAATCATGGGGTGATTTCCGGCAGAATGTCCTTGAAATGCGGGTAATAGAGGAAAAAATGGGTGATCCCGAGGGACACGGCGATGGTGATCTTCTCCCTCAGCGTCCGCGTGTCGTCCCAGAGGACGAGGTGGGCGCGGCCGGCGCGGAGGGAGGTCCGGTAGTTGGCCCGCAGCTCCGGGGAGTAGAAGGCGCCCTCGGGGCCGGGCTCGCCCCAAGGCAGGGCGGAGCCCAGGCCCGTCCGGGCGGGGAGGGCGAAGTCCAGGCGCACCCGCTCCAGCTCCGGCGCCAGGCGCTCCGGGCCCCAGCGCCGGGCCAGGGCCTCCAAGCGCCCGTCATAGGTACCGGAGAAATTCTGGGCCGGGAGCCTTATGGCCGCGCCGGGGCAGGCCAGAGCGTAGCGCTCCGGCACAAAGAGCCGCAGGCCCTGCCGCGCGGCCTCCTCATCCAGGAGAGCGCAGAGGGCCGTGAGCTGCGGCGTGGGGCGGGGCAGGTCCAGGGAGATGCCGGAGCAGCCCATCCTGCGGCACTCCCGGGTGAGCTCGGCGGCCAGGCATAAGTGGGGCCCGTAGCCCGTGAGGGCGGAGCAGTCCACGTCCATCACCGACGCCCGCACATCCGGCCCCGGCGCACGGACGAGCCGGAAGGAGCGGCCCACCCGGTAGGCCATCAGGGACACCTCCCCGGCCCGGGCGGCCTCGGCGGCCGTGTCCGGCGGGGAGGAGAGAAAAAATCTTATTTTCGACATGTACAATTCCCCATTTATGTGCTATACTTCATAATTGAATATATTCCGTTGGGGGACAAGTATGAGCTTTTTTCTTATCCCGGAGCGCAAATTTCAGAAGGTCCAGGACATAAGCCCGGAGCTTCTGACAAAAATGGGCGTCCGGCTCCTCATTTTGGACGTTGACAACACCATCGCCCCCTACAAGACCCTGACGCTGGAAAGCTCCGTGACAGACTGGGCGGAGCGGGTCCGGGCCGCCGGGGTGGAGCTCACCATCGTCTCCAACAACAAGGGCCGGCGGCCGGAGATCTTCGCGGGGCTCCTGGGCGTCCCCTACATAAAGCGGGCCGGCAAGCCCAGCCCCCGGGGCGTCCGGGAGGCCCTGCGCCTTGCGGGAGTGGAGCCCCGGGACGCGGCCCTGGCGGGGGACCAGATCTACACGGACACCATCGCGGCAAACTTAGCGGGGGTGCGGATGCTCCTGGTGGAGCCCATAAAATTCACAAATCCCTTTTTGGCGATCCGGTATTTTCTGGAGCTGCCCTTCCGGCATGAGAGACGACGCAAATCATTTTCCGCAAAGGAGTTAGATCAATAATGAACAACATCAAAAAAATAAGCGCGGCCCTCTCCGGCGCCGACGCCGGGGCCATCTTCGTCACCAGCGGCCAGAATCGCTACTACGCCACGGGCTTTCGCTCCAGCGCCGGGGACCTCTTCATCTGCGCCGACGGCGCGGCGGCGCTTTTCATCGACGCCCGGTATTATGAGGAGGCCAGCCGCAGCATCACCGGGGCCGAGGTCATCTGCTCCAACGACAAGCCCCTTTTGGACCTGGAGAACGACTTTTTGGCCGCCCACGGCGTGGAGAGACTGGCGGTGGAGGAGGGGAGCCTCTCCTACGCCGCCTATAGGCGCCTTGAGGAGACGCTGAAGCCCGCGTTCGTCCCCGGACAGAAGCTTTTGCGGGACCTGCGCATGGTGAAATCCCCGGAGGAGATGGAGCTGATGCTGGCGGCCCAGCGCATCGCCGACGAGGCCTTCACCGACACCCTGAAGCTCATCACCCCCGACATCACCGAGCGGGAGCTGGCGGCGGAGCTCACCTGCCGGATGCTGCGCCTGGGCGCGGAGGATAAGTCCTTCGACCCCATCGTAGTCTCCGGGAGCCTTTCCAGCGTGCCCCACGGCAAGCCCAGGGACGTGAAGCTCCAGCGGGGCTTTTTGACCATGGACTTCGGCGCCCTCTACCGCGGCTACTGCTCCGACACCACCCGCACCGTGGCCATCGGCGAGCCCACAGAGGAGATGGCGAGGGTCTACAACACCGTCCTTGCGGCCCAGACGGAGGCCATCCGCGCCGCCCATGCCGGCATGACCGGCCGGGAGCTGGACGGCGTGGCGCGCCAGGTCATAAGGGACGCCGGCTACGGGGAGTATTTCAGCCACTCCCTCTCCCACGGCGTGGGCATCGACATCCACGAGTTCCCCAACTGCTCGCCCAGGAGCGAGGACGTTCTGGCGCCGGGGGCGGTCATCTCCATGGAGCCGGGCATCTATCTGCCGGGCCGGTTCGGCGTCCGGATCGAGGACGTCATTGAGCTCACCGGGGACGGATGCCGGGACCTCACCGCGCTTCCCAAGGAGCTTTTGGTGTTCTGCGCGTAAATGCGCGTAATCGCATAAAAAACTCTTGCAAAAAAGCGGGATATGCGGTAAAATAAATCAGATTTACATTTACGGTTCGTAAAAAGCGAATTAACCTTACGGGAGGATAACAACATGGCAACGATAACCGCCAGCGATTTCAGGAACGGCAAGACCTTTGAGTACGAGGGAAAGCCCGTCATGGTCGTGGAGTTCCAGCACGTCAAGCCCGGCAAGGGCGCGGCGTTTGTGCGCACCAAGATGAAGAACCTCATCACCGGCGCCGTCACGGAGACTTCCTTCAACCCCACCGCCAAATTTGAGGAGGCCTTCGTTGAGCGCAAGGAGGCCGAATACCTCTATCAGGACGGCGACCTCTATTACTTCATGGACCCCGAGTCCTATGAGCAGGAGCCCGTCAGCAAGTCCAAGCTGGGCGACAACTTCCGCTTCGTCAAGGAGAACATGGTCTGCACCATCAGCTCCTACAAGGGCGACGTCTTCTCCGTGGAGCCGCCCAACTTCGTGGAGCTGGAGATCACCGACACCGACCCCGGCTTTGCCGGCAACACCGCCACCAACACCTTAAAGCCCGCCACGTTGGAGACTGGCGCCGAGATCAAGGTGCCCCTTTTCATCAACGTGGGCGACCGCATCCGCATCGACACCCGCACCGGCGAGTATCTTGAGCGGGCAAAGGGTTAAACTATCTCCTGTTGGACCGGGAAGCCCCCGGCGCTCAAAGGAGCCGCCGCGGATAAGTTATTTTTTATTTGAAATGGAGGGCATTATCATGACACCTGCTGAGAAAGTAGCTTATATCAAGGGCCTTATGGAGGGCATGGAGATGGACACCGAAAAGGGCCAGGGCAAGGTGCTTGCCGCCGTCCTGGACGTCCTGGAGGATCTGGCTCTGGGCCAGGAGGAGCTTGAGAGCTCCGTCCAGGAGCTGGGCGACGGTCTGGACGCCGTCTCCGACGACCTGGAGTCCGTTGAGGACGCCGTCTACGGCGAGGACGGGGACGAGTGCGGCTGCGGCTGCCACCACCATCACCACCACGACGATGAGGACGACGACGAGGACTACGAGTACGAGGTTGAGTGCCCCGCCTGCGGCGCGGAGCTGGTCCTGGACGAGAGCGACCTTGAACAGGGCGTGATCTCCTGCCCCGAGTGCGGCGAGACTCTGGAGCTGGACCTCACCGAGGAGGAAGAGGACGGCGACGAGGAAAAGGACGGCGGCGCCGGCGACTCCGACGACGATGACGATGACGACGACGAGGAGTACGACGCCGAGGACCTGGAGCCCGAGGAATGATCCTTTAAACCAATGAAAAGGCCGCCCACGGGACGGCCTCAAATTGTCGGCAAAGGCCGCAGGCCTTTGCCGACAAAAGGAAACGTGCGGGAAATTTTTCTGAATTTTGCGAAATTCAGAGAAAATTTCCCTGCTGTTTTGCTCCGTGCACGGCCCGCAGGGCCGCGCGCTCCGCAAAACAAAAGGTATTTTTTCCGACGCACATGTCGCCGGAAAAAATATTGATTCGGGGTTTGTCAACTGTCTGAGGCCGCCCACGGGACGGCCTTTTTTTGTGGTATTTTGCATCCGTGGGGAGCACATTATGATCGACCTTTCCGTTCAGAAAATTCGAATCGCCTTTGAAAAGGGCAACGACATCTTAAAGGGCGTCACCTTTGACGTGAATTCCGGGGAGCACGTGGGCATTCTGGGCCGCAACGGCGCCGGGAAGACCACACTCTTTCGCGTCATCTCCGGGGAGCTCACCGCCGACGAGGGCGTGGTGGTGACGCCCCCGGGCAAGCGGGTGGGGGTCCTGAGCCAGATACCCGTCTACCCGGAGGGGTACACCGGCGAGGACGTGCTGCGCCGCGCCCAGAGGCGCATCGAGAAAATGGGGGAGGAGATGGAGGCCCTGGCCGCGAAGATGGCCGCCGGGGACTCAAGCTCCGACACCCTGCGGGCCTACGACAGGCTCTCCGCGGAGTTCCTGCGCCTGGGGGGCTATGAGCTGGAGCGCTTCCGGGACACCGTGGCCAACGGCCTGGGCATCCCCCGCGTTCAGCGGGAGCAGCCCTACCGGGAGCTGTCCGGCGGGGAGCGCACGCGGTTAAATCTGGCGCGGCTCATTTTGGAGGATACGGACATACTGCTTTTGGACGAGCCCACGAATCACCTGGACATGTCCGCCGCGGAGTGGCTGGAGGACTATATCAACAAATTCAAGGGCACGGTCCTGGCCATCTCCCACGACCGGTATTTCCTGGACCGGACCGTCAGCCGCATCATCGAGATCGTGGACGGCGCGCCGGAATTTTACAGCGGCAGCTACTCCTTTTACATCCAGGAAAAGCGCCGCCGGTACGAGGAGCGATTAAAGCAGTATGAGAAGCAGGAGGCCAAGATCGCCCAGCTCCAGAGGGCCGCGGACGACCTGCACCTGTGGGCCTTCATGGGGGCGGACAAGCTCCACAAGCGGGCCTTCTCCATCGAAAAGCGCATCGACAAAATGCGCGTCACCGACCGCCCCCGGCAGGAGGCGAAGATGAGGTCCCGCTTCGGCGAGGCGGAGTTCCGGGGCGACGAGGTCCTGCTGGCGAAGGGCGTCACCAAGGCGTTTGGGGAGAAGAGGATCCTGGGCGAGACGGAGCTTCTCATCGAGCCGGGGGAGCGGGTGGCCCTCATCGGGGACAACGGCACCGGCAAATCCACGCTCATCCGGATGATCATGGGTCTGGAGCCGGAGGACGCCGGCTTTATAAGGCTTGGCCCGGCGGTAAAGTGCGCGTATCTCCCCCAGACCGTCGCCTTTGAGGACGAAAACCTCTCCGTCCTGGAGACGATGATGTACGAGGGCAAATGCACCCAGCAGGAGGCCCGGGACCGCCTGGCGGCGTTCCTCTTCCGGGGCGACGGGGTGTTCACCCCGGTTTCCGCCCTGTCCGGCGGGGAGCGAAGCCGCCTGAAGCTGTGTATGCTGATGAGATCGGACATCAATTTCCTCATTTTGGACGAGCCCACCAACCACCTGGACGTGGCAAGCCGGGAGTGGATCGAGGACGCCCTCTCCGATTACACCGAGGCGCTTCTGTTCGTCTCCCACGACCGGTATTTCATCAGCCGCTTCGCCACCCGCATCTGGGCCATGGGCGGGGGAGAGCTCCGGGACTACCGCATGGGGTACGAGGAGTACCGGGCATACCTGGAGCGCCAGAGGCAGCTCGCCCAGACCGCCGCGGCGAAGACGGAGAAGCCCAAAAAGGAGCAAAAAAAGCCCGCCGCCTCCAGGGAGAAGAGCACGGCGAGGCTGGAGCGTGAGATAAGCCAGTTGGAGGCGAAGCTCTCCGAGAACCAGGCCGCCCAGGAGGCCGCCGCCACGGACTACCAGCGGCTCATGGAGCTCACCGGGGAGCACCGGGAGCTCTCCGCGCGCCTGGAGGAGCTTTACGCGGCCTGGGAGGAGGCCATGGAATGAAAAAGTACCTTGGATATATCCTGACCGCGGCGGTTTTTTTCGCGCTGGCAGTCGTTTTCCGCTTCGCTCTGGTGGGCTACGGGTTTTTGGCGCTGTGCTTCGCCGGGTGCGCGGCCCTGACGCTTATGTATATGGGCATCAAGGTGTGGTCCCGAAAGCGGGAAAGACCGGCCCGGAGGTGTAAGGTGTTTTTGACAGGTCTTGTCATTTTGGGCCTTCTGGCCGCCGCGGTCACGGAGGGCTGCATCGTCTCCCGGGAGCTTTCCCCCGGGAAGGCCGGCCGGTACGCCATCGTCCTGGGGGCGGGGGTGGACGGCACGCGGCCCAGCCTTTCATTGAAGGCCCGGCTGGAGGCGGCGCTTAAATTCGCCAATGAGAATCCGGACTCCGTGCTCGTCCTCTCCGGGGGCCAGGGCGGCGGGGAGAATATCTCCGAGGCCCGGTGCATGTACGATTGGCTCACCGAAAGGGGAGTGGACCCCGGGCGGCTCGTCATGGAGGACCGCTCCACCAGCACCGAGGAAAACCTGACCTTCTCCCTGGAAAAGCTCCGGGCCCTGGACCCGGACTTCGGCCGGGTGACCATCATCACCGCCGGCTACCACATCGCCCGCGCCCAGCTCATGGCGGAGGACCTGGGATACGCCGCCACCTCCTCCCGCGCCGCCCACACGCCCCTGCCCATCTTAGAGCTCAACTACTACCTCCGCGAGATCCCCGCCATTTGGTGGTATCTCATAAAACGGTAAAACCCCAATTCAATATTTTTTCCAAGGACATGCGCCTTGGAAAAAATCCCTTTTGTCGCCCAAGTTGGCGCCCGCAGGCGCCATGCAAGCGAGCAACCGCCGCTATGCGGCGGCTCTTAGCGAGTCGTAGTGCCGCCTGCGGCGGCGCGCGCAGGGCGACGGCAGGGAAAAAGGCCCCGAATTCCGCAGAATTCGGGGCCTTTTTTCCGCACGTATCCCTTAATTGGGTAAAGCCCCCATCGGGGGCTTTAGCCATTAAACTCCCCGCCTGCCTCGATGGTGGCCAGGGCGTTTTCGATGTAGCCGTGGACCTCGCTGCGGTCGATGTCCAGCGCCACGGCCAGCTCGCCGTAGAGCATGTCCTCGGCGCGCTTCATGTACCGCTCGTCGATCTGGCCCAGCTTCTTGCCCTGGGCGGCCACGTGGCTGCGCTTGAGCCACACGTCCTTCATGAGCTTCACAAGCCCCGCGCAGGTGTAGGACTGGATGGCCCGCTGGTAGTGCTCCGTCAAAAAGCGCAGGTTGGAGTTCTCATAGAGCTCCCCGTTCACCTCCGGCATCCCGCGGATGAGGTCGATGGCCTCCTCCCGGCTTATCACCGGGCGCATGAACACGTTGGTGTCCACCGGAGCGAACACCCGTCCGGCCCGGTAGAGCGGCGACAGGGTGTAGTAGAGCCTGTCCTTGTTGACGCCGGACACGTTGGGGGAGCCGATGTCCTCCACAACGCACACTCCCTCCCCGGCGTAGACGATGTAATCCCCGGTATCAAACATACAATAACACTCTCCCAAACATTACACAGCACAATTTCGAAAAAGCAACATCTTCCCCAATTCTATATACAGTATACCACATATTTTCGCCGGATGTAAGTGGAAAGTTTCAAAAAAATCAAAAAAAGTATGAATATTTCCTGTTTGGGAAATATTTATAGAAATATTTATATTGAATTTTGGTAGAAAAAGACTATAATAAAAACATCACACACAATAGGACTACTGCTGTCAGGAGGTATCCCATGAAAAAATTAGGCTTCGGACTTATGCGCCTGCCCACCACCGACCCCAACGACCAGAAGAGCATCGACATGCCCCAGCTTGAGAAGATGGTGGACTTGTTCCTTGAGCGCGGCTATACATACTTCGACACGGCCTACATGTACCACGACCACCAGAGCGAGATCGCCATCCGCGAGGCGCTGGTAAAGCGCCACCCCAGGGAGAGCTTCACCCTGACCACGAAGCTGCCCGTCTCCATGCTCAAGACCCCGGAGGACCGGGAGCGGGTCTTTGAGGAGCAGCGGCAAAAGTGCGGCGTGGAGTTCTTTGACTACTACCTGCTGCATAATCTGAATTCGGGCAACTATGAGCACGCGGAGGGCCTTGACTGCTTTGGCTTCCAGCGCCGGCTCAAGGCGGAGGGGAAGATACGCCACATCGGATTTTCCTACCACGACAAGGCCGGGCTCCTGGATAGGATCCTCACGGAGCACCCGGAGGTGGAGTATGTCCAGCTCCAGCTCAACTATCTGGATTGGGAGTCCGAGCGCGTCCAGTCGCGCCTCAATTATGAGACGGTAGTAAAGCACGGGAAAAAGGTCCTGGTCATGGAGCCCGTCCGCGGCGGCGCCCTGGCGCAGCTCCCCGGCGAGGGGGAGGCGCTTTTGAAGGCCGCGGCCCCGGACGCAAGCCTGGCCTCCTGGGCCATACGCTTCGCCGCCAGCCTTCCGGAGGTCCATGTGGTCCTCTCCGGTATGAGCAATTTGGAGCAGCTTCAGGACAACACATGCTTTATGTCCGATTTCAAGCCCCTCACGGAGCCGGAGCGCGGGATGCTGGCAAAATGCGCCGACATCATCAACAACTACACCGCCGTGCCCTGCACCGCCTGCCGCTACTGCACCGAGGGCTGCCCCCGGGGCATCGAGATACCCGACATTTTCGAGATGTACAACCGCAGCGCCAAGGCCAAGCTCCTGCGGGCCTGGCACGACAAGGCAAAGGACGACTACGCCGAGTACATCAAGACCCACGCCAAGGCCGGCGACTGCATCCGCTGCGGCCAGTGCGAGCGCGCCTGCCCCCAGCATATCGGCGTCATCAAGGCCCTCCGGGACGCGGCGGAGCTCTATGAAAATAAATGAGGTGATAGTATGAAGGTACTTTTAGTCAACGGCAGCCCCCACGAGCACGGCTGCACCCATACGGCCCTTTGCGAGGTAGGGAAGGCCCTCGCCGGGGACGGCGTCTCCACGGAGCTTTTCTGGATCGGCAACAAGCCCATCGCCGGGTGCGTGGGCTGCGCCGGCTGCCGCAGGAGCGGCACGGACCGGTGCGTCTTCGGCGGCGACAGGGTCACGGAGTTTATCGACATCTGCGACGGGTACGACGGCTTTGTCTTCGGCTCGCCGGTGCACTACGCCTCCGCGGGCGGGGCCATGACGTGCTTTATGGACAGGGTCTTCTACTCCGCCGGCTCCCGGCTCCGGGGCAAGCCCGGCGCGGCGGTCGTCTCGGCCCGCCGTGGCGGCACCACCGCGGCGCTGGACCAGCTCAACAAATACTTCTACATAACCGGTATGCCCATCCCCACCAGCCAGTATTGGCCCATGGTCCACGGCAACACCCCCGCCGAGGCCGCCCAGGACCTGGAGGGGATGCAGATCATGCGCCTTTTGGGCCACAATATGGCCTGGCTCTTAAAGTGCATCGCCGCCGGCCGCGCCGCCGGAATAGAGCCCCCCATCCCCGAACCCCGGGTGAACACCAATTTTATAAGGTAAATTTAAGACCCAAATCGAACAGAACAAAACCCGGACCGCCGACGGCGGCCCCAGCCTGTCGAAAAAGCCCTGACGGGCTTTTCCGACAAGGGGAGCGTGCGGGAAATTTTCGCTGAATTTTGCGAAATTCAGCGAAAACTTCCCTGCTGTCGCCCTGCGCGCGCCCCGTTGGGGCACACTTGTGCGACAAAAGGAATTTTTTCCAAGGCACATGTCCTTGGAAAAAATATTGAAATTTAGTTTTTTGACAAACTGACCCGGACCGCCGACGGCGGCCCGGGTTTTTGGGTTTTCGGACTGTTCATTATTCATTATATGTCGCTGTAGGGGTCGAACAACTCCGCCAGGTACGCGTAGTCCTCCTCGGTGAGGTCGAAGATGTTCTTTGTGCTCGCCGGGGCCTCCGGGGAGACGCCGGGGGTGTAGCTGACGGCCAGGGGAATCTCCAAAGTCTCGCCCTGGGCGGTGACGGTGAGGCCGGCCAGGGAGAAGCCGTCGCTCTCCACATCCAGCACCGTGCTGAAGGCGGCGGAGCCCTCGGGGGAGCCCATGTCCAAGGTGAGGCGGCCGCTGCTGTCCCAGACGGTGGTCAGCGTCGCTGTCTCGCCGCCGGCGGTGACGGTGAGGACGTGGGTGTAGCCGTTGCCGCCGGACACGGCGCTTTCAAACGACACGCTCTCGCCGTCGGAGGTGACATTGGCGGTGATATTGCCGTTGTTGTAGAAGTCCATGACGAGGGAGCCCTGGTCCCCCTCGTCGCTCACGGGCGTCATGACAAAGCCGGAGACGCGGCCGTCCAGGACGAAGACGTCGAATTTGCAGCTTGTGCCGCTGGAGCGCAGCTCCGAGAAGTCCGGGTCCGGTCCCCGGAAGCTCTCCATGCCGTCGATGGAGCCGTAGAGCATGTCGTAGAGCCTGTCGAGGGCCTCGCGGTTGACGCCGCTCATCAGCGCGTCCGTGTATGTCTCCATGGCGTCGGCCATATGCTCGCTGTCCAGGACAAACGAGATCTTCCAGCCCTGGGCGTCCTGGCCGTCGCGCTGTCCGGCGTACTCCTCCGCGGCGAACTCCACGCCGTCGGTGAGGGCCTTGGCGATGTCGTCGCCCAGCTTCTCCATGGCCTCGCCCTGGGGGAGCTTGATGTCGGAGAGAATATCCAGGACCTCGTCGATCTGCTTGAAGGCCTCCAGCGCGCTGTCGTCCATTTCCTGGGCCAGGACGCTGCCGGACACCTGGTCATAGAGGTCGTAGGGCCGCAGGCCGTAAAACGTCTCGTCGCCAAAGACCATGGGGACCTGGACGCCCACAAAGTCGCGGCTGAGATAGACGCTGCCGGCCATCTCCATCAGGTCCTCCACGTTTATCGTCGCGTCCAGCCGGACCGCGTCGGAGTCGTAGGCCAGGGCGAGGGCCGCCGAGGCGCCCATGCCGTCCCCGTCGGTGAAGGAGAAGCTGGCGTCCAACTGTCCGCTGGGGCCCATCACGTCCCGGAGGGCCGCGGCGGGGGAGCCGGCGTAGCGCCGGGCAAGGTCCGCCGCCGTGACCTCCGCCGCGGCGGTCATGTAGGCCAGGGGGTCCTCCCCGGGGGAGGAGGCGGCGATGTCCGCCGGGTCCGGGCTCTTGCCGGCGCCGTCCGGGCTGAAATTGCCGTCCCCCTCGTCCTCGCCCTTGGAGCAGGCCGCCAGCGAGAGCGCCAACACCAACGCCAGGGTCAAGGCCAGAAGCCTTTTTAACGAGTGTTTCATAAAAACAGCTCCTTTTTTACAAAATCTATAAGCTATTATATTCTTCATCCCGCCAAAGTCAATACTTCGGGCAAAATATGACGGGAGTGGGCATGATAATGGAAAAAATAGCGGATAAAATGTAAAATATAATTGACATATCCCCACAAAAATGGTATAATAAAGAAAAAAGGGAGGAATGAGGAAAATGAAATACGACGAACGGCAGGTCATCGCCCAGGGCCGGGGCTACAAGTGGGGCTTTCTCACCATGGCGGGGACGGGGATAGCCGTCTGTGCCGCCAACGCCCTCACGGGGCGGGAGCTCTTTGGCGTGGGCGTGGCGGTGGCGGCAATCTTGTCCCTGGGCTGTGGGGTGATGGCGGTATATGACATCCTGAAGGACGCCTTCATCTCCCCCGGCGGCAGAAGGGCCCCGGAGCTGATTTCCATGGGCCTTATGGCGGCGGCCGGCGTTGCCCACGGGGTCCGGACTCTCGGTGAGAGCGGCGCGATGCCGGAGGGGACCCTGGGGCCGTGCTGGACCTTTTTCGCCCTGGCGTTTGTGTGCGTCAGCGTCTTCGCGGCGCTGGTCGTCAAGGCCGTCATGGACCGGAGGGGCGGGGAATGAAGAACCTTCGTCTGAAGGCCGCCCGGGCGGCCAAGGACCTGAGCCAGCAGGCCCTGGCCGACCGGGTGGGCGTCACCCGCCAGACCATCAACGCCATCGAAAACGGCGACTACAACCCCACCGTCAACCTGTGCATCGCCATCTGCCGGGAGCTGGGAAAGACTTTAAACGATCTGTTTTGGGAAGAATAAAATAAATTTTCTTCCTGCGTATTCGTCCGCCTCCTTATGCTTTAGCGTAAGGAGGCGGAGCACAATATGGTAAGCTCGATAGATGGATGACCCAGTTTTCTCACTCGCTGGGGTACGGCTCCAAAAACGCGTGGAAATGGCGCATGGGGAGGTCGCGGCCCCAGGTGATACGCATATTGGGGATGCTCTCCCGGTCCTCGTAGAGTGCCTTCACCGCCGCAATCACATAGTCCAGATGCTCACGGGAAAGCTGGCTGCGGTTTACGGCAAAGCGGACCACGTTGCAAAGCTCCTCCTGCTGCTCCGGGGTCTTGAGATCATATTCCATGGAGTAGTCGCCCAGCTCCGAAACCCTAATGCCGTAGCGCCGGATAAGCTCCACGGAGAAGCCCTGGCCCGCGAAGCTCTCGTGGCTGCGCTTTCCGTCAAAAAACTCCGTCATGTTGATGTACACCCCGTGGCCTCCGGCGGGGAGGACCACGCCCTTCACCCCGGCCTTATAGAAACCCTGGGCCAGATACTCGCACTGTTCGATGCGGGCCTTTTGGTAATTGAAATCGCACTCCTCATAGAGCCCCGCCGCCAGGGCCATGATGTCCCGCCCGGACATCCCGCCGTAGGAGTCGTTGCCGTAGCTGGAGATCTGCTTGACCTTCAAAAGCACCCCCACGTCGGTCTTCACGCTGCCATCCGGGTTGAAGTCGGAGAACTTGCGCCAGAAGCGGCCCCGGTCCCTGAAGGCCAGCATCCCGCCCATGTTGGCGTGGCCGTTTTTCTTGGCCGACATGGTGAAGCCGTCGCAATAGGAAAACATCTCCGTGGCAATCTCGGCGATGGACTTGTCCTCATACCCCGGCTCGTTGAGCTTTATGAAGCAGGCGTTCTCCGCCCAGCGGGCGGCGTCGAACATGAAGGGGATGTCGTACTCTGCCGCGATTTTCGCCGTCTCCCGGATGGACCGCATGGAGACGGGCTGACCGCAGACGGTGTTGTTGGTGATGGTGGTGTAGATGAGCGGCACGTTCTCCGGCCCCACGGCCTCGATGAGCTGACGCAGTTTTTCCACATCCATGTCGCCCTTGAAGGGGTTGTGCTCGTATTTGCCGCCCTCCGGGACCTCGTAGAGCAGCTCCTTGTGGTAGAGATTCCGGGGGATGGAACCCATCTGCTTGATGTTGCCCTCGGTGGTGTCGAAATGCCCGTTGGAGGGGATGGTAAAGACGTGACCGGGGTGGCGCTTTGCCATGATGGAGCGCACCATCTCAAAAAGCACCGACTCCGCCGCGCGGCCCTGCTGGATGATAAAGGCGTTGGGACGCTCAAGCTGCTTGGCCCCGCCGTTGAAAAGCCCGCCCTCGTACTCGCAAAGGTACAGCTCGTCCATCATTTTGTCGATGTCCGTACAGCCCGTGCGGATAAGGTCGATGGACTTTTTCCAATTCTTTTCCCCGCCGCGCTCGAAGACGTCCCGGAAGGCCTCCAGCAGGACATAGTAGCCCTTGTTGCGCCCGTAGGACTCGTCCCCCAGGAACATGGACGCCCACTGGAGGTCCGTCATGGCCGTGGTGCCGGAGTCGGACAGCATATCCACCGTCAGCATCCCGGCGGGAAAGGCAAACTCGTTGTAGTGGGTGGCCTTCAAAGCTCTCTCCCGCTGCTCCACTGTCACGGTGGGGATGCTGCGGGACACATACGTCATCGCTCTCGGAGTGGGCACGTTCAACGTAAAATCCATCTCTATCTCTCCTTTGCCCGAAGGGGCTCTTTTTCCCCATCTTAACAAAGCCCCCGCCCCCTGTCAACACGCCGCCCAAAAACTGGTAGTTGAATAGCGTGGTAAATCGGCAAACGCCGGCACGCCGATATTGGGCCAGAAAGGTCATAGCAATTCCACGCCAAAGCCCCAGCCCGGAGCTTTTGCCCGTTGGTGAGAAGAAGACGGACAGGACGCCAAGAGCAGAGATTGACCTTGCCGGAAAATACAGGGACGAGTATTATAGAAAGCGGGGCCGCGAAAATTCACGTCTCACCCAACGTGCCTTTTCACAGCCCCACTTTTTTGTTGACATAATTCGAATAATGGTATAAAATGCTTTTCATACTAATCCCTGATTAAAAAGTCCAACCGAGCGGCGAGGATTTTTTGCGTCAGGCGAGGAAGACGGCGCAGAGAATACTGTATGTATTGTCAAGCCGTCTGACGAAGCATGGCGCAAAAAAGACCGTCGCGAATTGGAGTTTTTGATTAGGGATTAGTATCAGCAGAAGGGCTTGGCCTTGAAAGCGGTTGGCTCACCTTTTCCGCGCGATTTGCGGCGGAGGGAGGTGAGGCGTATGAGAAAAAAGCTGTTCAAGATACTTATCACCGCTGTTCTCACGGTGGTGTTCATGATACTTTGGGCAATATTTTTTCCCACATACGCGTACTGACCGCTCGGTGGGCCCCGAACGGTCAGTAATAAAAATGTTACTAACTGCGTGAGCTAACCGCTGTAGGCCAGCCCTTCTGTCAGGTATTATACCCCCCGGCGTCCCTCTTGTCAAGGGCGCCGGGGCTAATTTATCAAAAAACTCAAATTCAATATTTTTTCCGGCGACATGAACCCCGTGGGATAGGGAAACATAGTGAACCGAGGGGCAAGACGGTACGGCAAACTGAAAAGACGTAGTTGCAACCCAACTACGTCTTTTCGGCTTTTTCGTATCTTTTAGGAATTGAAATGGTTTTTCGGAAAATGATTCCATGCGGCGCTTTGGCTCACCCCAGCACCTCCCGCCAGTAGGTGAGGACTATGTATAGGGCGAAGGCGTCGAAGACGAGGTAGGCGAGAAAGCACAGCCACAGGCCGACGCGCGCCAGCGGGCGGCGGCGGAAGTGATAGAGGGTCCAGAGGGACGCGGGGATGAGGACGAACTTCAGCCCCAGCGTGGCCCAGGGGGTGCTGAGGATTCCGCCGAAGAAGGGGTTCATCTCAAAGCTCCCCGGAATGAGCCGGAGGCCCACGGTGGTGTAGATGAAGTCCAGGAGGCTCAAAATCTGCGTACCCACGGCGAGGGCCAGGTATAGCCTTGCGTGTACCTGGCCCTTGCGAGCTTCCCCGGTTCGGTTTTCTGCTTGCGTCATAAGGCGCACTCCTTGCAATTATTTGCCGAAAATGATATGATACATATAAATTATGAAAGGTAAGGCGGCGAGGGTCATGCCCAGACGGTCCCGGCAAATGAGCGAAAGCGGTATCCACCACATCATGCTCCGCGGCATCAACCGCTCCGCGATTTTCCACGACGAGGAGGACTGCGAGGTCTTTCTCCAGTACCTCTCCGAAAGCCTCACGCCCCCATCGGCGGGACTGAGGGACGGTTTTTTTGTCACACCGGAGCCGTGCGGAGGTGGGACTAAAGAACCGTCCCTCTGTAACGCCGCTGTATCGTCCCCAGTGGGGCGCGCCGCGCCCGCCCAAATCTACGCCTACTGCCTCATGGGCAACCACGTCCACCTGCTCATGCACGCCGGGGACGAGCCGCTGTCCTCACTTTTCAAGCGTTTCGGCGTCCGGTACGTCTACTGGTACAACCACAAGTACGACCGGGTGGGGCACCTCTTTCAGGACCGCTTTAAAAGCGCCCCCGTGGAGGATGATGCCTACCTCCTGGCGGTCTACCGCTACATTGCACAAAACCCGGTGAAGGCCGGACTGTGCGAAAAGCCCGGCGGCTACCGCTGGGCCAGCTTCGGAAACCCCAAGCCCGATCTTCTCTGCGCCCCGCTGCCCACGGACTATACGGAGGAGCAGCTGCGGGAATACGTCCTCTCCGACCAGCCGGACCTCCACCCCTTCCCGGAGCGCGTCACCGACCGCGAGGCGGAGGCGCTGCTGAAAAAGGTGACGGGGGTAAAGTACGCGGGGGAGCTGCAGGAGATGCCGCGGGAGGAGATCGTAAAAACCTGCGAACAGCTGGTAGCGGAGGGCGTGTCGCTGAGGCAGATTTCCCGGCTGACGGGGATATATATGAGCAATCTGTCGAGATGGTGCCAGTGACAAAACAGGCGCTCCTGCGGGGGGCCGGTGTGACA
>CANROF010000031.1 GCA_947632155.1 uncultured Oscillospiraceae bacterium
TCGTGCTACACTATTTTCCTTGTTTTTCTCTGTTTTTTTCTTCAATCACCTCTTGACATTATACCACTGGACTTTTTATTCCTGAAGGTCCCCCGTCTGGCTCTCCAAGCCGTGGGGGAACATGAATTTCACGGTCTTCCCCGCGGCCCGGGCGTACTCGATCTCGGAGGCGGTGCTTTTGCCGATGTAGTCGTCCCGATTGATGACGAATATGGAGTCGGACATATCGATCCTCTGCCGGTGGATCTCCGCCAAAAGGGCCTCCGTCTCGGGGGATATGGTCTTGCCCTCGGCGTGCTCGAAAAAGCCAAGGGAGATCACGAGCTTACCCGCCAGGGTCAGGGATTCCTGGGCCTTTTGGAAATCTTCCTTGAAGCGGGTGCTGCCGCAGAGCGTCACGACCTCATGCCTGCCGCCCTGGCGGCCAGTGGTGTCTTCGATCATAAATGGTTTCTCCCTGTCTACTTGGAGAATGGCGCGAAAAGAGGAAAAGGGCGGGTTTGGAACCCGCCCCTTTGATACTGACGGGGTACGTCAAAAACTTAGTTGTTTATAAGCTTATCCTCGTCGGACCAGGAATACAGCTTACGGATCTCGGCGCCCACGATCTCGGAGGGGTGCTCGGCGGCCTTTTTGCGCATGGCGTTGAAGTGGACCTGGCCGCCGGCCTCGGACATGTCCAGGAGGAAGTCCTTGGCGAAGGTACCGTCCTGAATGTCGGACAAAATCTTCTTCATGGTCTTCTTCGTCTCCTCGGTGATGAGCTTCGGGCCGGTGATGTAGTCGCCGTACTCGGCGGTGTTGGAGATGGAGTAGCGCATTCCCGCGAAGCCGGACTGATAGATGAGGTCCACAATGAGCTTCATCTCGTGGATGCACTCAAAGTAGGCGTTCCGGGGATCGTAGCCGGCATCAACGAGCGTCTCAAACCCCGCCTGCATCAGGGCGCAGACGCCGCCGCAGAGGACCGCCTGCTCGCCGAAGAGGTCCGTCTCCGTCTCCGTCCGGAAGGTCGTCTCCAGAACGCCGGCTCTCGCGCCGCCGATGGCCGCGGCGTAGGCAAGGCCGATGTCCCAGGCGTCGCCGGTGGCGTCCTGCTCCACGGCAATGAGCATGGGCACGCCCTTACCGGCCTGGTACTCGCTGCGGACGGTGTGGCCGGGGCCCTTGGGGGCGATCATGATGACGTTCACATTCTTGGGGGGCTTGATGCAGCCGAAGTGGATGTTGAAGCCGTGGGCGAAGGCCAGGGTCTTGCCCTCGGTCAAATTGGGCTCGATGCTCTCCTTATAGAGCTTGGCCTGCTTCTCGTCGTTGATGAGGATCATGATGATGTCGGCGGCCTTGGCGGCATCGGCGGCGGTCATGACCTTCAGGCCCTGGGCCTCGGCCTTTGCCCAGCTCTTGGAGCCGGTGTAGAGGCCCACGATGACGTTGACGCCGGAGTCCTTCAGGTTCAGCGCGTGGGCGTGGCCCTGGGAGCCGTAGCCGATGATAGCCACGGTCTTCCCGTCCAGACGGTGGATGTCGCAGTCCTGCTCATAGAAAATTCTGTTCATGGGTATATCTCCTTTTAATGTAAATTTGAGTATCATTTCGGCATTCGCCGGGGAAAGCGAAGAAAGCCTCGCAGAGTTCGCGCCCGCAGGCGCGAAATAATTAAATCATTTTTCCGGCGACATGCGCGTCGGAAAAATGCCCTTTCAGGTTCCCGGAGTGTGCGGCCCATCGGGCCGTGCGCGCAGGGAACCGGCAATTCCCTTTGGCATTGGAAGGCCGGAACGGCCTTCCAAGCCAGCTCAGTTTATGTCCGGCTGCTCCAAAATCGACCCGCCGCCCTTTTGTAAAGCCACGATGCCGGTGCGGCACAGCTCGATGATGCCCAGGGGCTTTATCATCTCGATGAGGGCGTCTATTTTGTCCGGGGTGCCGGTGACCTCGATGCACAGGGCCTCCACGGAGTAGTTGATGATCTTCGCCTTGAAAATATCCAGCGCCGCCAGGACCCGCTGGTGCTTATCCGGGTCGTTGCGGATCTTCACCAGCACCAGCTCCCGCTCGATGGCGTCCACCTCCTCCAAAAGCTCCACCTTCTTGACGTTAAAGAGCTTCCGGAGCTGATTCAGCATCTGGGCCCGGGCGTAGCCGTCGCCGGACATGGTGATGGTGATGCGGCTGTACTCCGGGGACTCGGTGACGCCCACGGTGAGGGAGTCGATGTTGAAGCCCCGGCGGGTGAACATGCTGGTGACACGGGTCAGGACGCCGAATTTGTTCTCCACGTAGACCGCGATAACGAATTTGTTGCTCTTTGTCTCCGCCACGGCTCACACCCCCCTCTTCTCCGTGATGATGTCGTCGATGGCCCCGCCGGGGGGCAGCATGGGCAGGACGAATTCGTCCTTGTCAACGCGGCAGTCGATGACGGTGACCTCCGGCGAGCGGATGGCCTTTTCGAAGGCCGCCTCGAATTCCTCCGGCGTGTCGGCCCGGAGCCCCACGGCCCCGAAAGCCTCCGCCAGCTTCACAAAATCGGTCTTGCGGACGTCAAGATTCGTGTCCGCGTAGTGGTGGTCAAAGAAGAGCGTCTGCCACTGGCGCACCATGCCCAGGGTCCGGTTGTTGAGGAGCACGATGGTGACGGGGACGCGGTAGGTGACGGCGGTGGCAAGCTCGTTTAGGTTCATGCCGAAGCTGCCGTCGCCGGTGATCAGCACCGTGTGCTCCCCGGTGCCCACGGCGGCGCCGATGGCGGCCCCCAGGCCGAAGCCCATGGTGCCCAGTCCCCCGGAGGAGATCATCTTTCTGGGCCGCTGGAAGCGGATATACTGGGCCGCCCACATCTGGTGCTGGCCCACGTCGGTGGCAATGGGGGTATAGGCGGTCTTGTATTTGTTCACCGTCTCCATGATCTTCAGGGGCGTGAGGACCCCGGGCCCGTCGGTGATAAAGCCGGCCTCCCGCTCCCGCAGGTCCTCCACGTGGTCCATCCAGTCCATGTGGTTGGCCTCGTGGACCCGGTCGATGATCTCCCGGAGGGCCTTGGCGATGTCGCCGCAGATTCCGATGTCGGCGGTGATGTTCTTGGAGATCTCCGCGAAATCCGCGTCGATGTGGATGATTCTGGCCTTTTTCGCGAATTTTTCCTTGTTGCCGGTGGCCCGGTCGGAAAAGCGCGTTCCGATGGCGATGATGAGGTCCGCGTCGTTGGAGGCCATGGAGGAGGCGTAGCGGCCGTGCATCCCCTGCATCCCCAAAAAGCGCGGGTGGTCCGTGGGGACGGCGGAGAGGCCCATCAGCGTGCAGCCGATGACGGCGTCGATCTTATCCGCCAGCTCCAGCACCAGGTCCCAGGTCCCGGAGCCGATGACGCCGCCGCCGATGTGGATATAGGGCCGGGAGCGCCTGTCGATGAGCTCCACGGCCTCGGCGATCTTCCCGGGGCTGGGCTCGCGCTGGGGGAAGGGCGGGTCAACGGGGCGGGGCTCAAATTCCGCCGTGGCGGTCTGGATGTCCTTGGGGATGTCGATGAGCACGGGGCCGGGGCGGCCGGACTTGGCGATGCGGAAGGCCTCCCGTATCTTATCCGCCAGCTTCGTGACGTCGTGGATGAAATAGTTGTGCTTGGTGATGGGCAGGGTGATGCCGGTGATGTCGATCTCCTGGAAGCTGTCCCGGCCGATGAGGTTCTGGGGCACGTTGCCGGTGATGGCCACCATGGGCACGCTGTCCAGCATGGCCGTGGCGATGCCGGTGACCAGGTTCGTGGCGCCGGGGCCGGAGGTGGCGATGACCACGCCCACCTTCCCCGTGGCCCGGGAATAGCCGTCGGCGGCGTGGGCCGCGCCCTGCTCGTGGGCGGTGAGGATGTGGTTCAGTCTGTCCCCCGCCTCATAGATGGCGTCGTAGAGGTTGAGGACCTGACCGCCGGGGTAGCCGAACACGTCGGTGACGCCCTGCTCGATAAGCGTCTCAACAACGATCTGCGCTCCTGTAAGTTTCATTGCGTTTCTCCTAACCTGTGTAAGTTTGCGAAAAAGCGGGGCTTATTTCCCCTCCAAAAGCCGGTTCACGGCGCTGACCAGGGCCTTGATGGAGCTGACGATGATGTCCCGGCTGACGCCGGAGCCCCAGACGAGGCTCCCGTCCGGCGCCTTGAGCCCCACGTAGCTGGCGGCTTTGGAGGTGGACCCCTCCTCCAAGGCGTGCTGGGTGTAGATCTCCAGCGTGTAGGGCTGCTTCGTCACCAATTTCACGGCGTTGGATACGGCGTCCAGGCGCCCGTTTCCGAAGGCCGTGACCTTCTCCTTCACGCCCTTGTAGAGCACCGTCACCGTGGCGGTGATGCCGTCGGGCTCCTGGACGTAGTGGGCCTCCGGCACGTTCATCACGGTCTTGCGGTTGCAGTAGCGGTCAATAAAGTAGTCGTAGATCTCCTGGGGCATAAGCTCCCGGTGCTCCCGGTCGGAGATGCCCTTGATATAATACCCGAATTCCTCCCGCATTTTGGCCGGCAGGACCATGTTGAACTGCGTCTCCATGATGTACCCGATGCCGCCCTTGCCGGACTGGGAGTTGATGCGGATGACGTCCGCCTCGTAGACCCTCCCCAGGTCCGTGGGGTCGATGGGCAGATAGGGGACGGTCCAGGGCTTCCCCGGGTGCGTCTCCCGCCAGTGCATCCCCTTGGCGATGGCGTCCTGGTGGGACCCGGAGAAGGCCGCGAAGACCAGCGCCCCGGAGTAGGGCTGGCGCTCATAGACCCGCATCCGGGTGACGCGCTCATAGACGCGGGTGATGGCCGGCAGGTCGTGGAAGTCGAGCTTGGGGTCCACGCCCTGGGAGTACATGTTGAGGGCCAGGGTTATTATGTCCACATTTCCCGTGCGCTCGCCGTTCCCGAAGAGGGTCCCCTCCACCCGCTGGGCCCCGGCCAGGATGCCCATCTCCGTGTCCGCCACGGCGCAGCCCCGGTCGTTGTGGGGGTGCAGGGACAGGATGATGTTGTCCCGGTACTTGAGGTTCTCGCTCATGTACTCGATCTGGCTGGCGTACACGTGGGGCATGGAGTGGGAGACGGTGACGGGCAGGTTATAGATGACCTTGTCGTCCTCCGAGGGCCTCCAGACCTTGCTCACCGCGTTGCATATCTCCAGCGCGAACTCCGGCTCCGTGCCGGTGAAGCTCTCCGGGGAGTACTCAAAGCGGAAATTGCCGGGGGTCTTTTCCCGGTACTCCTTACAGAGCCTGGCGCCGGAGACGGCGATGTCGATGATCTCCTCCCGGGATTTTTTGAACACCTGCTCCCGCTGGGCCACACTGGTGGAGTTATAGAGGTGTACGATGGCGTTTTTGGCGCCCCGCACGGCCTCGAAGGTCTTCTTGATGATGTGCTCCCGGGACTGGGTCAGCACCTGGATGGTCACGTCGTCGGGGATGAGGTCCCGCTCGATGAGGGCGCGGCAGAACTCGTACTCGGTGTCCGACGCCGCGGGGAAGCCCACCTCGATCTCCTTAAAGCCGATCTTCACCAAAAGGTCGAAGAACTCCAACTTCTCCTCCAGGCTCATGGGGATGACCAGAGCCTGGTTGCCGTCCCGCAGGTCCACGCTGCACCAGGTAGGGGCCTTTTCGATGTGGTCCCGCCGCATCCATTCGGTGTAGTCGCCCTCCGGCAGGTAATACTGGCGTGTGTACTTTTCAAAGCCCTTCATAAACTTTCCTTTCCGGGTGATTTTGGGTACAAAAAAAGCCTCAATACCCAAAATACTCAAAATGTTTTGGATAAAGAGACGAAAGAATCTTCCGCGGTACCACTCTTCTTGGCGCACAGCGCCCGCTCAACCCGCGTCTGTCAACGCGGCCTCTCTGTAACGGGAGAACCCGGTACGGCCTACTTGCCCGGGGGCTTTCAGCTTACGGCTCGGGGAGGAGTACAGCGTCCGGCCCGCGCCGCCTCGCACCGCCCGGCGGCTCTCTGAAGCATCACGAACGCCTTTGTTCCCGTCATCGCCTTTTTTTATTTGCATCAATAATACAGCCCGGGGCCCAGGATGTCAAGTGTCTTTTTTCCGATTTTACGAATTAATTGATTTGTCCGCTGAAAACCCCGCCGTTTCCGGCAAATTAGCCACTCTCCAAACATTTTTCCGGCGGATTTGGCAAGGGTCCGGCATCGAAAGCCCCCAGGGGGCCCCGATGCCGGGACTTCAAAACTCTATCGTGCATTTCTCGTAGGCGTTGATGATCTCCGTCTCGCCGCGCTGCGTCCTCTGGGGGATATGTACCCCGTAATTGATGTGGATGTGGCCGTGGATGAAGTATTTGGGCTTGTACTGGTCGATGAGCTCCACGAAGCACTCAAAGCCCCGGTGGGACATGGAGTCGAAGTCGTTTATGTGCCTTGCCGGGGCGTGGGTGACGACGATGTCCACGCCCCCGGCCTTTTTGATCCGGCGGCGGAGCTTCCGTACTCTGCGGCACATCTGCTCCTCGGTGTACATGTTCTTCCCGTCCCGGTACTTGAAGGAACCCCCCAGGCCCAGTATCCGCAGGCCCTTCACCTCCACAAGCTCCCCGTCGATGCACTCGCAGCCCTCGGGCGGAGCATCCAGGAACGCGTCGTCATGGTTGCCCCGGACGTAGAGAAGCGGGCAGTTGGCCATGGTCACCAGAAATTCCAGGTAGTGGCGGCTCAGGTCCCCGCAGGAGAGGATCATGTCGTACCCCGCCAGCACCCCGGGCCGGTAGAAGTCGTAGAGCGATTTGGCCTCGTCGTCGGACACCGCAAGTATCCTCATCCCTTGGCCCCCTCGGGGTTTTTGGACACCTCCACGCCCACGGTATCCACCGTGGCCTTGCCGGTGGGGTTGAGCTCGTCGTAGACGGGGATGCGCCCGTCCACGTTCTCCACCAGGTAATCCATGGCCATGATCTGCTCCAGATCCAGCGGCCGGTCCGGCTCCCCGGCGACGCCGCCGCCCTGGAGGTGCAGCGGCCCGATGAACGGGTCGATGATCCAACGGCTGATTCCCTCCCGGAGATACCCCGCCAGGCGCTTTACCGAATCCGGCACGGCGTCGGTGAGGGACACGTCCACCACCCCGGCGGACATGCCCCAGTAGTAGTTGAGGGCCTTGCTGGAGGCCAGATACTCCGTCTTTAAGGTCCCGTTCAATATTTGCCGGATGAGGCCCTCGTAGTACACGCCCCAGTTCCACAGCGGCGCCGCCAGGAGCTTCTGATCTGCCCCGTCCACGTAGGAAAGCCCCAGCGTCTGCCCCGGCTCGTAGAGCCGCGCGTTGTCCATGGAGGAAATGAGCTTCACGCCCTGCTTTAAGACCCGCTCCACCGCGGCGCGGCGGCCGCCCACGCTGGCCCACTCGAGCTGCACCCGGGCCCGGGGGTTCACCATCCTGGCTCCCAGGGCGAAAGCGTTGATGCCGGCGATCTGGCCGAAGATGGGGTAGTCGCAGACGTACCCGATCTTCCCCGTCTCCGCCAGGGCCCCGGCGATGGCGCCGATGATGAATTTGGCCTCGTAGATTCGGGCGTAGTACGTCCGCACGTACCGGTGGGACTTGTTGACGGAGCAGTTCATGATGAGCGTGTCCTGATTGTCCACCGCCGCCCGGAGGGCCGCCGGCAGCAGCACCGGGGAGGTGGTGAACACCACGTCGCAGCCGTCCTTGATGGCGGCGTTGATGACCTCCAGTGGGTCGCGCTCCATGGCGTCAAACCAGGAGGCCGTCTCGATCTGGTCCGGGAAGACCTTGTCCACATAGGCCCTGCCCAGCTCGTGCCAGTGGGTCCAGCCGGACTTCTCCGGCGTCTTGTCGTGGACGAAGCCCACCTTGACGCCCTTCAGCGTCTTCACCACCGCCGTGGTGGTCAGGACCTTGGAGAGGATGCCCGGGCGCGGCTCTAAGGGCACGGGCTTGACCTCGATGGGCTCAGCCTCGCGCTGGAGCTCCAGCTCCTCCCAGAGCTTAGCCACGTTCTTTTTGAGCTCCGCCTTGCTCTGGCCGCAGAGCTCCTCATAGCCGTAGACCTGCAAATACGCCAGCAGCGCGTCCCCGGCGGCCCGGGCGCCCTTGTCGCCGCCCCGGTCCTCGTAGGCGCTGCGGAAGAAGTAGTAGGCGGTGGAAAATTTCCGCCGGTCCTCCTCGCTCCAAACCTCGTCGGGCTTGCGGCCCAGGAGCTTCAAGAGCTCCCTGTACCCGCCCTTTTTGGAAAATTCCAGGTAATTTACATGACTGATACGGTAGAAGTCCACATATTCATAGTACATCTCGCTCTCCGCGCCGGTGCCGGGCTCCGGCATGACGCGGGTGATGTCGGCGTTGATGTTCACCGCCCCGAAAAATTTCAGGACGCTGACGCGCTTGTTGCCCTCCTCCACGTAGTAGCGGTTCATGTACTCGTAGACCTTGATGGAGTCCCGGATGCCGTCGTTCAAGTGGCTCTGGCACAGCGACTCCCACTTGGCGGCGAACTCCGAAGTCTCCTGCAAAAGGGGCATGAAGTTTCTGGCAAAGCTGCTGGTCCTCCCCCGGGTCTTGGTCCCCACCACGAATTCCAGCGGTATCTGCTCCACGCCCAGCTTCACGCCCAGATTGACGCGCTCCTCCGGGACGAAGTCGTCCATCACCGGCAAAAGCGGGCTCACGCCCCGGGCCACGCAGGCCCGGTACTCCTTCTGTCCAAGCTTCAGCGCGTCCCTGTAGTACTGCTCAGGCATATCCGTTCCCTCCATAAAGCAAAATACTTATTCGGCATTTGTATTGTATTCGGCATCTGTATTGTAACCCAGCCCCGGGGAAAATTCAACCCCGATGATATGGGCAAAGCCGCTCTTTTTTTCTTGCATTTAAGAAAATTTGCTGTATAATAGCATTCAATACCCTAAAGCAACAGTGAGGTAATACTATGTACACAGTCTGCCTTGATCTGGAGGGCGTCCTTGTGCCCGAGATCTGGATCGCCTTCGCCGATAAGACCGGCATCCCACAGCTCCGCCGTACCACCCGGGACGAGCCGGATTACGCCAGGCTCATGGCTTACCGCATGGCTATTTTGAAGGAGCACGGCCTGGGCCTGCGCGAGATTCAAAGCGTCATCGCCGGCATCGACCCCCTCCCCGGGGCCCTGGAGTTCCTGGACGCGCTGCGGGAGGAGACGCAGGTCGTCATCCTCTCCGACACCTTCACCCAGTTCGCCTCGCCCCTGATGCGCAAGCTCCGGTGGCCCACGCTATTCTGCAACGAGCTCACCGCGGCGCCGGACGGGGAGATCGTGGGCTATAAAATGCGCTGCGAAAACTCCAAGCTCACCACCGTCCGGGCCCTCCAGTCCGCCGGCCTCCAGACCGTGGCCGCCGGGGACAGCTACAACGACCTGGCCATGATCCGGGCCTCCAGGGCGGGGTTCCTCTTCAAGAGCACGGAGAAGATCAAGGCCGACAACCCGGACCTCTTGGCCTTCGACGAATTTGACGACCTTCTCCGGGCCATCAGGGACGTTATCAGGGAGTGACGCCATGAGCTTTTTTGAGCTGTTCCTCACGGCCGTCGGCCTTTCCATGGACGCCTTTGCCGTCTCGGTGTGCAAGGGGCTATCCGCCCGCTCGCTGCGGCCGGGGGACGGGGTCAGGGTGGGCCTCTTTTTCGGGGGCTTTCAGGCGCTGATGCCGCTCCTGGGCTGGCTTCTGGGGCGGCAGTTCGAGGCGTACATCACCGAGATCGACCACTGGATCGCCTTCGTCCTCCTGGCGTTCATCGGCGGGAAGATGGTGTGGGAGGCCCTGCGGGGGGACGACGAGGCCGACTCCGGCTCCTTCGGGGCAAAGGAGCTCTTCATCCTCGCCGTCGCCACCAGCATCGACGCTCTGGCGGTGGGGATCACTTTCGCCTTTTTGAGCGTCAACATCTGGACGTCCATCCTGGTCATCGGCGCCACCACCTTCTGCTTCTCCTTCGGCGGGGTGTACCTGGGCAACCGGGTGGGCGGCAGGTTCCACGAGAAAGCGGAGATCGCCGGCGGCGTCATCCTCATCCTCATCGGCCTCAAAATACTTTTGGAGCATTTGGGCGTCATAAATTTTTAATTTTGTAACAAACTCCCCTGATTTTGGAGTATAATCTAACTATCAACAGAAAAAGCCCGCTTTCGGCGGGCTTCAGTTTTGGAAGGAAGTACGAAAGCATGGCAAAAAAGCAGTTTAAGGCCGAGTCCAAGCGGCTCCTGGACCTGATGATCAACTCCATCTACACCCACCGGGAGATCTTCCTCCGGGAGATCATCTCCAACGCCTCGGACGCCATCGACAAGCTGAGCTACCTGGCGCTGACGGACGACAAGGTTGGCCTCAACCGGGACGATTTCCGCATCCGCGTGGCGCTTGACAAGGACGCCCGGACCATCACCGTCTCCGACAACGGCATTGGCATGACGAAGGATGAGATGGAGGAAAACCTCGGCGTCATCGCCCACTCCGGAAGCTTCAAGTTCAAATCCGAGCTGGAGGACAAGGACAACGTGGACATCATCGGCCAGTTCGGCGTGGGCTTCTACTCCGCCTTCATGGTGTCCGACAAGGTGACGGTGATCTCCCGGGCCTACGGCCACGAGGACGCCTGGTGCTGGGAGAGCTCCGGCGCCGACGGCTACACGGTGACGCCGGCCGAGAAGGCGGACGTGGGCACCGACATCATCATGCACGTAAAGCCCGACGCCGGGGAGGAGCACTACGACGAAATTTTGGAAACGTGGCGCATCCGCGAGCTCATCAAGAAATACTCCGACTACGTGCGCTTTCCCATCCGCATGGACATCGAGCACACGGAATACGTGGAGACGGACGAGCTGGACGAGCACGGCAACAAGAAGACCAAGCCCGTCACCCACACCGAGGAGGAGACGGTCAACTCCATGGTCCCCATCTGGCAGCGCTCCAAGAGCGAGGCTTCGGATGAGGACTGCGCCCGGTTTTATAAGGACCGCTTTCACGACCCCGACGACCCCGTGGCCGTCATCCGTGTCAACGCCGAGGGGCTTGTGAGCTACCGGGCGCTGCTCTTTATCCCCAAAAAGGCCCCCTACGATTTTTACAGCCGCGACTACAAGCCCGGCCTTGCGCTCTACAGCTCCGGCGTCATGATCATGGAGTCCTGCGCCGACCTCCTCCCGGAGTGCTTCCGCTTTGTCCGGGGCGTGGTGGACTCCCCGGACCTCAGCCTCAACATCTCCCGGGAAATTTTGCAGCACGACCGGCAGCTCAAGACCATCGCAGGAAATCTGGAAAACAAGGTGAAGGCGGAGCTTTTGAAGCTTCAGACCGGCGACCCGGAGAAGTACGACGAGTTCTGGGCCGCCTTCGGGCGCCAGATCAAATACGGCATCGTGGGCGACTACGGGATGAAGAAGGAGCTTTTGAAGGACCTTCTCAAGTTCCCCTCCTCCTTTAACGAAAAACTCACCAGTCTCAAGGACTACGTCTCCCGGATGCCCGAGGGCCAGAAGTATATCTACTACGCCGCCGCCGAGAATCTGCGGGCCGCCGCGGGGCTTCCCCAGAACGAGCAGGTCAAGGCCCGTGGCTACGAGCTCCTCTACCTCACTGAGGACGTGGACGAGTTCGTCACCCAGATGCTCTGGAGCTACGAGGAGAAGGAATTCAAGAGCGTGGCCGCCGGCGACCTGGGGCTGGAGTCCCAGGAGGACAAGGAGAAGGACCAGGAGACTTTGGACCGCTCCCGTGAGCTTTTGGACTTCATGAAGGAGACGCTGAAGGACGACGTGGTGGACGTGAAGCTCTCCAAGTCCCTGGTGTCCAGCGCCGTCTGCATGTCCTACGAGGGGGAGATCACCCTGGAGATGGAGCGCTACTTCCGCCAGATGCCCGGCGAGGCCGGCGAGAAGATAAAGGCCCGCCACGTCTTGGAGCTCAACCCCTCCCACCCCGTCTTCGCCTCCCTCACCGCCGCCTTTGAAAACGACAAGGACAAGGCCGCCAAGATCGCCCGGGTCCTGTGCGACCAGGCCAAGCTCCTCTCCGGCATCCCGGTAGAGGACCTCCCCTCCTACGCCGAAGCGGTGTGCGCCCTCATTTAAAGCTATCCCCAAAAAAACGGACATCTCACAGGCAATGTCATTAAGTAAGCGACCATAATGAAACAGGGGCGGGTTTAGAACCCGCCCCTGTTTCGAATTGCAGTCCTTACCGATAAACGCACAAGCCATCCGTAGGGGCCGATGACCACATCGGCCCGTCCCTCCGATTCCCGCCCGCTTTCCGTCAAACGATGATTCCCTATTTCCGCTGTACGGGCCGCCGCCCACGGCGGCCCATCCCCCGTTTTTCGCCGTGCCCCGTTGAACGGAGGTCGGGAGCGCAACGAAAGCATGGGCCGATGTGGTCCGCCCAGGGGCACTTCCTTCGGTCGTCGGCCCCTACAGGGGTGCGGTGCGATTGATGGAAAACGGGCGATGAATCGGAGAGATGGGCCGCCGTGGGCGTGCCCAGGGGCATTCCCTGCGGTCACGGCCCGTACAGCAGTATTGTGGGTTATTGCGTTAAAAATGGGATTTTCATTAATTGCACCGTTCCGTACGGGTTTGAGGCTCAGATTCTGCTTAACTTAAAGACACTGGCCCCTGCGGACGTCCGTTTTTTTATTTATTTTGCGTTTTTTCCCGTTCCTTCTTCTGGAGGTACAACCTATCCGCGATCATGGCGATGAATTCGGAGTTGGTGGGCTTGCCCTTGATGCCGGAGACGGTGTAGCCGAAGAAGCGCTGAAGCGTCTCCACGTCGCCCCGGTCCCAGGCGACCTCGATGGCGTGGCGGATGGCCCGCTCCACCCGGGAGGGCGTGGTGGCGAATTTCCGCGCCACGTCGGGGTAGAGCACCTTCGTCACGGCGTTTATGACGTCCATGTCCTCCACCGTGCGCATGATGGCCTCCCGGAGATACTGGTAGCCCTTGATGTGGGCGGGGATGCCGATCTCGTGGATGATCTCCGTGACCTGCGTCTCTAGGTCCGGCTCCCGGGCGGCGGTGAGCTCCCGGCGCACGGCCTTGCCCGTCCTGCCGGCGGTGAGCTGGCTGATGCGGCTGCTCAAAAGCTCCACATCACAGGGCTTCTGCATATAGTACGCCGCCCCCGCGCCGGAGGCCGCCGTTATCGTCCTGTCGCTGACAAAGCTGGTGAGCACGATGCCCACCGGCCGCTCCTCCTGCGGCAGGGCGTTTAAGCTTTCCAAAAGTCCCAGGCCGTCAACGCCCGTGAGTATGAGGTCCGTGACCACCGCCTGGGGCCGCAGCTCCTTCACCATCTGGATGGCCTTGCCGCCGTCGCCCGTGCTCCCCACGACCTGGACGGTCCCATCCCGCTCCAGGCGCCTCGCCAGCGCCGAGCGCTGCTCCTCGTTCACATCCGCCAGAACAACTTTGATCCTCTCGTCCATTTCAAACCCCTCCAAGGTTTCAAATTTTTCCCCATCAACCCAATATCCCGTCTCTACTGACACCGGCGCGTTTATTGGTCCGGCTTCCGTCATCTTAAGTAATAATTTACCATAAACATTCAAACTTTGCAAGACTAATTTTACAGTTTTTTGAAAGATTTGCCACATTATCCGTACTTTTTTGTGGTATTTCGACGTCTTACCCCACAACATATTGTGTTCCGCCAAAATTCCCAATTTTTTGCATATTCTTTGCCCCGCCCGGGGAATACGGCTTGGGGCTTTCCGCCTGTCCGGGGGATTTGCTTTATTCATTTAGTATAGCACCCTGACAGGACAATGTAAAGACACGCCGGAGCGGGATTTTTCGAAAAAATCATACAATGAAAAGCGGGCGGGTTTGGGACCCGCCCGTATCCGGTTTTATTCCGCCTGGGCGGCCATGTTCTCAACGAAGACGCCGTAGCCCTTTTCGGGGTCGTTGATCAGGACGTGGGTCACCGCGCCCACGAACCTGCCGTCCTGGATGATGGGGCTGCCGCTCATGCCTTGGACGATGCCGCCGGTGAGCTCCAAAAGCTCCGGGTCCGTGACACGCAGCATCATGTCCCGGCCGTCGGTCCTGTCGCTCCAGACGCGGGTGATCTCTATCTCAAACTCCCGGCGCTCCCCTGTGGCGTCGGTGATGACCTGTGCCCGGCCGGGCCGGACCTGGCCGGCGTGGGCCACAGGCAGGGCCTGGCCCTCAAAGCCGCAGCCGGTCCTGCCGAAGATTCCGACGCAGCAGTTTTTGTCCACGGTCCCGATGGGGCTTGCGCAGTCGAAGGTCCCGCCAAGCTGTCCCGGCGCGCCGGAGCGGCTTTTTGTGACGCCCGTCACCTGGGCCGGCATGATGGAGCCCTCCCGGATGGGCACGGTGAGCCCCGTGGCGCCGTCGGCGATGGAGTGGCCCAGCGCGCCGTAGAGGCCGCTCTCCGGGTCGTACCAGGTCACCGTGCCGATGCCGGTGACGCCGTCGCGTATCCAGACGCCCAGATACGTGCCGTCCCCGTCCCGGTAGGGCCGCGCCGTCACCTGGCGCTCCTCGCCGTCCCTTATAAAGCGGACGGCCACCTCCTCCGGCGCGTCCTCCAGGGCGCGCATCAGGTCCATGCCGGAGCTTATTTCACGGTCGCCCACCATTGTGATGATGTCCCCGGGCAGTATCCCCGCGTCCCGGGCCGGCGAAAAGCCGCGCCCGTCGCGCTCCAGCTCCGAAAGCTCCGACACCAGCACGCCCTGGGTCTTGACGCTTATCCCCACGGCCTCGCCCACCGGGACCAGCGTCTCCGGCGTCAGCGCCAGCGCCCCGGTGACAAGTCCGGCCGCCGCGGCGCACAGGACCGCGGCCCGGGCCGCGGCCCTTTTTATACGCAAAATATTCAATTTTTCCCGCTCCCCTCTCAATTTAATACTATTCTCCAATAAAAAGCAGACCTTTTAAAGAAGATCAGTATGAGCCCTCGGCTCCTCAATAATATGTCCCGCAAAAAACGCAACGCCCGCGGCAATATATTTCGCTTTTGGGCTGACGGATATTCCCTTGCCCGCCCGGCGCGGACTTTCGCCCCCGCGCGCATGAATTTGTCCCACTTTCGCAAAAAATCGCATTTCCGGACTTTTCCAATTTTAGCGGGCATAAAATGTGTATATATTATTGAGAGGGAGAGATCCACTTTGCTCAAAACCGTTTCCCGGGGCGACCTGGGGCCCTTTGTGGAGCTTGCGCAGCTCGCCCTGACGCGGTCGGGGTACTACACTTCGGAGATCGACGGCGTTTTCGGGCCGGAGACTTACGCCGCCCTGCGCCGTTACCAGTCCGCCTGGGGTCTTCGCCCGGACGGCGTGGCGGGGCCCGCCACATGGGCCGCGCTGGAATCGTGGCTCACGGGCTTTTACCGCCGCACCGTCCGGCCGGGGGATACGCTGTACGACCTGGCGCGCGCCTCCGGCACCACGCTCCTGGCCGTGGAGACGGCAAATCCCGGCCTGGACCCCACGCGCCTTCGGGTGGGCTCGTCGCTTATCGTCCCCCGGGGCTTCGACGTGGTGTCCGGGGAGGTGGCCATGACGCCGTCGTACCTGGAGCTGTGCGTCCGGGGCCTCACCGCCCGCTACCCCTTCATCACCGCCGGCAGCGCGGGCGCCAGCGTCATGGGCCGGTCGCTGCACACGCTGAAGATGGGCTCCGGGGCCAATCAGGTCTTTTACAACGCCGCCCACCATGCCAACGAGTGGATAACCACGTCGCTTTTCATGAAATTTCTGGAAAGATATGCCCGGGCCTACTCCGCCGGAGGCACGCTCTTCGGGCAGGACGCCGGGAGTCTTTTTGCGCTGACCACATTATATATGATGCCCATGGTGAATCCCGACGGCGTGGCGCTGGTCACCGGGGAGCTGACGGAGGGCGCGTATTACGACGCCGCCGCGGCCATCGCCGCGGACTACCCGTCGGTGCCCTTTCCCTCCGGGTGGAAAGCCAACATCCGGGGCGTGGACCCGAATCTCCAGTACCCCGCGGGGTGGAATGAGGCCCGGGAGATAAAATTCGCCCTGGGCTATGTTTCCCCGGCGCCGAGAGATTATGTGGGCGCGGCGCCCCTGGAAATTCCGGAGAGCCGCGCCGTCTATAACCTCACCCGGGCAAGCGACTTCACGCTGACGCTGTCCTATCACACCCAGGGAGAGGTGATCTACTGGAAATATTTAAACTATCTGCCTCAAAATTCCTATGAGATCGCCCAGCGCTTCTCCGCCGTCAGCGGGTATTCGGTGGAGCTGGTCCCCGTCGCCTCGGGCTACGCGGGGTACAAGGACTGGTTCATCGCCAGCTACGACAGGCCCGGGTACACCATCGAGGCCGGCCGCGGCCAAAACCCCCTGCCGCTCACCGACCTTCCGGGAATCTACGCGGCAAACGAGGGTATCCTGACCCTGGCCCTCACGGCGACGGCGTAGCAAATCGTCCAATATAATACCCCCCAGCCCGGAACGGGCTGGGGGGTCAACCTGTCGAAAAAGCCCTGACGGGCTTTTTCGACAAGGGGAACGCGCGGGACGGCGGCGCTTTACTCCTCCTCCGGGGGGTCGTCCTCCGGCAAAGCGGGGAGCTCCGGGGGGGCGGGGGCGCCGACGGGGGCGGTGCCGTTGATGAACTGCATCTCCTGCCACTGTTGGCGGGTGATGATGATCTGGCGGGGCTTGGAGCCCTCGAAGGGGCCTAAAACGCCCACCTCCTCAAGCTGGTCCACTATGCGGGCGGCCCGGGCGTAGCCCAGCTTCAAACGGCGCTGGAGCATACTGACGCTGGCCTGATTCGTCTCGAAGATGATGTCCGCGGCCTGGGGCAGGAGCTCGTCGTAGTCCTTGAGCTTCTCCTCCTGGGGACGCTCAGCGCCCTTGCCGCCGTTCTCCTTGTCCTGGACGGCCTTTTCGATCTCGTGTATCACGTCCTCGGAGTATGTGGCCTCGCCGGACTGCTTCACGAACTCGATGACCCGCTCCCGCTCCTCGTCGGACACCCAGGTGCCCTGGATGCGCACGGGCTTGGAGACGCCGATGGGGGCGTAGAGCATATCGCCGTTGCCCACCAGCTTGTCCGCCGCGCCTCCGGCGTCCAGGATGATCCGGGACTCCAGGGAGGACGCCACCTTCAGGGCGATGCGGGAGGGGATGTTGGCCTTCATAAGGCCGGTGATGACGTCGGCGCGGGGGCTCTGGGTGGCGATGACCAGGTGCACCCCGGCGGCGCGGCCCATCTGGGCCACGCGGCAGATGGATTCCTCCACCTCCTTGGCGGCGATCATCATGAGGTCAGCCAGCTCGTCGATGATCACCACGATCTGGGGCATCTTGGGGGTGTCCTCGTCAAGCTGCTCGTTGTACCCGGCGATGTCCCGGGCGCCCACGTCGGAGAAGAGGCGGTAGCGCTTCATCATCTCCACCACCGCCCACTGGAGGGCCCCGGCGGCCTTTTTGGCCTCCGTGACCACGGGAATCAGCAGGTGCGGGATGCCGTTGTAAATTTTGAATTCCACCATCTTGGGGTCGATCATGATGAATTTCACCTCATCGGGGCTGGCCTTGTACATGAGGCTCAGGATGAGGGAGTTTAAGCACACGGACTTGCCGGAGCCGGTGGTGCCCGCCACCAAAAGGTGCGGGAGCTTTGAGATATTGCCCACCATCACGTCGCCGGAGATGTTCTTGCCAATGGCGAAGGTGAGCTTGGACTTGGCGTTGCGGAACTCCGGGGCGGTGATGATCTCCCGGAGGTAGACGGTGGAGACGTTCTTGTTGGGGACCTCGATGCCCACGGTGGAGATGCGGTTGGGGATGGCGGCGATGCGCACACCGGTGACGCCCAAAGCGAGGGCGATGTCGTCGGCCAGGTTCGTCAGCTTATTGAGCTTGACGCCGATCTCCAGCTCCATCTCGTACCTGGTGATGCTGGGGCCGTGGACGATGTTGGAGATGCTGACGTTGACGCCGAAGGAGCGCAGGCACAGCTCCAGCCGCTCCCTGGTGGCGCGGAGCTCGTCCTCGCTGTCGCGGCTGCCGGAGCGGACGGGCTCATTGAGAAGCGACACCGTGGGGAACTGGTAGACCCGCAGGGCCTCCTCCACGTCGCGCCTGGCGGCGCTGTCCACAAGCTGGGCGATCTCCCCGGCGGCGTCGGAGACGTCGGACTTGGCGGCTCTCTCCGGCTCCAGGGGCGCCGGCGCGGGCTTTGCCGCGGGGGGCTGGGGCGCGGGGACGGGCTCCCGGGGGATGACCTCCACCTTCAGGTCCCTGGGCACCGCCCTGGGGGACTCCTCCGGCGCGGGGGCGGGCTTTACGGGCTCGGGCGCGGCCTCCGGCCCCGGCGCGGGCGCAGGCTCAGGCTCCGGCTCCGGCTCCGGCCTTCTCGGCGCCGGCTCGGGGGGCGCGGACTGCTCCGGCTCCTCCTTTTTCGGCTCCGGCCGCTCAAAAAGGCTGTCCGGCGCCGGGGCGCCCTTGGTCTTATTGAAGAAGGACGGGCGCTTTTCCTGCTTTTTCGCGGGCTCCTGGACCTCCCGCGGCTCGTCGCCGTCCATGGGTATGTCGATGGCCGCCCGGCGGCGCTCCGGCGGCGGGGCTGCCGGGCTCACCCGGGGCTGTTCCTTTGCGGGGGCGGGCCTTTTCGCCTCCGGCGCGGGCTCCGGGGCGTTCAGGTAGCCCTCATACTCCCGCTCCTCCCGGGCGCGGCGGCCGTCCCGGGCCATGTCCACGATGGTCCTGAGGGTGAGGCCGGAGATACTGAGCCCGGCCAGCGCCATAAGGCACACGAAGAGTATGGCGGCGCCCACCTTGGAGAACAGCAGCGCAAAGACGATCTCCACCGTGCCGCCCAGGACCCCGCCTCCGGTGAGGCCCTTGCCGTCGGCCCACAGGAGGGGCCACATCTTGGCGCCCAGCGCATAGTCGGCCTTGGAAAAGAGCTGGCAGAAGGCCGACACCAGCAGCGGCAGGCACACGCAGCTCACGACCCGGGCCCCCGCGGGCTCCGTGCCGGACATGACCAGGATCACCGCCGCCAGCAGGAGCGCCGGAGGCAGAATATAGAAGCCCCCGCCGAAGAGCCCCGTGAAGGCGCCCCGCAGGAACTTTATGATGATGCCGTCGGTATTGAAGTAGCCCAGGACCGTGAAAAGGCACAGCGCCAGCAGCACCAGGGCCCCCCGGGTCTTGCGCCGGCGGATCCTGTTCTCCTCCACCCGTTTCCGGGCGGCGGCGCTGCGGGCGTCGTTGGATGCGGACTTTTTGGCGGTCCCGGAGCTCCGGGCGGTCTTGGCGCCCTGGGAGGACCTTTTGCCGTTTGAAGTCCTGCTGCCGGAGGTTCCCCCGGCAGCAGTGGTTTTTTTCTTTTGCTCAGCCATGAAAACGTAACCTCAAATCAGATAGAAGCTCAGTGGATAAATATTGAAAGTATCAGCGACAGCACGCCCACGCCCCAGCAGTAGTAGGCGAATTTGGAAAAGCCGTCGGGCTTGGAGACGATCCTTTTGAGGAAGACCAGGGCCCCGTAGCCCACGACGCCCGCCACCGCCATACCCACAAGGTAGGCCGGGACGTTGGCCCAGACGATACCGCCGTTCAAAACGGCCTTCAGCAGCGTCACCAGGGTGGAGCCCAGCACGGCGGGGATGGACAGGAGGAAAGCGAAGCGCACCGCGAAATCCCGGCGGAAGCCCCGGGCCAGCCCCACGGTGATGGTGGTCCCGGACCGGGACAGCCCCGGTATCACCGCCACGGCCTGGGCCGCGCCCACGGCCACAGCGTCCAGGATGGAGGCGGTCTTTTCCGTCCGGCGCCCCTCGCTGAGCTTGCCGGAGACGTAGATGAGAACGCCGGTGATGATAAGGGCGAAGGCGATGAAGGGCGTGTTGGCGCTAAGCCTCTCCACCGCGTCCGTGAACGGCAGCACCACGACCAGCGGAAGCGTGGCCACGATGATGAGGAACACCAGCCTCACCGAGGGCTTCAGCCGCCCCTCCTCCCCGGAATCCTGGGTGTTGCCGGCGATAAAGGACACGGTGTCCCGGACCATGGCCTTTATGTCCTTCCAGTAGAAAATAAAGACCGCCGCCAGCGTCCCCACGTGGAGCAGCACGTCAAAAAGCAGGTGCTCGCTCTCCGCGTAGTCCAGCTTGAAGAGATTTTGCAAAATGGAAAGGTGTCCGGAGCTGGAAATGGGCAGGAACTCCGCCACGCCCTGGACCAGCCCCAGCAATGCGGCCGTAAGTATCTTCAACGCTCTTACCTCCCTCTATAAAAAGTGCCAAAGGCGCCGTCGCGCACCGCGGTTTTAGAAATATATGAATATACATGTATACATGATTACTATATCACACATTTTTCCGAAATGCCACAGTTTTTTCCGAATTTCCCGGGCAAAAGCCGGATATTATTTCTTTTTTTGCCTGGGGGAACGGAGTTTCCGGGGCTTGAAGGGCTTTTCTGTGCCCTGGAGGAGCCTTTTTATGTTCCCGCGGTGCATAATGAGCACGGTGAGGCCGCATATTCCCCCCATGACCAGCGTCTTCCAGTCCCGGAAGCCCGCGATGAGCTCCGCCGGGAGGAAGGTCACGGCGCACATCACCGACCCCGCGGAGACGCGCTTTGTGAGGAAGAAGGTCACGAAGAAGACCGCCACGATGATGACGAAGACCTTCCAGTGGATCATCAGCCCCAGGGCCGCCCCCACGGAGACTCCTTTCCCGCCCTTGAAGCCGAAATAGACGGGGAAACAGTGGCCCAGAAGGCACGTGACGCCCGCCAGCAAAAAGCCGTCGTACCCGCCGATGAGCCGCCCCAAGGCCATGGAGGCCACGGTCTTCAGCCCGTCCAGCAGGAAGGTCGCCACCCCCGCCGCCATGCCGAAGAGCCTGGCGATGTTCGTGGCCCCGGCGTTGCCGCTGCCGTAGTTGCGCACGTCCTTGCGGCTGACGGCATAGGATACCGCCAGCGCCGAGGATACGGAGCCCAAAAGATACCCCACGGCTCCCGCCGCCAAAAGTCTCAGTACGAATTCCATTTTTCCTCCCTCCCCGCCGCGCCGCGGCGGCGAAACGGCCTGCCCGTTTTTTCCTTATCTTAACATTATACCTCATAAATGTCCCTTTGTCCACAAAAAAATAATGCCCCCCGGAAAACCGGGACGCGGCGGGGGAAATCGTCAAAGCTTTCACAATATTGATGCAAAACGCGGAAAAGTTTATGCGGTTTGGAGATTGGAAACGCCGGGGCGGGGCGCTATAATATGGGCTCGATATGGACCCTATTTTTCCAGGTATGGAGGCATCTTCCCGTGACCCGTGATCTGACGCAGGGCAGCCCCATGAGGCTCCTTTTGGGCTTTACGCTCCCCACTCTCTTCGGACTTTTATTTCAGCAGATGTACAACATGGTGGACACCATGATCGTCGGAAAGCTCCTGGGCTCCCAGGCCCTGGCGTCCGTGGGCTGCACGGGCTCCGTGAGCTTTCTGGTCATCGGCTTCTGCACCGGCGTGTGCAGCGGCTTCGCCATCCCCGTGGCCCAGCGCATGGGCGCCGGGGACCACGAAAAGCTCCGGCGGTATGTCTACAACGCCGCCGCGCTCTCGGCGCTCTTCGCCCTGGTCATGACCGCCGCCACCGGCGTCCTGTGCGGGAGGATCCTCACCGCCATGCACACCCCGGCGGACATCTTCGATAATTCCTATCGGTATATCTTCATCATCTTCATGGGCATACCGGTGACGTATCTCTATAACCTCCTGGCGGGCGTCATACGCTCCCTGGGGGACAGCCGCACGCCGGTCTATTTTCTGGCGCTGTCGTCGGTTTTGAATATCGTCCTGGACGTGGTGCTCATCCTGGCGGGACACATGGGCGTGGCCGGCGCCGCCGTTGCCACGGTGGTGTCCCAGGGAGTCTCCGGCGTGTGCTGTCTTCTCTTCGTTTTCCGGCGCTTCCCGATCCTGCGGATGCGCCGTGAGGAGCGGCGCCTGAGCCCCAGGCTGTGCCTGGACCTTCTGGGCATGGGCATCCCCATGGGCTTGCAGTACTCCATCACCGCCGTGGGGTCCATCGTCCTCCAGTCCGCCGTCAACGACCTGGGGAGCCTCTACGTGGCGTCCGTCACGGCCGGTTCCAAGGTGACGCAGCTTTTGGCCTGCCCCTTTGACGCCATGGGCGCGGCCATGGCCACCTACTGCGGCCAGAATTCCGGCGCCGGAAAGCTGGACCGCCTGGGGGAGGGCGTCCGGGACTGCTCGGTGCTGGGCTTTGTGTATTCGCTGGCGGCCTTCGGGGCCATGCTCCTGCTGGCGCCCGTCCTGGCGATGCTCTTTATCGACTCCGGCGAGTCCCAGGTGGAGCTGCTGAAGGAGCTCTCCGCCAGGTTCATCCGCGCCAACACCGCCTTTTTCTTCGCCCTGGCCCTGGTGAACATCGTCCGCTTCTCCATTCAGGGCATGGGCTTCGGGGCGCTGGCCATACTGGCCGGGGTCTTCGAGATGGCCGCCAGGTCCTGCGTGGGCAAGCTCTTAGTGCCGGTGTACGGCTACGCCGCCGCCTGCTGCGCCTCCCCCGCCGCCTGGGTCGCCGCGGACATTTTCCTCATCCCCGCCTGCGTCCTGTGCATCCGCCGCCTCCGCGCGGCAAACGCGCCCCGCCCCCACCGCGCCCCCCGGCCCCTGCGCGTCCGCCACAGCCATATCTGACACGGCTTTTCCCGATTTACCACCTGTTTTCGATATTTGCGACCCCTCCGAAAATGGTTATCGCCGCGCGTTTGCGCGGCGATTTTTTAACGAAACGACTTGCGCGAATACCGGGGCGGGCAAAAAAAGGGGGGCGGACCTTGCGGTCCGCCTAAGATAGGGTTGTGGGATAAAGATATGAGCTTACGGTCTTCGATGGGATATTTCGAAGCTCGGATAAGCTGTAATCAAATAATACCGCGATTTGGACAAAATGTAAATAGGAGGTTTTGTCGAATCCTGTCGAATCGCAAAATTTTTTTCGAAGCGCAAAAAACCGGGAGCCCGGGACGAATTCCGCGGAATTCGTCCCGGGCTCTCCGCACGCTCTCTGTTGGAATTAATAGCCTCTTCAGGCCGGTTTGCCCTCCGGGTGGGTATGCGCGCCGCGGAAGTCGCGGTAGTGGACACAGCCCACGGGGCAGACCTCCTGACAGTGGCCGCAGTCGATGCACTTGTCGTAGTCGATGCGGGAGAGGTTGTCCACCACGGTGATGGCTCCGGCGGGGCACTCCTTTTCGCACTTTTTACAGCCGATGCAGCCCTTGGAGCAGGCTTTCCTCGTGTTGGCGCCCTTTTCGATATTTCGGCAGCCCACGACGACCCGCTCCACGTCGGGCATCAGGGTGATGACCTGGTTGGGGCAGGTCCTGACGCACATGCCGCAGCCGATGCAGGCCCGGAAGTTGACCCGCGCCAGGCCGTCCACCACCCGGATGGCGTGCTCGGGGCAGATATGCTCGCAGTCGCCAAGGCCGATGCACCCGTAGACGCACATGGAGGGGCCGCCGTATAGGAGCTTCGCCGCCGCGCAGGAGGAGAGGCCCTGGTATTCCTGCTTATTTTTCACGGTGCCGCAGTCGCCGGAGCACCGGACGACAGCCACCTGCTCCACCACGTCCGCAAACTCCGCGCCGGTGACGCCCGCCAGGGCCTTTGCCACCGCGTCGCCGCCGGCCACGCACTTGTTGATGGCCGTCTCGTCCCCGGAGGCCAGGGCGGAGGCGTAGCCGTCGCACCCGGCGTAGCCGCAGGCGCCGCAGTTGGCGCCGGGCAGGCACTCCCGAATCTTGGGGAATTTCTCGTCCACGGGGACGTACATGAATTTGGAGGCCAGGATGAGCAGCACCGCGCACACGGCGCCGATGGCCGCCAGGATCCATACCGCGTTCAAAATCGCTGTCATATCTCTACCTCCCCTCAGCCGCCGAACATGTTCTCGGCCATGCCGGTGAAGCCCATGAAGGTCATGCTGGTGAAGGCCGCCGCGATGAGGGAAATGGGCAGGCCCTCAAAGCACTTGGGGGGCTTTGCCCGCTCCAGGCTCTTCCGGACGCCGCAGAAGAGGATCAGCGCCACGGAGAAGCCCAGGCCCGCGGAGAAGCCGGAGACGCAGGACTCCAGGAAATTATAGCTGTTGTCGATGTTGAGGATAGTCACGGCCAGCACCGCGCAATTGGTGGTGATCAGCGGCAGATACACGCCCAGGGCCTTGTAGAGGGGCGGCATGTACTTTTTCAGGGCGATCTCCACGAGCTGCACTAAGGCCGCGATGACCAGGATGAAGATGATGGTCCGCATGAACTCCAGGCCGAAGGCCACCATCAGCGTGTTGTAGATGACCCAGGTGACGGCGGAGGCCAGGGTCATGACGAAGATGACGGCCCCGGACATGCCGATGCAGGAGCTGAACTTCTGGGAGACGCCCAAAAACGGGCAGATGCCCAGGAACTGCACCAAAACGTAGTTTTCGGTAAAGACCAGTGTAAACAGGATGAGGAAGATCTTCATTTCGCCTCGGCCTCCTTTCTGTCCTCACAAGCGGAGTGACAGGCGGCGCAGTTGCCGTCACAGCCCATCTTGGGCTCGAATTTTTTGCCCCTCTTTGCCATGGCCGCCACCAGAATGGCGATGGCGCAGCCGAAGAGGAAGAAGCCGCCGGGGGCCTGGGTCAATATCCCGAGCTGATAGCCCTCCGGGATGACGCGGCAGCCCAGGAGCGTCCCGGAGCCGAAGAGCTCCCGCACGACGGACATCCCCACGATGACCATGGTGTAGCCGATGCCCATGCCCAGGCCGTCAAAGAAGCTGTCCACAACGCCGTGCTTGCTGGCGAACATCTCGGCCCTGCCCAAAACGATGCAGTTGACCACGATGAGGCTCAAAAATACGCCCAGGGAGTCGTAGAGGGACTTTAAATACGCCTCCATCAGCATCTCCACCAGCGTCACGAAGGTGGCGATGACCACGATGTAGCAGGGGATGCGGACCTTGGAGGGGATGATGTTCCGCAAAAGGGAGATGACCACGTTGGAGCACACCAGCACGAAGGTCAGCGCCACGCCCATGCCGAAGCCGCCGGAGACGCTGACGGACACCGCCAGCACCGAGCAGCACCCCAGGGCCAGGATGAGGACGGGGTTTTCCTTGAACATGCCGTTTAAGAGGATCTTCATTTTATCTCTCATTTCGCAGCCGCCCCCTTTATGCTCTCAAAATTCCGGAGGATGGTGGAGACGCCGTTCCGCACGGCGGTACTGGAGTAGGTGGCGTTGGAGATGGTGTCCACCTGTTCCGCCGCGGCGGCGTTCACCAGGTCCCTGTAGTTGGAGAGGTAGCTCTCCTGGCCGGCCTTGGAGCCGATGCCCTTCGTCTCGGAGCTGACGTTGGCGGAGATGCCCACCACCCTGCCGTCATTATCAAGCCCCACGGTGACGGTGACGATGCCGCCGCCGTAGCCCTTGTACCCGGCGGTGACCACGTAGCCCGCGCCGCCGTCCTCCCGGAAAGCGCTGTCCACGCCCTCCATGCCGGAGACGTCGAGCTCCGTGAAGCTCGCGGAGCCGGGGAGCACCGCCTGGCGGGTCCTCTCCGCCTCGACGCGCTGGTTCTCCGCCACCACCGGGGCGGTCTTGGAGTTGGTGAACGCCAGGAGGAAGGACACCACGAGGCAGATGCACACCAGCACCAGGAAGGGCTTTATGTATTCGTTGAAAGTCTCTTTGCTCATTTTGCCTCAACACCTCCAAAGGGCTTGGGGGCCGTCAGGTCGTTGATGTACGGCACCACAAGGTTCATGAGAAGTATGGAGAAGGTCACGGCCCCGGCGGAGCTGGCAAAGCAGCGCATCATCGCCGTCAGCAGTCCGCACCCCAGGCCGAAGACGAGCTTGCCCAAATTCGTGGTGGGGGTGGTGACGTAGTCCGTGGCCATGAATATGGCGCCCAGGAGCAGTCCGCCGGAGAACACGGCCAACACCGGCTGGGGCGAGCCGAAGATCCACATGAAGAGAAGGCAGGAGCCCAAATACGCCAGGGGGATAATGGGCTTGATGACCCGCCGGACGCAGAGGTACGCGCCGCCCAATATAAGGGCTATGGCGCAAGTCTCGCCCAAAACGCCGCCGTGGACGCCCAGAAGGAGCTGGGGAAGCTCGCTCCAGCCGATGGAGCCGGCGCGGATGAGGGCCAGGGGCGTGGCGGAGGTCAGGGCGTCCACCGTCCCCGCCGGGGCGGGGAAATTCGTCATGTCGGCGGTGAAGGAGAAGAACATCACCACGCGGCCCACTAAGGCCGGGTTTACGAAGTTGCAGCCGATGCCGCCGAAGAGCATCTTGACGCAGATGATGGCCACGAGGTCCCCCACCAAAAGCTCCCACACGGGCATGGTGTAGGGGACGTTGAAGGCCAGGAGCACGCCGGTGACCACGGCGGACAGGTCCGTCACGGTGACGGGCTGGCGCATCAGCTTTTCCCAGATATACTCGCAGGCCACGCACATGGCCGCCGACACGCCGGTCAAAAGCAGCGAGCGCCACCCGAAGATGACCACGGAGGCCACGAGGGCGGGACAGAGGGCGATGAGCACGTCCAGCATGATCTTTTGCGTGGTGCGGGGGCCCCGGAGATGGGGGGATACGCTGACTGTCAGTTCACTCATTTTACCGCCGCCTCCTTTCCGGCCTTTTCCGCGGCCTCGCGGGCTTTTCTGTCGGCCTCGGCCTTCTTTGCCGCGTTGTCGGCGGCGATGAGGCCCTTGGCCAGCTTGTTCGTCTGCACCAGCATCCGCTTGGCCGGGCACACAAAGGCGCAGCAGCCGCACTCCATGCACAGGTTGGCGTGGAGCTCACGGAGCCTGTCCACATTGCGCTTATTGTACGCCGCCTCGATGGCCGCCGGCATGAGCCGCAGGGGGCAGGCGTCCACGCAGGAGCCGCAGCGGATGCAGGCCGTGGGCTCCGGCAAAACGGCGTCCTTTTCGTCCAGCGCCAGGATGGCGTTGGTGTTCTTCATCACGGGAAAATCGGTGTTGGGCACCGCGATGCCCATCATGGGCCCGCCGTAGAGGACCTTTTTGGGCTCCGACTTGAAGCCGCCGCAGAAGTCAAACAGCGACTGCATGGAAGCCCCGATGGGGGCGATGACGTTCTTGGGCTCCCGGACCGCCGAGCCGTCCACGGTGACCACCTTCTCCACCAGGGGCATCCCCGTTTTTATGTATTTGGCGATGGCGGCAAGGGTGGTGCAGTTGATGACCACCGCCCCGGCGTCGATGGGCAGCTTCCCCTCCGGCACCACGCGGCCCGTGGTGTGGTAGATGAGCACCTTCTCGCCGCCCTGGGGGTAGAGGGCGGGCAGGGCCATGACCTCCACGCCCTTCATGGAGCCGGCCATGTCCTTCATGGCCTTGACGCACTGGGGCTTGTTGGCCTCGATGCCGATGACCACGCGCTTTGCCTTCAGGTATTTTTGCAAAAGGGCGATGCCCTCCGCGATCCACTCCACGTCGTCCAGCATGGTCCGGGTGTCCGAGGTGACGTAGGGCTCGCACTCCGCGCCGTTGATGATGACGGCCTCGATCTGGTTCAAATCCTTGACACTGAGCTTCACCGCCGTGGGGAAGCCCGCGCCGCCCAGGCCCACCACGCCGCTGTCCCGGACGGCATTGACGAAGGACTGGAAGTCCGTGACCTGCGGGGGCGCGATGCCCTCCAGGACCGCCTGCTGGCCGTCGGACTCGATGGTGACGGCCTTCATGAAGCGGCCGGAGGACATGAGCATGTCCTCTATCCTCTTGACCTTGCCGGAGACGCTGGCGTACACCGGCGAGGACACAAAGCCCCCGGCCCTGGCGATGAGCTGTCCGACCTTCACGGTGTCGCCCACCTTCACCACAGGATCGGCCGGGGCGCCGATGTGCATGGACATCGGTATGGTCACCGACGCCGGCGCCGGCATCCTCACCGCTTTTTTATCCGCGGTGTTCTTCCTGTGCGGAACGTGGACCCCGTGCAGCTTAGGTAAATTCACGCGTCCAAACCTCCTATCATAAAAAACCGCGCCAAAGCGGTTTTTAAGAAATTTCCGCTTTGACGCTTACAGTATATCACAGTATATGACAGTCCCGCAATGAAGAATCAGGACTTTTTTATGGCATTTTCGTCTTTTTGCCCTGAAATTTGGCCCAAGATTGACAAACTTTTAACGGTTTTAATGAATTTTACCGCTTCAGCGACCCCAGGTACCCCTCCAGGATGAGCGTGGCCGCCACGGCGTCCACCGTCTCCTTCCGGCGCCTGCCGCGGCGGTCATTGGCGGTGAGGATGTTGTGGGCCTCCACGGTGGTGCGGCGCTCGTCCCACAGGATGACGGGCCTGTCCGTGCGCTGTGCGAGCAGGTCCCGCAGCGCCCCGCTCTTTTCGCTCCGCGGCCCGGCGGAGCCGTCCATGTTCAGGGGATTCCCCAGGACGATCCTCTCCGCCCCGCGGCTCTCGCAGACCTCTATGAGCCTGTCCGCCAGCCTCTCGGCGTTCCACTCGTTTATCACGAACGCCTCCCCGGCCAGGGTCCCGGTGGCGTCCGACACCGCCACCCCGGTCCTCTGATCCCCATAATCCACCGCCATAACGCGCATCGTGAGTACCTCCGGTTTTTGATGGGTATAGTGTATAACAAAACCGGGTGGATTGCAAGAGGCCGCCGTGGACGGCGGCACATTCTTCCGATTCGAAACCGCCTTCCGTCAAACGCTGAAACCCCAAATTCTCGCCGTAGGGGTCGCCGTCTCGGCGACCCGTCCTACGATTCGCTCTTACCCACCGTCGAACGCACACCCCCATCTCCGTCGTAAGGGCCGGATGACCGAAGGGAATGCCCATGGTGCACCGTGCCGGCCCGTCCTGCCGATTCGCGTCAACCCTCCGTTCAACGGGGAAATGACGCAAATCCGGGGATGTTTGCGCGTTCATCGGTAGTTGAGTGGTGAATTGAGGGACGGGTCGCCGAGACGGCGACCCCTACGGCGGGGTTGGTAGGTTTATGCGTTGATTTGGGGATGGTATGTAATCGCAACACGGGGCCGGCACGGTGTCCGGCCCTTACAACGTTGTGGGCCGATGTGGTCATCGGCCCCTACGACGGGAGGGGGAGCGAATCCAATTAAAAAGCCCCGCATGGCCAAAAAACAAAATTTCAAGAAAAATTTTTCTTGACTACCGCCCTTTCCGGTGGTATAATTTCTTCACCTGTCGGCCGAGAGGCTTTATTTTTGTGCGCCTTTCGTCAAAGATCCGCCCCGTCGGCCAATATAAAGCAGGGAGGCAATAATATAGGAGGTGCCGAAACAAATGGCCGCAGACAACAGAGTCAAGGTCGTCCTCCGCTGCTCGGAGTGCAAGCAGCGCAACTACAACACGACCAAGAACAAGCGCAACACACCCGAGAAGCTGGAGCTCAGGAAGTACTGCCGTTTCTGCCGTAAGCACACGGTCCACACTGAGACGAAGTAACGGAGGAGAAAGAATGGCAAAGTCCGAAAAGAAGTTCTTCACCCGCATCAAGGATTGGTTCCGCGGCATGAAGAGCGAGCTCAAAAAGGTCGTATGGCCCACCGCCAAGCAGACCACCAACAATACCCTTGTGGTCCTGGCCGTGTGCGCCGCCTCCGCCGTCGTCCTCGGCGGCTTCGACTGGCTGGCGGATAAGCTGGTCGAGGTCCTCATCAGCCTCTTCAGTTAAGGAGAAGCGATGGCGCAGGAAGCGAAGTGGTATGTGGTCCACACATACTCCGGCTACGAAAACGCCGTGGCCGACACGGTGGTAAAAGCCGCCGAAAACAGGAACATGACCGACCTCATCCAGGAGGTCAACATCCCGCTGGAGACTGTCACCGAGACGGTGGACGGCGTGGAAAAAACCGTGGAACGCAAGGTCTTCCCCGGCTACGTGCTGGTGAAGATGATCATGACCGACGAAAGCTGGCATCTGGTGCGCAACGTCCGCGGCTGCACCGGCTTTGTGGGCACCGGCAACAAGGCCATCCCCCTCTCCGAGGAGGAGATTCAGGCCCTTGGCGTCGAGCGGCGCGAGTTCCACCTTAATTTCAACATCGGCAGCCGCATCCGTGTAAACGACGGCCCGCTGGAGGGCTTCTTCGGCACGGTGGAGGAGATCGACATGGACAAGCAGATCGTCCGCGTCGTCGTCTCCATGTTCGGCCGGGAGACGCCGGTGGAGCTGGATTTCGACCAGATCGAGTCAGCCGACGACTGAGTTCCCAAAAAGACCCCGCCGAAAGGCATTAGTGCTCTCAGCACTGTGGGAGGAGCGAAAGACCCGCTCCGTCACATTAACCACATCTATATTATGGAGGTTCACGAAAGTGGCACAGAAAGTAACAGGTATCATCAAGCTTCAGATTCCTGCCGGCCGCGCGACTCCCGCGCCCCCGGTTGGCCCCGCCCTCGGTCAGCATGGCGTCAACATCGGCATGTTCACCAAGGAATTCAACGAGCGCACCAAGGCCGATATGGGCATGATCACCCCCGTGGTCATCACCGTCTATTCCGACCGCAGCTTCACCTTCGTCACCAAGTCCGCCCCCGCCGCCGTGCTTCTCAAGAAGGCCTGCGGCATCGAGAAGGGCTCCGGCGTCCCCCAGCGCGACAAGGTCGCCAAGATCTCCAAGGACGAGATCCGCAAGATCGCCGAGACGAAGATGAACGACCTGAACGCCGGCAGCATCGAGGCCGCCATGAGCATGATCGCCGGCACCGCCCGCAGCATGGGCATCGTTGTAGAGGAGGGCTGAGAATATGTTCAGAGGCAAGCATTATAAGGACGCCGCCAAGCTCATCGACCGCTCCGTGCAGTATGAGCCCCAGGACGCTTTCGAGCTCATCACCAAGACCGCCAAGGCCAAGTTTGACGAGACGGTGGAGCTCCACGTAAAGCTGGGCGTTGACTCCCGCCACGCCGACCAGCAGGTCCGCGGCGCCGTTGTCCTCCCCCACGGCACCGGCAAGACCCGCCGTGTCCTGGTGTTCTGCAAGGACGAGCGCAAGGAGGAGGCCCTGGCCGCCGGCGCCGACTACGTGGGCGCCATGGACATGGTGGAGAAGATCCAGAAAGAGAACTGGTTCGACTTCGACGTGGTCATCGCCACCCCCGACATGATGGGCACCGTGGGACGTCTCGGTAAGATCCTGGGCCCCAAGGGCCTGATGCCCTCCCCCAAGGCCGGCACCGTCACTCCCAACCTGACCCAGGCCATCACCGAGGTCAAGGCCGGTAAGATCGAGTACCGTCTGGACCGCACCAACATCATCCACTGCCCCATCGGCAAGGTCAGCTTCGGCGCCGAGAAGCTCACGGAGAACTACAACGCTCTCCTCAACGCCCTCCTGCGCGCCAAGCCCGCCGCCGCCAAGGGCCAGTATATCCGCTCCTGCGTCACCGCGTCCACCATGGGCCCCGGCATCAAGATCAACGCCCAGAAGACCTTATAATCGAAAAATGGTACACAAAAACACGCCGAGATTTTCCCGGCGTGTTTTTTGTCCTCTCAGGCTTTGATAGTGCTCCACGCAACCGTTGGTTGACAGTTTTTTTGCCGAAGGTAAGCTCCAGGCGGTTGAAGTCAGGCGTTTTTTTGCTAAAATTGAGTCAGGATGCCCACCGTAGGTGCACTTGATTTGAGGGAGCGAATGAGAAAGGAGGTGGAAATTTGTCCATTGAAGAAAGACTGGTTTCTCTCCGAAAGGAGCGCGGCCTGTCACAGCTTGATGTCGCCGAGGCGCTGAATGTGTCCCGCCAGGCCGTGTCAAAATGGGAATCGGG